>JBEIPI010000170.1:0-4665 GCA_040377165.1 Bacteriovorax sp.
ATTAAACTTATTATTATTCTCATCAAAACCAATCACCTCAAAGTGATAAGTTTCTTTCGCCGCAATCTGTCCGTCAAAACCAATTCCATCCCACGTTACATCTTGCATTCCGCGATTTAAATTTTCTTTTTCAATTCTGGCAATCAATTGGTTTTTGTTATCAAGAATGTTGATAACTGCAGCCTTCGCTGGCTGATCAAGGAAGAAAGGAACTTTTACATCTTTCCCATCGCCTTTATAGTCAATACTTGTTCCGTTGGTCACAACTTTTCTACCTAAGAAAGCTGCACCTTGAACACGCTTGTCATCAAGAGCGTTCTGATTAACCGAATCCATTTTTTTATTCATTGCTGTCAATTGCTCTAATTGTGAGAATTGAGCAAGGTTAGCAGAGAAATCCTTTTGATCCATTGGCTTCATCGGGTCCTGATTTTTTAGCTGGTGAGCTAAAAGTTTCATGAATCCATCCTGGCCAAGTTCTTCTTTTTTTCTTCTATCAACAAAACGTGCTTCTGGCTTATTTCCGGCGATCTGGTTGAGAGAATCACCTAGCACTCTTTTAGATTCAGCTCCATTAGCAGCACTTGGTTGTCTGTTGATTTTTATATCTGCGTATTGATTTTGCTCAACTGGTCTTCCAATTTCTGGCATACCTTAAGCTCCGTATCGTTGTTGGTTTTGACGTGCTTCTTGCCACAGCTCTCTTCTTCTCTCTGATCCATTTCTCGAATCACCTGAATCAAAACTCATAAATTCTCTTTGTGCCTGGCTCCCATTTTGAGAGTTGTTCGATTGTCTTGAGTCACTCTGAGTGAACCCCATTGAATCAGAACTCGAAACAATTCTTAGGTCAGAAAGCTGGATTCCCGCTTGAGATAAATTCTTCAGAAGACCAGTTTCGTTCTTAACAAAGAACTCATGTCCTTCCGGAGTTGATGTCGTGATTTGCATATCCATTGGAGCAGAAGAAGATCCCATTGGTTTGTTTACCTGGATTTTAAATTCTCCAAGAGAGTCGTGCTTGACAGTCAGGTCAAGGCTATCTTTATTGGCCACCTGATTCTGTTGGACGTAGTCACTGATTCTCTTGATGATCTCAGTGGTGTTTGATGTATTCATTTTCGCCAGATCTAAAACTTTTCCGGCGTTCTGTGATTCCATTTGTGGAGCTGATTCCTGCTTATTTGTCATTGACTGAATGAACGGCTCTTTTAATTGTGATAGTTCCGCACCAATCTTCATGTCAGAATTTTTCAACTCATCCGATGATGCTTTTACCTTCGTGTCTTTAAAAGCAAGATCATTAGTGTTTTTAATTAAATGGTCATTTAAAAGATTCTGTTTCTGGCCATAACTTTTCATTGAAGCATTCATCTGCTTATTGACCATTTCTTTCGGGTCAAGTGACATTACTTCTGCATCTAATTTATTGCCTGCGATCTTTTCGCCTTTGCTGTTTTTAGCGTCTTTCACATTCATGTGGCTGACGAAGTCTTCACTTGAAAGACCCAATTTTGAAACTACTTCTGGATTAGTTTTTAAAATTTTTGCGTCTTTTGAATCAACAGAAACAGATCCTACATCACTTTCTTTTGATTGTTTTAAAAGGAAATCAAGTGCACTTCCTTTAGATGTTTTGGTCTCTTTAGACTCAATCACTTCACCTTCAGAGTTAACTTGAACATCTTCTTCACCTTTAAGGGTTTTTAGAAGTTGATCCAGGTTACTTGAAGTACCAGCGATTTTTTGTGAAACCTGACCTTCTACTGACTGAGTTTGTGCAGCCGGGGTCTTCACTAAAAGACTATCGATATTCTTTAACACTTCCGGAGACAGTGCCTGCTCAGACGTTAGAGCTTTTTGATCAATATGCTTATTTTGGTTTTGGTCCTGGCCTTTCACTTTTAGTAGTGAGTCCATTTTTGCTTCAGCACTGGTTTGAGCTTTAACTTCTTCGGCCATTTGCGCCGGAAGTTTTTCAACTTTCTCACCTTTGCCTTCGACCTTGTTTGCCTCTTCTCCGATCAGTCCTGAGAAAAGATTTGCGAAAGAATTTTTTGCTTCAGCACTGCCAGTTGTTTGAGTCTGTCCAGGTGTAGCGACAACCACTTCTCCATTAACAACAGACGCAGGAGATTTCACATCTCCTTTCACAGTAGCTTGAGCTACATTCTGAGTTAATAAATTAGCTGGCAATCCTTGCATACGTTCCTTTAATCTTCCTAATTAAACTTACAACGCTTCTTGTTATATTATCTTACTTTTTCATTTGAAGGAACTGCTTTTGAAGTCGGGCAGAAACTTCCTTATCCATCAAATTAAAGATCTTTGAGGCCTTCGCTGAATCCAATTCGCCCAGTATCCGAACAGAAAGGTCAGGATCTTGAACGGCTAAAACATCGGCCGCACTTTGCGGCTTCATTCCGGAAATAACGTCAACCATCTGGCTTACACGCTTATCCGCTTTATCATTCTTCTCGTCCACGCAGCCCAGGAATTTTTTTTGTGAATCCTGAAACTCCACCAGCTTCTTTTTAAAGTCGGCCTTATTCATGTCCAGTTGCTCTTGCTCTTTTTTAATTGAAAGTTCTTTTACTTTCATCGCCTCTTCTTTCTCTAAAAGCTCTTTTGAGAAATCTACCAGGTGAGCACTGCCCGCTTTTTTCATCAGCTTTGTCGCCTCTTCCAGAACTGCTGCCTTGAATTCCTCTTCGGTGTATTCACGCTTAGTTGGTCCCGCCGGTGCCGGTGACGCTTTTTTAGCTGATGCCGCATAGACAAGACTTGCGACTGTAAGCATTGCCACGATTGAAACTGAATATAAAATTTTTCTCGTTTTCATAATAATCCTTTAGAGCCATTTGAGCGCATCATCAGAATTTCTTCGATCGCTTCCTGTTCCTTTTTATTTTTCTCTTTAGACCACTCGTCCTTCTTCTTTTCCTTGAAGTTCTCCATGATCTTCACTTCTCCGCGGGCCTGTGCCAGTTCCGCGATTTTTTTGTCATATTTTTTTTTAAGAGACCAAAGTAAATTTTCTTTATTCTTGATATCCTCTTTTTTCCCCTGAATAAACTGCGGGAAAAACTGCAGCATCTGCCCTGCCGACGGATCAATCATAAAAGCTTCCTGCGCTTCATAGGTCTCAGAGATCGCTCTATTGGCCTCAGCAATCTTGTCTTCTACCGCAGTGATCTCTCTAAGGATTTCTCCCAGCTCGATCTTGATTTTTTTCTCTTTAAACTCGCGAACCTTTAAGAGACCGTCGAGTTTGAATTTAAATTTCTGCATTTATAAAACTACTTATTAATGTTTTCAGCTTTTCTTGCTATCTCAACCATACGGTCGAACAATGCTTCAATCGTTAGGAACTCCGTCATCCCCTGAGTCTGGCGAAGCAGATTCATCAGGTCGTCGTAAATAACCATTGCCTTGTCTACTTTCGGGTTTGATCCTTTGGCATAAGCGCCTACGTTAATCAAATCCTCATTGGCCTTATAAGACGCCATTAGATCGCGAAGGTGACTGGCCACAATTCTGTGCTCCTTTGTCGCGACTTTCGACATAACCCTCGAAAGAGATGCCAGAACATCAATCGCCGGGAACTGGTTTCTCGACGCTAACTCTCTTGATAAAATAATGTGACCATCGGCGATCGCTCTTACCGCATCGGCAATTGGCTCGTCCATATCGCCCCCTTCAACGAGAACAGTATAAACTCCTGTAATTGATCCTGACCCTGCTTTCGTTCCCGCGCGCTCCATTAACTTTGGAAGTTTTGCAAAAACTGAAGGCGTATAACCTTTCTGTCCTGGCGGCTCACCGGCAGAAAGCGAGATCTCTCTGTTGGCCATGGCAAAACGAGTAATCGAGTCCATCATCAAAAGTACATCCGCATTCTGATCGCGGAAATATTCAGCAATTGTCGTCGCCACGTAAGCGGCCTTCATTCTGATTAAAGCTGACGAGTCCGAAGTCGCAACTACGACTACAGATTTCTTCATTCCTTCCGGCCCAAGATCTGATTCAATGAACTCCAAAACCTCGCGACCACGCTCTCCGATGAGTGCGATAACGTTAATGTCAGCACTGGAGTTCTGAGCGATCATACCAAGGGTAACCGACTTACCAACACCCGAGCCGGCCATAATCGCAAAACGCTGCCCTTTTCCGGCCGTCATAAAGCAGTTAATGGCATGGATGCCTGTGTCTAATGAATCTTTGATTGGTGGTCTATCAAGCGGGTTAATAGGCAAGCCGTAGATGCTTCTCGCCTCTACTCCCGCTTGCTCGATCGGGCCTTTCCCATCAATTGGGTTTCCCTGAAAATCAATAACACGCCCTAAGAATCCATTTGAAATTTTAATTGTAGTGGTTAAGTCTTTTAAGTAAACGCGGGTCTCTGAGTTGATCCCTGAAATCTCATCGTAAGGCATCGCCATACAGCGGTTCCCATTTATACCGACAACTTCACCAAGTGATTTATCACCAAACTCTGTCACAAACTCTACGTTTGAGCCGATCGGTGCTCTTGGAAGGTTGATTTCATACACCATCCCTTTATTTGCGAAAACTTTTCCGATCTTTTGAAAGGGTGAAGAGTATTCGTAATTTTTATGGATTGAAGAGAGGTCTAATTCTTTTTCCATTCACTCTCTCCTTTAG
>JBEIPI010000070.1:0-15804 GCA_040377165.1 Bacteriovorax sp.
AACAACCCAAACTTTCCCGCCTAAGCTTTCCGCTCCTTTAACTGCGTCTTCAACAGACTGAGCAGTTTTTCCGTTTAAAACCTTAATACCAAATTTGCGCATCAAATCTTTTGCTTGATACTCATGGACGTTCATAGATTCTCCTCAATAGAGTTTTGTGAAGTGTAGACAATAGTTAAGACGCCGACCATATTAATTGCTGGGCGCAACTCCTTAAAGGAACATTGCGAAAATAGCAGAAAAAAAATGCCAAATTGAGAACAATTTTTTACTCTAAGCTTACCCGCGAGCGGAATGTAAGAAAAATCCGCCCAAAACAGGCTTAACAATATGCAAAGTAAACAATATTTCTCTCTTGAACCTGCGAGATTCAAACTTGATGGTGGCGCCATGTTTGGGATCATCCCCAAGCCATTATGGAATAAAGTCCATCCGGCCGATGACCAAAACAGGATCGAACTTGCACTTCGTTTAGTGCTCATTAAAGAAGGAAATAAAAATATCTTAATCGATACTGGGATTGGTGATTACCACGGCCAGAGATGGGATGAGCGTTTTGGAGTTGTGGGACGTCCTTCTCCGCTTGAACTATCCCTTGCCGAAGTCGGATTAAAACCAGAAGACATTACCGACCTCATCGTCTCTCACTTGCACTTTGATCACGTGGGCGGAATCGGAAAGATGGTGGATGGAAAAATCACGCCGGTGCTCCCAAAGGCCACAGTTCATCTTCATAAAAAACATTTCGAATACTCGCAAAAACCGACGGACAGAGATACAGGATCGTTTCAGATTGAATACTTTTTACCTGTGATCAAATGGTATGAAGAACACAATCAAGTGCATTTTATCGACGGCATGGAAGGCGACGTTCTTCCAGGGATAAAATTTAAATGCTCAATGGGGCATACGCCTTACCTGCTTCACGCTTATGATGATAAGTTCATTTATATGGCGGATTTAATCCCAACCTCAAATCACGTCCACATCCCCTGGGTCATGGGTTATGACATTTCTCCAGGAGTGACGACTCAGGATAAAAAAGAGTTTCTAAATTTCATTGAGCAAAAAAATCTTGCGATGATTTTTGAACACGACCCGCTATTTTACGGCTCGACAGTTAAGAAGAACGATAAGGGTGACTTTATCTGTGCTGAGAAATTCGATTACACCGCTAAAACGGCGTATCCTATTTTTACTTAACCCGACGAGGCTGCAACCTGATTGGTTGAGTGATTGTGGCGTTCTTTGCTTTTCGAATATTCACTTTAATGAAATTTTCGATAATGCAATTTTTTAGAGGCGCCGAGAGCGGATGTGTATTATCTTCCACATCGATGAAGTCTAAATACCCCTCTTTTGAAGTTCCAATGACCAGGCAGACCTGATAAGGGGAGTCGTCTGCATTTTTTGTATCCAGCGCATTTTGGAAACATTCCTGCGCCCCTGGAGCTAATTTTCTTATCTGCTCACGGATTTCCATATGAGTCTTGTCAGCTGCAACCGGCCTTGCATCGCCGGAACCCGCAGCTAGTTTTTCAAGGGCCCTTGGCGAGCAGTTTCTCTCAATTGAGTACTCTTGAGTAACAGGCGAAGGTGCTTTGTTAGATGAACATGAAACAAGACTTAAAAAGGCCAAGCACATTAATTTCTTTTTCATTTTAAAAACCTAATTAGAAATCTTACTAATTTCTTCCTGAAGTTGAACAATACTCATATCAATCTGCGTTTTAATATATTTATAGCGTGACTCAAACTTCACCTGCAGGGCCTTTTTCTCCACATCCGTAAGCTTCTTTTGCTTGCCCGTCTCAGTGATCATATCGGAAGCCATTTCTCCCAGCTGTTTACCTAACTGAACCTGGCCCTTATAACTGCCTATCTTACTTTCCGGCGAATCATCAAAGGCCTCTGATTTTTTCGCGATCTCATTGGCCGCAACTACCAGCGATTGCACGATCGGAGAAATCTCCTTCATGTATTGTTTCTCAAAAATCGCCGCATCCTTTGGTTTTTTCATTTCACCCAGAGCGCTCAGGTAGTCTTCCATCGTCTTGTTAAGCATTGATCCCAAAGTCTGGATGCGCTCGAGTTTCTCGTTAAATGGCTTTAACTTTTCATTAACGATGCTTTCTCTGTACTCCAGCAACTTCTTTTCAAACTCACGGGGAGTCCCGGCGTAGATCAAAGCAGTTGTGGTGTAATTATAAGTCGTGTTTAGTTTTTTAAAGAAACCAATGCCGTTTAAAAATTTAAACTTGCGGTTTAAAAAATGCATTTTTCTTCCGGTAAAATCGATGTCGTACTCTCCAGGAACAAACTGTGCGCCTTTTGTGAGCTGCATTTTCCCGTATTCACCTAAATGATCCCTGATTACACCACGAACCAGGATTTCAACGTCCTCAGTTCCCAGTGCGCGTTTTGGCAACGACTTCATTTTTATAATGGTGAGAATCTCACCTTCCTTATTCGTGGAAGCATAAAGAGTTTTCCCATCGAGAGATAGTGCCATCGTCATAGCAAGCGACGGCGTTTTCTGGGTGGCCACTTCCTGTAGCTTCTCCACATAAACCGGCATCATCCCTTTTACTCTTATCTGAATCGATGAAGTGCGCTCGTTCATATAGAACCACGCCATCACCACGGCAAAAAGAGCAACAAAAGAAGCAAAAATTATTTTTGGTGCATTCGATCTGGTGGGGGTCGTCTTTTCCTGGAAAATTTCCTTTCGCCCTGTCGGATTTAAAATAGCATCCAAAGGAATCGGAGGCGGCTCATCATCATCCATGACCGGGACAGAGTTTTTTGTGGCCAGCGCTTTTGGGGCCGGCGGAGGCATATCATCAGGCAAGTCAGGGAGCTTCGGTAAATCCGGAAGCACCTCTGGTTTTTTCGTCGGATTATTAATCAAGAAAAGCAATTCGCGGGTTTTACTCAACGCTTCCCATTTTTCTGAACCCTCTTTCCATACCAGGGATTGGGCATTGACTTCACCAGTGTGAAAAAAATCCTCCATTTCCTGCAGCGAAAACGGGCCTAAGTGATGGGTGCCTTTAAATATAAACCATTCTTTATTCATTTGATCTTTTAATGATATACTCACACTACCATTTTGGTAAACCGCAAATGAGGATGTCCGATGAAAAAAGATCCAATTCTTTTAAACGCCAGCACCCGCGACAGCGAAAGGCTGGTCCGAGGCAAAACTAGGCCAAGTGAGGCCAGCGTTCTTTTTTTCAAATCCTCTTCAGATATCGGCACCATCAGAAACTCTGGCCGCAGAGGCTCCAACTTCGCACCGGAGGCCATCCTAAGCATCGTCAAAAAGCTGGCCCTGCATAACGATGAGACCTGGTCCGACATTGAAATCGCAAAACCTGAACTGGAAACAGAAAGCTTCGAGCATGCCCAGGCCGAGTACGCCAAGACGCTCTCCACGGCCCACCTAAGTTTTCCACAGGCAAAAAAATGCATCTATCTGGGCGGAGGCCACGATCATGTTTATCCACTCCTGAAGGCCTTGAATGAAAAATCAAAAAAGATCAAAGTGATCAACATTGATGCTCACCTTGATACGAGGATCGATACTTTCGTAAATTCCGGAACCCCTTTTAGGCAATTCGCCAATGAATTTGAAGGCAGCTTTGAGTTGATCCAGCTTGGAATCCACGATTTTGCCAACACCAAAACGACAATGAATGAACTCGGCAGGGCCCGCGAAGTCGTCGCAACCTATGACGACCTCAAACACCTGACCAATAACTTTACCAACAATCGCAAGCTCTTTGAGCGCATGATCCCCTACGACCATGAAGCCGTCTACCTCTTTAGCCTGGACGCCGATGCTCTGGATTCAGGAATCATGGAAGGAGTAAGTGCTGTTAATCACCGCGGCCTTCCTTACCATTTCGTGGAAGAGATCCTCGCTTACTCCCAGGATGTTCTGCGGGTAAAACATTACGGTTTCTACGAATACAATCCGGTTTATGATAACCTTTCTCAAAAAGGCGCTCGCGCACTGGCCAGCCTGATCTATAGGATTATGGACCACTAAAATGAACGTCTTTAACGATATTGAGATGAAAGAAAGGATTCTCAAGTCGCGCCTGTTTATGGCGAGTGCTTTCATGTGCAGCTTTATTTTCTATTACTTCATGACTTCGATCAATCCTCAATTCATCGACTCTCTCACCTGCCGTTACTCTATCGCCGCCTTATGCTTGGTTGGATTCATCGTCACCTATTTTGAAAAAAACAATATGTTCTGGTCTATGCTTTTCTGGCGCCTAATCTCCCTCTCCTACATTGTTTTGTATCTCTATTTACTGCATATAAATGATTGGTCTGTTTTTCACCGCTGGTCTTTTTTCGTAACTGCTGCGATTATCTGCGCCTCCGCCATGACCTGGCGTGATTACCTGCTTTTTGCTTTTGTGAGTTTGGGGGCTCCGCTTTTGGTCGGCCTCTTCAGCCAGCTTCCCGTGTTGGAGCAGGTGCATTTTCACAGCGCCAACCTGGCGGTCTTTATGCTGATTGGTTTTACCGCTCAATCAAATTTCCGCTATAAAAATGAAGTGACAAAGCTCACTGATAAATTAGTCGAGCAGTCCAAAATGGCGGCACTGGGAGAAATGGCCGGCGGTATCTCTCACGAAATTAATAATCCTCTGGCCATTATTAAAGCATCCACCGAACAACTTAAGCGGCTGCCACATGCAACGAAAGACGACGAGGCGAGGTTTGCTCACCTCTCGGATAAAATTAACCGAATGGTTTTGCGAATTACAAAAATCACCAGCGGATTAAAAGAATTCGCTCAGGATACTGCTCACCAAAAACTTGAGTTGCATGATTTAAATGAAATCATCGAAACCGGGATTCATTTATGCCAGAGAAAATTTAAAAATCTTGATATTGAAGTGGTCTTCTCACCTCTCCCTGAAGAAACACTCTGCCTTTGCAAGAAAAACCAGATCATCCAGGTGATCTTTAATTTATGCGTGAATTCGGTGGAGGCGACTAAAAATATTCCCCACCCTATGATCAGTATCACTTTGCATATCGAAGACGAATTCTATCACATCACGATCAGCGATAATGGTATCGGGATTCACCCCGACAATGCTTCAAAACTCATGGAGCCTTTTTATACGACAAAAGAAATTGGAAAAGGTTTGGGGCTTGGGCTCTCAGGCGCCCACGGTTTCGCCAAGGCACATGGTGGAGAGCTCACTTATGAGCCGACAAAAAATCTGACCCGCTTTATCCTGAAACTTCCACTAAGACCCACTTCCGCTACTCAACAATAATTCCCAACGAAGAAAGCAGAGAAACTGCTTCTGGCAGTGAAAATTTTGCTTTGGAAAGTGCTGTCTCACGGACATCGATAAAATATTCACTCGCTCCCCTGAAGTCGGCTTCATTCAGGATAGCGCGGTTAAAGCTGACTCCTTTTAGAATGGAGCCGCTGAAATTCGCTTTGGTTAAATTGGCCTCATAAAAATCCACATCGCGCATTCTGCACTCTGTGAAAACAAAACCTTTTAGGACCATTGACTGAAACACGCTGTAGTCCAGGATGCATTCATGGAAGGTAGTACCCGACAGGGCCTGGGCCTCTGCCCAGTTAAGGCCTATAAGTTTTGATTTTTTAAAAATAATGTTTCTGAAATTAGCGCCTTTTATCTGCGCATTGCTAAGATTGCAGTCAATGAACTCACAATCCAGGAATTTTAGACGGCTAAAATTAACCTCACTTAAATCCACACCGTTGAACTGACAGTCGACAAACTCAGCACTCTCGCTGTTTTTGACTGGAAAATCTGCGGCCGAAAAAATCCGGTCTTCAAAATACTCGCTCATGTTTTCCTAAAAAAAGAAACGTCCGCCTATCCCGGCCTGAAAATCGCCGTCTGTAGATTTAACCAGCCTCAAGGCCGGAACCAGCTCTCCGAAGAGGATAACAGGTGTATTAGGAATTCTCCAATCCACTCCAAGCGGAATGCGCACCCCTAAGGCCACATCGTCATTATGCTTTCGGTCTTCAATTTTTAGAAAGGCCCCGAAGCCCGCATAAGGAACCACCGGCGTTGATTCACCAAAGACGCCATTGAGGTGAAATTTATAGTCGCCCATAAAAACCCATTCATCATCCCAGGTGTAAGCGAAATAAAAATCAGCAAACTGCTGCTGATTAATCTTTCTTTGAACCGTCACCCCTGTCGGGTCACCAAAGACAATCCCGAGACCAGTGTTACCTTCAGCGAATAGTTGAGTTGTAAAAATGAGTGCTAATAAGCAGATAAGTTTTTTCATTAAATTATGATCCTGTGATTTTTAAAGAAGGTAGGCTAAAACAAAAAAGCCCAGTGCGTATTTCAGCAATGGGCTTTTTGAGAGACATTCACAGGAGGTCTAAAAAAATCCTTTTAATAGATTCTCCACACACACACTAATACCAATTGCAGGTCTCGTGCCAAGTTTAAAAACACCCATTAGAGAGCCTAATAGTGTGGATAAGCCACTTAAGCTGCTGATATATCGTAACTAAACTTACATTATGTAAGTCACTAAATTGACGTTTAAGTGAATTACTAAGTCATTAAAATGACGGAGTACTCTTACTGTTTCTGACATTTGGCTTGAGAGAATTGAAACATTGACGGGGACTTGAACCCTGAGCCCAGCGATGCCCCAAATTCATAGGGCATCGCCATTCCCAGAATGTCTTCTTAGATCTTAACTTTTCCGCGTTTTTGAAGCTCATCGATTAACGAAACAAAGTATTCGGCCGGGTACGCCCCTCTAACTGGCACTCCGTTAAGTAGGAAACCTGGGGTTCCCGACATTCCGAATTTTCCTGCTTCTGCAATGTCAGCTTCAATTCTCTTTTTAACAGCGTCAGAGTTTAGATCTTTTTTTAGTTTTGCCATATCAGCACCAGCCTTCTTAGCTGCAGAATCTAAGAAAGCTACACCATTTTTAAGTTTTGCCTGGTTAGCGAAAATCTCATCGTGAAACTTGAAGGCCTTATCATTATCCTGAATACGGATCGCCTCAAAGTATTGAGCAGAGATCATCGCCTGCTCATGAAAAGACAAGGGAAGATGCTTATAAACAAAGCGGATCTTTCCCTCATACTTTTTCATTAGAGCATTAACAGTTTCATTTCCTCTTGAGCAGAAGGGGCATTCAAAATCAGAGTACTCGACAAGGGTGATTGCTGCTTCCTTGGGGCCACGAATGGCCTCGTCACTTCTAATTTCAGCTACAAGAGGATTGTTAAATGACTCTTCTAATTGTTTTTTCTCTTCTTCTTCGCGCTTCTTACCCATCACTTCCTGCGCGTTTTTGGCGGCATTTTGTAGAGCTGTGATAAACTCCGCCGGATTCTTTTCAATTGCCTCGGTTAAAATGCTCGGGTTCTCTTTTAAAACCTTCGCAATCTGCTCTTTCATGTCTTTGTCTGATGTACAGCTCGTGAGAATAAAGGCAGTAGTTACGATTGCAATCGACGTTGTGAATTTTTTCATTAGGTCCTCCTGATGGTAAACTCATCGTAGCAGAGGACTAAAATCTTGCGTCAGTTCTTGGTAAAATGATTGTCAATTCGGGCTGACATTGAGGGGACTAAGCGATAGTTCCCAGTCGGTAACCAAGCCCTCTGACGGTTTCGATGACTTCATCCGAGGTTTTTTGTCTGATCTGAAGGACGTGGGTGTCCACGGTCCTGGTGGTGGGAAAATTCTCATAGCCCCAAACTTTATCCAACAGATTTTCACGGGAAAAAGTCTGCCTTGGGTTTTCGGCCAGAAGTTTCAGTAGTTCGTACTCCATCTTGGTCATCACCACTCTTTTGCCGTCAAAGAGCACTTCTTTTTCCGGGATATTAATGATGAGTTTTCCCATCACAATCCGCTCGTCTTTTTCTTTCGGAGTGAGTTTCTCGCGCAATTGAACACGCACGCGTGCCACCAATTCTCTGGACTCAAAAGGTTTAGTCATATAATCGCTGGCGCCGGTTTCAAGGCCCAGGACCTTATCAATCAAGTCAGTTCTCGCAGTCAGCATAATGACAGGGACTGAAGTGTTCTTTGCTCGCAGCTCGCGCAAAAAGTCGATCCCCTGGCCATCAGGCAGCATCCAATCCAGAACAATCACATCAAGTGAATCAGAGGTAAGCTCTCTGGCCTCTTTTAATGTCGGAGCTAAATGAGCAACCAGACCTTCATCTTCGAGAATCTTCTTTAGCGATTTTCCTAAGTTCTCATCGTCTTCAATAATCAAAACCTGTTTCATTTTTTATTCCTTAAAAAAAGCGAAAACGTGGTCGGTGTCTGATGATACGAGAGTTTTCCATCCATCTCTCTCATAATCTTCTGTACGATGCTCATCCCCAGCCCGAGACCGGCACTTGGTTTTTTACTGCGGTCGGCGGACAAAAGTTCATCCAAATTTTTATAAGGGCATGAACCCGCATCTATCACTGTTAATGTCAGCGCCTCTTCGGTGCTCTCAAGTCTTACAGTCACGGGATTTTTCCCGTGGTAAAGAGCGTTCTCCACCAGGTTCTTCACACAGATACCAAACCAGTAGACATCGAGGCTAAACTCGCGGTCTTTTGCGGGAAGAATAAGTTTCACACCTTTTTCAGTATAATCCATCATCATATTTTCCACCAATTCATTGATGGAAGAAACTTTTGTGAGATTGATAAAAATCAACGACTGCCCGTCGTGGGTCTGCAGATAACTGGTGCTCTTTTCGGCGAGGCGTTTAAGGCGGTAAACCTCATCCTCCATCTTAAGAAACTCTTCCAGCACATGGCTTGGAACAGTGTCAGACTCCTTATTAATTCTCTCCACTAATAACATCAGATTGGCAATCGGCGTTCTTAGTTCATGGGTTAAAACCCTAAGGGCATGTTTTTTCCTTTCTTCTTCAAACGCCTGCTGTTTGATTTTTCTGTAGAGGATTACTGCGATCAGAATCAAAACAACAATTGACCCTAAAAAAATGATGATCGATGACTGCATGAAAATCGACACTAGTGTGCCCGTATCTTTTTCCCAGCAGAAATTAGATTCTTTATAAAAGCACTGCTCCCCTTCCTGATATGGTTTCAGGTAGTAAATTTTTTCTTTTAAGTAGCCGTCGAGGGAAAGTTTTGAATAAATTTTATAAGTAACATTGAAATCCTGGCGGTTTCTGACTAAGTACCAGCTATCTGTCACAATATAGCTGTCACCTCTAACCAACGCTTCGAGTTCTTCTTTTTGAAGACCCGAGAGAATCTTGAAGTTTCCTTCAAGGCTCAGTGAAGGTAATCCTTCAAGTTCGTACACATGAAAAAGATTGAGATTCGACCGCACCCATTCATTGGTGTAAAAAGGCTCTCTTCCCGAGAGATAAGCGAGATAGGCGTAACTCACTCCGCTTTCATGAATCAGCGGCGGGTTCTCAAAAAACCTGACCGGAAGACGGGCAATACGGTTACAACGGAAATCCTCCCATGTCTCGCTCTTGCTTACAAAGAGCTTGCTCATGCGATCGATAGGAATTTCACAGGATTTTGAGAAATACGTTTTTGAAGTGCCGCCCTCGCGGGAGAAAACATTGATTGGCTGAACCAACTGAGCGTATCTTCTCGACGGGTACATCGAACTTAAATCCACTTCAAGGACGGCCTTGTATTTGAGCTCAAACTCTTTTTTGATCCCCTGGATTTCCTGGATTTCCAGCGTCCCGGCAATACTCTTTTTTTGCAGATTAATAGCGTAATAGGCCGCCTGAAACGACAGAAAAATAGCGGCAAGAATCAGGAGGACATACATTCTCATGGCCTTTAATCTTAGCATTAAACCAAGGCAATTGTGTTAGTTGAATGTGAGCTAAATGTGAACTTTTGGCCGGCACCGGGCCTGCTATAAATAGCCATATGAATAAACGGCCTCTTTTGCTCCTCATTTTTGGATTGCTCGTGACCCTCATAAGTTGTGGAAAAGGGAGTCATGACCAGAGTGCCTTTAAGGTAAAAACCTCTTATTTGGCCACTTACGAGTCTCTGGACGGCCCCCGCGGAATAGAAGAAACCAAGCGCCGTTATGTTAAAAATCTAAGCACTGACCAACAATTCGACGGCCAGGCACTAAGAAATCAAATCGATTCTTTCAACGCAGACACGATCGCTGCGGCCGACCCGATCGATGCTTTTATCGGGAAACTTCCCGCGGAATACCGTCAGCATTTCACACTAGTTCACAGAAGCTACAGCTTGCAGCGAGGAACGCCGATGTCCCCGCGAGTGATCATGTTCGGACCTAGCGCTCAGGTGATCATGACATTTAATGATGAGAAAATGGCCGGTGGAAAAAGTATCGAAGTCATTGAGTGGAAAGCGAAAGAAAAAAGATGGAACTTTTTAGAGCTGACTTTCAATCAGGAGAATAAAATCCAGGTTGAGGAAAATCCCAACAAGTGTGTGATGTGCCACTCGGGAACTCCAAAGGCCATCGATATTTCTCAAGCGTCTCATTACAAAAAAGCGCTCAAGCCGATTTTTCCCCAATACCCGTTCTGGCCGGGCTTCTACGGAAGTGTAAACGACATCGTGGCCGTGGACGCTCCCGGAAGTAAAGACACCGTTATGCGCTCGATGGCGCCGACCATGGCCCATATTAAGTCACTCACTTTCAGTGACACTGAAGAGCTCTTTAGATTAAGAAAAATGCTGGACGAAAATCCTAAGTACGAAGACGTCATTAAAAATGAGATGGAAGTCCACGCGAAATACTTCAAACCTTTTATGGACTCAATCAAGGGCAGAGAGCGCTACCGCCATTTAATGACACTTAAAGATTTATACCTGAATAAAAAAGAGAGTGTTCCGGAACATCTTAAATCCGCCCCGTACCGCAGGAAGTTTGACATGGATTACGGCCACTACCTGTTTCGGCCGAATTTCTACTTCTCGACACTCTTAACATTCTATCACTCACAATACGTCGCCAGCGAAATTGAACAATTTCCTGAGTACAACAAAATGAAATACTCACTGCTTGCCAGAAAGTATAACTGCTCTAACGTCAAAGTCGACAACCTCAAAGTGAGCGACCTGGACCCGAGCTTTAATTTAGTGTACCCGGATATCGCCGATAAAAAATCCCGCGAAGAGCAGTACCTGCTCGCTTATCAATACAATGTTTACCGCGCAAAAAACGGTGGGCCGGCCGCTCTTCCATTGCATACATGGAACCTGGAATCAAATGAGGAGATCGCCAGCTACCACTATGGTAACGTGTTTTCAGATTTGAACGAGCTTGTGCTTTGGAGACTCGCTAAAGCGGCCCTGCCACAAATCCAGGATTCGATGGGAAGAAGTGCCGCTCAAGACCGTCACTATATCCTTCCTGGCTCAAATTTTCTCAGAGATGTTCTGGAAAAAACCGCTGATGGATTTGTTTCCAAAATGACTAATAAAGAGATGGCCTTCGCCACGGCCAACTCACCTTTTTACGGAAGAAATATTCTCATTAAGGCCCAGCCAGTCAGTTTTATCTGCGATAAATATATCCTGCCAAAAGTAAAAGCAGAACTGCTCGAATTACAGAAGACGCAATTGCCTCACGAAGTTTACTCCCTCGACAAACGTTTATTGGATTTAGACAATCTCGCAGGCGAAAATGCCCTTGGGACAAGCATGGTCAGGCAAGGATGCGAGTCCTGTCATAAAAGTGAAGAATCAAAAATCTCACCGAAACTCAATGTCGACTGGTACTCAGACACCTATCACGAAGACCTTCATGGTGTGAAAAATGAGCTTAAACTCGGCGACAGCGTGCTTGAGGTGATCTCCAGCGAAACCCTGCCGGTTCCCTACGGAAGACAGATGCCGTTTGCCAGACGCCCGATGGATGAGTTCGCCTTAAAGTGCGAGGAGATGATTGTGACCAACAGTATGCGCTCATCCGTGGCCCTTAAAGCAAAAGTTTTTCAGTGTGACCCGGCGGATGCGAACTCGATGGCGTGCCGTTGCGAAAAAATGTCGAAACTAAAGAGCAAAATCTATAGAGAGTTTTATCCGCGCATTCCTTAAGATTTTTTCGGACTAATATAACCAGAGAGCATCTGCACTGAAGAAGTCACTGCTTCATCAAGATCAGCTACATTATAAAGGTTGCCCACATGGGCGAAGATTTTTTTTGATTCTTTCTGAACGATATCAATTTCCACCCAATAGCTGCTGTTCATTTTATTGATCGACAAACGGCCTAAGAGAAAATCCTGACCGTCTAGCTTGATGAAATACTCTGCGGGAAATTCCGTAATGTTCACTAACCGTTCCCTTTCGTCGCTGTTGAATTTTTATCCATGCGCTCAAGATACTCGATGATCATTCCGGCGACATCTTTTCCTGTCGCTGTTTCAATTCCATTAAGACCTGGAGATGAGTTTACTTCCATAATAAGCGGCCCGCGCGAGGACCTTAACATATCCACTCCGGCAAGGTTCAGGCCGAGCGCTTTGGTGGCATCTAGTGCAGCTTTCTTTTCTTCATCGGTGATCTCGATGATTTTCGCCGTTCCACCGCGGTGAAGGTTCGATCTGAACTCCCCTTGTTTTGCTGTTCTCATCATCGAGGCCACAACTTGATCCCCGACCACAAAGCACCTGATGTCTGATCCACGAGCTTCCTTAATAAACTCCTGAACTAAAATATTGGCGTCCATTTCTCGGAAAGCGTCGATTACCGATTCTGCCGCTGATTCAGTTTCAGCGAGAACGACTCCCTTTCCTTGAGTCCCTTCTAAAAGTTTCACGACCAGTGGGGCCCCACCAACCAGCTTAATCAATTCCTGGGTCATCTTTGTTGAATGGGCAAAACCTGTGACTGGCAACCCCAGGCCTTTTCTCGATAATAACTGCAAAGAACGAAGCTTATCTCTTGAGCGGGAGATCGCCACACTTTCATTGAGCGAGAAAACCCCCATCATCTCGAACTGACGGATAACGGCGGTTCCATAGAACGTAATTGACGCGCCGATTCTCGGTATAATAGCATCAAAATCATCTAGAACTCTATTTTGATAATGGACCATTGGTTTAGTAGAGGTAATGTCCATGTAACATTTAAGGGTATCGATCACCTCAACCTCATGGCCTCGGGCCTTCCCCGCTTCGACCAGTCTTTTAGTTGAGTACAAGCTTGAATTTCTCGAAAGAATAGCGATTTTCATTGAGCCTTTTCCTTTTTCGTTTTGAGCAAGTTGTGTTTGGCCGGATTAATCAGGAATCTGCCATTTAAGGCCTCACGACCAATAAGCATTTTAAATCCCATCAGGTCGCGATTAATTAAGGTGAGTTCGATTTCAAAAAGCTCTTTGCCCATTTTAATTTCGGTTTTCACCACCGGTCTGAGGGTTTTTTCACCGTTGGAACTTTTAATATAACGCTCTTCTATAAAAGGGCATTTAATCCATTGATTTTTGCCTTCTTCGTTGACGAACATGAAACGTACAACCTTCTTTCCGTCTTCATGGTAGATCTCAATCTTATCTGCATGCAGCGCTGAAGTTTTGGCCCCAGTATCGATTTTTGCCCGCAGGCCTTTTAACTTAAATTTGGGAAGGCTAACTTCTTCGCGCCAACCGACAAACATTAATTCATTTTTTAATTCTTTCATGATTCCTCAAATAAAACTTACCTAATACTGCCACAGCAATTGATCAAAAAATAGTGACTTTTCAACATTAAAACAAGGCTAAAAAGAACCTATTTTAAAAAGTCTATATTCTGCTTAACCAATCGTAACCAAAGGAGTAAACTCTTACAGCAAACTTACATTTAAACGACAACGATTTTTTCCAAGGGGCACTTTCCTATGAGTTCTAAATCTAAGTCCTCCCTAATGAATTCTGTAACAAAAAAACAGATCATGGGTATCACCGGACTCCTACTTTGCGGTTTCGTTCTATCTCACTTACTCGGCAACTTGCTTTTATTCGTCGGCAGCGACGCATTTAACAAGTATTCTTACACGCTGACGAGCAACCCACTGATCTATCTTGCTGAAGCAGGACTTGGTCTGATCTTCATCGCCCACACAGTGATGGCCATTAAACTGGTTATCGAAAACAAAGCGGCAAGACCAGTCCAGTACCACTCAAGAAAGCACTCTGGCAGAGGGTCTACTTTCGCTTCTTCTACGATGCCTTTTTCTGGTATCATCACTCTCGTCTTCATCATCCTCCACCTTATTAACTTAAAATTCGGAACTCACTACGAAACAGAAGTTGGTGGGATCATGATGAGAGATATGTACAGAACGACAATTGAATACTTTCAGGATCCGCTACATGTTCTTTTCTACATTGTATGTGTGACTAGCTTAGGCGTTCACGTAAGCCACGGGTTCTGGTCTGCTTTTCAATCACTGGGACTTAATCATCCTAAATACATGCCAAAAATTAAATGTGCTGCATGGGCATTCGGAATCCTTGTCGCTGTAGGATTCTCGAGCTTGTCAGTCTTCTGTTATTTCCAAGGAGCGCACTAATATGACAACTCCAAACGACAAAATCAAAAAACTAGACGGAAAAGTTCCGGCCGGAGCTATTTCTGAAAAATGGAAAAACCACAAATTCCACATGAAGATCGTCAACCCAGCTAACAAGAGAAAATACTCTGTTATCATCGTGGGGACTGGTCTTGCTGGTGGATCGGCTGCCGCTTCTCTTGCTGAACTTGGATACAATGTAACAACTTTCTGTATCCAGGATTCCCCAAGACGCGCTCACTCGATCGCCGCTCAAGGTGGTATCAACGCTGCTAAAAACTATCCAAATGACGGGGACTCTATCTACCGTTTATTCTACGACACTGTAAAAGGTGGAGATTACCGCGCTCGTGAAGCAAACGTTCACCGTCTTGCTGAAGTCGCTAACAACATCATCGATCAGTGTGTTGCTCAAGGTGTACCATTCGCCCGTGAATACGGCGGAACGCTTTCCAACAGATCATTCGGTGGATCTCAAGTATCGCGTACATTCTATGCCCGTGGACAGACAGGTCAGCAGCTTCTTCTAGGTGCTTACTCTGCAATGATGAAAGAAGTACACAACGGAAAAGTTAAGTCACTTACTCGCCGTGAAATGGTTGAGCTGGTTATTGTTAATGGAAAAGCTCGCGGTGTGATCATGAGAAACCTGGTGACAGGTGAATTTGAAAAGCACATGGCCGACGCTGTCATCCTGGCAACAGGTGGATACGGTAACGTGTTTTATCTTTCTACAAACGCCAAAGCTTCAAATGCTTCAGCTGCTTTCCGCGCTTACAAAAAAGGGGCTTATTTCGGAAACCCATGTTTCACGCAAATTCACCCGACATGTATCCCGGTTTCAGGTGATCACCAGTCAAAGCTGACTCTAATGTCTGAGTCACTTCGTAACGACGGACGCGTTTGGGTTCCAAAGAAAAAAGGCGACACAAGAAAGCCGCAAGACATTCCAGAAGAAGAAAGAGATTACTACCTGGAGAGAATCTATCCATCATTCGGTAACCTTGTTCCACGTGACGTAGCTTCAAGAAACGCAAAAAATATGTGTGATGCCGGCTTCGGTGTTGGAGCAACTGGACTTGCTGTATACCTAGACTTCGCCTCGGCGATTAAGCGTGACGGTGAAGATAAGATCAGAGAGAAATACGGTAACCTTTTTGACATGTACCAACAGATCACTGATCAAGATCCATATAAAATGCCGATGATGATCTACCCTGCTATCCACTACACAATGGGTGGTTTATGGG
>JBEIPI010000040.1:0-25801 GCA_040377165.1 Bacteriovorax sp.
CTGGCGGTTACTATATGCCATGTACTTCTGCATCGACCTCAACCTGTTATACATTTAACCCTTCTACGATGTTAATCTCTGGCTCTAAGTTGTATCTGGCCGACTACTCAAACTACCGTGTAAGATCGTTGAATATCGGTGTACCTGATGGCGCAGTTACTGATGATATTGGGTTTGATAGCAAACGTGGATTTGCCGGTAACGGAGGAACATCATCCGAGTATGTACAGTTTAACCAGCCACTCAACCTGTACTACAATGACAATACCAACAAGCTTTATATTTCAGACTTTAACAACTATCGTATCAGGTCACTTAATATGGTCACTGGTCGAATTGACTCCTTCATTGGGAATGGTGCCGGTGATGCCAACAACACCAATGCTGACCCAAGCGTTCTGGGACTAAGAGGTCCTAGAGGTGTTGTTAACTACCAAAACAAAATCATCTATGCGGATAACCAGAATAACAACTGCGTTCTAAGAGCACTGAACACAGACTCAACCAACCAAAACATTCTTGGTGTCTTAACCAATGCCAATGCTGTGCAGACGATCGCTGGAAACTGGGGACAAGGTTGTGGAGCGTGGAACGTGACTGCGACTACTGGTACTCATTCAACAGCGAGACTCCAGCAACCTCAGGGTGTAACAACTGATGGAAGCAATCTCTATTTCGCTAACACTGGAGCTCATTGTATTATCAAAGTAGACTCTACAGGAAATATGTCGGTGCTTTCCGGACTGTGTGGTACAAGTGGAGCTGCTAACGGTGCAGGAACGGCCTACAACAATGCAACCATCAGATTTAACCTTCCAACTGCTGTGGTTGTCGACCCAAGAGCACCTTACAACACCACTGGGAATATGTTCATCTTAGATCAAACCGCAGCTGGACCAACAAAGATCCGTTACCTGAATCAGGGCTCTACCCAGGTTACAATTTATGGTATCACTGTGAACGCCGGAGAGATTAAAACTATCTACACTGCAGCTGATGGCCACGGTGCTGACCTTGCGGCCTTTGACTCTATGATTTGTTTTTCATCTGGTGGAGATTTTAACTACAACTCAAATGGAAACTCTTCAAACTCTAACAATAACGTCGTCTGTTTTAACCGTGATGAATCAACAGGTACGAGCTACTATCGCTTTGGACGAAACCCTTCTAGCTTCATTGGGCGTGGAGCTCAACCTTACAATCTGGAAGAAGAAGGTGTCGCGGCAACTAGTATTTCCCTGGCCGGACCAGCTGGCCTTGCTTTTGATGAATACGGGAATTTATATGTTTCAGAAAGAGACGCGCATTCAATCCGCATGATCAGGAAATGGTGGTAAGATGAAAATTTTAAAAACTCTTTTTATTTTAATTATTGGTTCATGTTTCACTTTCCTGGTCTTTGACTATACATTGGGAAAAAAAGAAAAAAACGCACCAAGATTCTCCACCGACGAGACAGAACTTGCGAAAGTCGGCCTCGCAAAAAGCCAGCTTATTGCCATGCAATCTGCGAATAGTGTGGCTAAATCTACTGACTTTTATCAGAATACTTTTCAGCCTAATCCTGATTCAAATGGTTCGCCTGTCCTCAAGCATGGCAAGCGCTTCTACAACCAAGAACTTATGGATGAGATCGCAACCAGTGCCAATCTAGAAACATTTTCCAGAGACAATGACTAAGGATGCGCTGAATATTCCCTAGTCTTACATTCACTGTCATACAAATCATTGCGTATTGAAAAAATGCCCGTTTTCATTTAGCGTTTTAAGGTTCATTTGCTTATCAATCTTTAACAAAGACATTTATGGCCCACCTTCCAGATCTAATACGCGACCTTGGTTTTATTCTTATTACAGCTGCCTTTGTAACGCTACTCTTTAAGCGACTCCATCAACCAGTAGTGCTTGGGTACCTGATCGCTGGTTTTTTTCTAGGCCCTCACTTTCCTTTTTTTATTCACGTTCAAGACACACAGTCTGTACATATCTGGGCGGAGATCGGGGTAATCTTCCTGCTCTTTGGCCTGGGGCTCGAATTCAGCTTTAAGAAACTCTCCCGGGTGGGAAAAAGCGCGGGCATCACCGCCTTCATTGAAGCGATCTTCATGCTGGGAATCGGTTTTCTCTGCGGTAAGGCCGTCGGATGGAACAGCATTGATAGTTTATACTTAGGCGGGATTCTTTCCATTTCATCAACCACCATTATCGTACGCGCTTTCGACGAGCTTGGACTCAAGGGGAAAAAGTTTGTCTCACTGGTGTTCGGGATTTTAATTGTAGAAGACTTGATTGCGATTTTATTATTGGTGCTTTTGACCACTGTTGCAGTCTCCAATACCCTTTCTGGCTCAGAGCTTGCCACGGCGACTTTTAAACTTGGCTTCTTTCTGACCATTTGGTTCCTGGTAGGGATTTACATTATCCCGATGATTCTAAACAACATCAGAAAGCTCCTTACTCCTGAAACCACAGTAGTCGTCTCACTTGGGTTATGCCTTTTGATGGTTATTGTTGCAACGAATGTAGGATTCTCCGCTCCACTTGGGGCTTTTATCATGGGCTCAATTCTGGCAGAGACTCGAGAAGGAAAAAATATTGAACACTTAATCAATCCGATTAAGGATTTATTCTCAGCAGTCTTTTTCGTCTCTGTTGGAATGATGATCAATCCGGAATCTCTTTACAAATACGCCGATGTTATTCTGCTGATCACCGTCATCACAATTTTAGGAAAAATCTTAAGTACGACGATCGGGGCGCTTCTTTCAGGGCAATCGCTTAAGACTTCAATGTATGCGGGAATGAGCTTGGCGCAGATCGGGGAATTCTCTTTCATCATCGCAACTCTTGGTTTGACTTTAAAAGTGACCAGCGATTTTCTCTACCCAATCGCCGTCGCTGTCTCGGCCATTACCACTTTCACCACCCCTTACTTGATTAAAAACTCTCACACGCTTTATGAGTTCATCAACAACCGTCTGCCACAAGGATTTAAAGACCAGCTCACTCACTACGAAACAACCTTCGCCCACAAAAGTGAAGTCGGTGTGTACGGTCTTTTATGGCGTGCATATGGTATTCGTATCCTGCTTAATGTGACTGTTGTTGTGGCCATCGCTCTTTTTACAGAACACGTTTTACTAAACTACGTTTTTGCCCTGAACACCCAATCCCGTGATATCCCCGGTATCGGTGCGATTATTTCGATCGTGCTGGCCGCTCCTTTTTTATGGGCAATTATTTTCGGAGCTCCCGCTCAATCATCAATGGCCACAACCACCGATGCGGCCAAACTTAGAAACTTGCTCGTTGGCGTAACTATCACCCGCACTATTTTAGGAATCATGCTGATCCTGGGTCTTATCAGTCGATTCACAACCATGTACAGCTCATACCTGATTGCTTTTTTAATCATCCTCATTACTGTTTTTATTTTCAGAAGCTACATCGAACCTTTCTACCAAAGAATTGAAGAGCGCTTCATGTACAACTTAAATGAAAAAGAAAGAGAAGAGCTGGCCTTGCATAAAACCAAACCAGTGCTTGCTCCCTGGGATGCGGTGATGACTGAATACATCGTCTCACCTAACTCAGTCATCGTTGGAAAAACGCTGCAGGAATCTGAGCTAAAAGAAAAGTTTGGTGTAACCATCGCCCTTATTGAAAGAGGGCATAGAAAAATCATGGCCCCTGGCCGCGACACAATGCTTATGTCATTTGATCAGCTTTACCTGATTGGTACCGACGCTGAGCTTTCTGAAGCCAAAAAGGTAATTGAAGCTGTTGACTATCAACAAGAGGTCGCAGAACTTGCAAGTTACGGCCTTGAGAGTTTTACCCTTTCAAAACACTCAACTTATATTGATAAGAGTATCCGCGACTGTGGTCTTCGTGAAAAGATAGAAGGACTGATTGTCGGTGTTGAAAGAGACGGAAAAAGATTTCTGAACCCTGATTCAGGAATGATTTTAAAAGCGGGCGACTTATTATGGGTTGTGGCCGATATAAAAAGAGTGAATCAAAACTTAAAGCACTAAGAAGGATTTTTATGATGAAAAAAATGATGGTAACAGCACTTCTCTCACTTTTGACAACGACTTCGGCACTGGCCCTGGAATACCGTGCATTTTGTTCAGGAAACCGTGGCAAAGTCGCCCTTTCAGTCTACTCATCCAACCAGAGAATCTATGTTCGCTACAACAACGCTATGGGGGCAGACGATTTTCCTCTCTATGAAGGTGTTGTCACTAAACTCGCTCTACCTGTTATCAAAATCGCCGAAGAGCAACTGGCCTCACTTGACCAGGAAGTGATTGTTTCCTGGCCAGTGGGGAACTGCGAATTTAATAGTAACGATCCACTTATCATGCAATGTGGAGGACCTGCTGAATTTCACTACCCGACTAATACCAACCTTACTTCCTACACTTTCATCACTTCCCGCGTGACTGAACAAAGCCTAACCAGCAAGTTCGAATCATTCAAAGTCCGTTGGGGAATCGACAGTCCTGACTTTCACCACTCACTGGCCATGCCGTTTGATCCAAAACTTTGCCAGGCCACTTTAAAGAACTAGAGTAAAACGCTTTGTTATAAAATGCCTGTCTTTTGAAGTGTACGTTTCTGCATTAAAATAAAATCATCTTTAATTACAGGTGGTTTATGAAAATTTTAAGTGCATTTTCTGTCTCATTTTTAATGGCCGCAAATCTGCTGGCAAGTGATGTTGACCCGAACGAAATTGTAAAGAAGGCCGACCTAAGAAGAGGTTTAGGAAACACTCCTCATTCTTTTAACGTCACTATCACCAATCAAGAAAATAAAAAAGAAGTCTACAAAGTTTCTTTTAAAGATGTAAACGCTTCCTTAACAGAGCAGACAGAGCCGGAGCGCGCGCGAGGAAGAAAACTATTAATGAAAGACTACGACATCTGGCTTTACACTCAGAACATTAAAAAACCGCTGCGTATTTCTCTGGAGCAAAAACTTACAGGTGAAGTTGCCAACGGTGATATCGCCCGCACTAATTACGCTGAAGACTACGATGCGACGATTTTAGGCGTGGAAAAAAGAGGAAATAACGAATTTTATAAGCTGGAGCTAAAAGCAAAAAATAAAAAAGTCACTTACGGGCGCATCGAGTATTTCGTCAGTAAAAAGGACTCTATCCCAATGGAAGCGACTTTCTTCGCTCTATCCGGAAAACCGCTAAAGCGCGCGGCCTTCTCAGACTTCAAACCAATCCAGGGTCTGAGCAGGTCGACAAAAATGGTGATCACTGACTACCTTCAAAAAGACAAAGTTAACACACTGATTTTTTCGGACCACAAGCCTCAAAAGTTTGATGAAAGCATCTTTAACAAAGACAGGTTAGAGTTTTGATTAAAAAAGTTCTCACCACTTTCATCTGCCTTTCTGCTCCCGCCATCGCTCTAGCGAAGGTGGAATACTCTTACCGCGGATTTCTTTCGGCCAAAGGCCTATATTATACTGGCGACACCCATGAGTCTCAAGGACAAAGACACCGCGCCCAGTTTGAGCAGGAGTCCAGATTTAGCTCTGACTTCATTTTCGTCAACCAGGTTCGCTGGAGCTACTCTTCTCTTTTTACCGATATTTCATCCACTCCTTCGACTGATGCCAAAGACACACATGAGATTTTTTTAGGCGACAACTTTTTTAAATACAAATCCTCTTCATGGGTTTTGCAGACTGGTTATCAGGATGTGGCCTGGGGTGAGGCCTTCGGATTTAATTATGCCGATATCGTAAATCCTAAAGATTCAAGAGAGACTTTTTACTCAGACCTCTCTGAGTCACGTTTGCCAATGTTTCTGGTGAACTTCAAGTACTTTTTCTCCGATGGATCACTGCAATTGATTTATTCACCTGAGCCAAAGTTCTCCAAAGGACTTCCGGTCAATATCTACACTTCGGGTGTTCTGACCCAAACGACGATCACTTACATTAAGGAAGAAGATCCAAAATTCTTCGATGAACATGAATATGGCGGAAAACTCTCAGCGAGTTTCTGGGGGCTGGATGCTTCCCTCTTCTATTACACCTACCTTGACCGCGACCCTGCTTATACTTTGATTTCAGCGACCATGTCTTCGGTCACTTTAGTCGAAAGTCACGACCGTATAAAAAGCACAGGACTTTCCCTGGCCAAGACTCTTTTTGACAATTTCGTTTTCAGAACTGACATTGTCTACACTCAGGATAAAGAAATCAACTCTCTTACCGCTACAGGGCTTATCAGCACACCAGTCAACATGACTAATATGGTAGTGAGTCTAGACAGCCCTACTTTCAATAATTTCTCAGGCGCTTTAGTTTACGCAAACTCTACAATCAATGAAGACCTTACAGATGCCATCAGAGAAAAAAGCCAAAGTTATTCCATCGCCAAACTCTCTTATGATTTCGGAGCTGAGAAGATTTTTGATCTTTCCTACACGCACGAATGGAGTAAGGGCGGGCACGCCGTTCAGGGTCTTCTCACCTGGCCGATCAACGATTCACTCGATATTAGATTGGGCGCAGAGAATTACTGGGGCAAAGAAGACTCCCAGCTTTATAAATTAAAAAATGTCAGTAACGTTTTTTTCGGTATAAAAAATTACTTTCAATTATAGGATTTTCAATGAAAAGAGCATCAGAGGCCATCTTGCGTTTTCAGAATATTCACAAAATCTTCTCCTCCGACGGGATTAATTTCACCGCATTGGAGAAAATTAATTTCTCCATCCACCAGGGGGAATTTATCGGCCTTTCCGGAAAATCGGGAAGCGGAAAAACTACACTGCTTAATATCGCCGGATTAATTGATCCACCAACCCGCGGCGATCTCTTCATAAAAAATACCAACATCAAAGATTTAAAAGACCGCGAGCTCTCTTTGATCAGGGCACAGGAGATTGGGTTTATCTTCCAGACATTCAATCTTCTTCCGCTTTTAAGTGCGCTGGAGAATGTCGAGTACCCGCTTATGCTTTTAAATATTCCTGAGGCCGAAAGATTAGAGCGTGCTCACCAGGCCCTAAAACGTGTAGGACTTGAAGGCTTCTCCCACCGCAAACCAAGCCAGCTTTCCGGAGGGCAGAGACAAAGGGTGGCCATCGCCAGAGCGATTGTTAAAAATCCTACTCTTATTCTTGCAGATGAACCCACTGCGAATCTTGATACTAAAACTTCGGATGAAGTATTTGATCTTCTGACTGGCCTGCAAAAGGACCTTAATGTCACCGTCATGTTGTGCTCACATGATACGGATTTAATCAATAAGACAAAACGCCAGATCAAAATCTCTGACGGTCATATCATGAGCGACAGTTTCCAGGGTGGTGTCTAATGATGAGATTAAAGCTTGCCATCAGAAACATCACACGCCATCGCTTAAGAACCCTACTTTCAGTCAGTATGATCGCCGGTGCAGTAACAGCGGTTGTCCTCTTCCAGGGATTTTCAAGTTTTTCACTAAAGGCCTTAAAATGGATTGCAGCCGAAAACCAATACGGAAATATGCAGATCGCTTCCCACAAATATTGGAACCCGGGAAAAGAAAACCGCGCTGAAAGGCTTTTTCACTTAAGTGAACTTAAAGAGCTTCAAAACAATTTTCCGCAAATTGAAAAAGTCAGCGGACGCCTCAGCTTCTTTGGACTTATCAGTAACGGGGATCTCTCTGTCGGAGGTAAAGTCATTGGCGTTGATCCGGTTGGAGAGCCGCTTTTTAAAAAGAGTGTGAAAATCGCCGAAGGTAGATTTTTTGATGACCAGGGCTCTAAAGAAGTTGTCGTCGGAACCATTCTTGCCAAACAAATGAACGTTAAAGAAGGTGACAACATCACCATCCTGACTAATACCATTGATGGTGTTATGAATGCGATGGATTTAACCGTGGCCGGTCTTTTCTCGGCGGGTATTGATGAAATCGACGCTCAGGTGCTTTACCTCCCCCTTACCGTCACTCAGGAAATCTTAGACACTCCTCAAGTTGATATTGGGGTTATCAAGTTTAAAGAACTGGATATGGCCGAGGCAAGCCTGGGGCAGATCAATACCAATCTTCAAAGCAACAACCCTAATCTGCATGCCCGTTCATGGCGTGAACTGGCGGCGCTATTTAGGCAGGTTGATAAATTTTACGGTGTTCAAAACCGTTTAATCGAAATGATCCTGCTTGCTCTGATGTTCCTGGGAATTCTTAACACTGTCAGTATGACTGTCGTTGAGAGAACCGGAGAAATCGGGACCCTGCGCGCTCTGGGGGAATCAAGAAGAGAGATCGTACTGCAGTTTGTTTTAGAAAGTGTGCTCATCTCTCTGATCGGTATTTGCTGTGGTATCGTTTTATCAGCGGTGGGAGTCAAATTAATCGATACAATTAAGATCGTGACTGAAATGCCGGGAGCGACCACTCCTTTTCAAATCAAAATTCTATTTCAGTGGAGTTCGGTTTTTTATGCAAGCTTTCTTGCTTCGGCAACCACAGTCGTGGCCACAATGATCCCCGCACTGCGCGCTTCACGCATGGATATTGTTGAGGCCCTAAGAAAGAACATTTAATTTCTGCTTGAGATACAATCTGATATTCTTCAAGAGACCTCTTTTTCCTGAACGGGCAAAAGAGGTCTTTATAAAGGTCCTCTCAAACTCTTTTCCGCTCATTTGCTCCAGGTCTGCAGACAGTTCCTGAACTGGTCTCAAAAGAAAGAAATCCAGGACTTTCTTTTGCTCCTGATTAAAACTCACAATAGGAATATTGGTCACTCGATCCACTCTCGTATTCCACGGGCACACATCCTGGCAAATATCACAGCCAAAAATAAATCCTGACTTCAGGTTCATTTTAGCAGATGGCTCAGTCTCAAGCTTGAACTGCTCAATTGTAAATGTACTGATACAATCTTTGGCAACAATTGTACGGGTTTCGGGGTCAATCGCCTCTGTTGGGCAGGCCTCGATACAACGGGTGCATTGCCCGCAATGATCAACTTCTATGGGCCTTTGACCTATTTCCAGCTTTTTATTCAAAAGCAATGAACCGATGATAAAAAAACTTCCATGCCCCCGGCTGATCATCATGGAGTTTTTTCCAAACCACCCCAGGCCCGCTCTTTTAGCGAGGTCCCGCTCCAACACAGGATGAGTGTCAAGCGTGAGGCGGTATTCAAGCGAGTGATCTGCTTTTAGCCTCTCTCCAATGGCCAGTAGCTTTTCTTTTAAAAGATTGTGATAATCTTCTCCTTCAAAACCTAGCGTGTAAGAGGCGATCTTTAATCCATTCCATGACGGATGATTATCATAGATTTTTAACAGTTCATTATGGGTGGGGTGGTAAGAGAACAAAAATACCATCGCCGATTTAAACTCCGGCCAGTGATTGGTGATGTCCTGTCTTTTTTCCTGTCTTTCCCCTTCCAGATAATGAAGGGGGGTGTGTAAATTCTGAGCGACCCATTGGTTGTAATACTCTACAGTCGAAGGAATCGGGTCCTCGGTATAGCCGTAATCAATGACATCAAAACTCTTTAGCCATTCCATTAAGTGTCTGTCGGAATAATTTCAATCGCTCCCGTAGGACAGGCGTCCACGCAAGCGAGATCCATTGCACATTTGTGGATATTTTTCGCTTCAATGTAGGTATCTTTCTTCTCATCCTTTGTCACTGCCCAGATATCATGAGGACAAACCTGGACACAGGCCTGGCAAGAAGCACAGTTATTCGTGTCTAGAAGGATTTTTTTTTTGTCGTCTGAAGCCTCTTCTAATCCTTGCGATCCACCTTTAACTTTCGGCGTGTCTCTGATTAATTCAACTTTAACAGAGTTAGAACTTCCCTGAGAGAAGAACTGACCATCCCCTTTTGTCACTACCAGCTTGTCGCCATTTTTAAGTTTCAAGCGCTCCTTAACTTCCTTGAGAACATTTTTCATGAACTCAGAGTTCTCTTTTTCCTGGTCAATGACAATAAAAGGGCTCACGCCCCAGTAAAGGCACATACGTCTGGCCACTTTGATTGAGTTAGTAATCCCAAGAACTGGAATGCTAGGACGAAACTGAGTGATACGAAGACAAGAAGAACCAGATTCCGTTACTGAAAGAATTCTTTTTGCTTTAATTTTCTCCGCAATCATAGAAGCTGCCACCATTATTGAGGCAGTCACGCTTGATAAATCCTGATGGCGAAGCAGCGGTCTGTCCTTAGGAGTTCTCTCCGCCTCTCTGACAATATTATCCATCATCCTCACCGTCTCGATGGGATATTTCCCTGAAGCAGTCTCGCCAGAAAGCATAACCGCATCGGTCCCGTCCCAAATAGCGTTGGCAACGTCAGAAGCCTCTGCCCTGGTTGGGGTTGGGTTTTCAGTCATACTCTCCAACATCTGGGTTGCCGTGATAACCGGAATCCCGCGGGCATTACAAGCAGTGATGATTTTTTTCTGGATGGCCGGAACTAAATGGTTCCCCACCTCTACTCCCATATCTCCACGGGCAACCATGATCATATCTGTCACAGATAAAATCTCATCTAGGTTGTCGATGGCCTGGGGTTTTTCAATCTTTGAAATAATCGGAATATTTACTTTAAGCGAATGCAGTAACGCTTTTACCGTCGTGATGTCCTCTTTTTTTCTGACAAATGAAAGTGCAACATAGTCGGCCCCTTCTTTAAGAGCGAACATCAAGTCCTCTTTGTCTTTGTCCGTAAATGCTGGCGCTGAAACTTCACAATCTGGGAGATTGATCCCTTTGTTTGATTTAAGCATCCCACCGACTTTGATTTTAATTTTGTAGACGTCGCGGTCGCGAGCGACGGCTTCTGCAACCATTAAACCGTCATCAAAAAGAATTCTTGCACCATCATGACAGTCGGCCACCAGGTTTTCATAGATCGTCGGAATATAATTTGAAACGTACTCAGGGTATTTATCTTTGACTTTAGTTGCCCCAATGACCCATTCACTTCCTGATTCAAGTTTCAGTGGCTCTGGAAGTTTATCAACGCGGATTTTTGGTCCCTGAAGATCAGCGAGGATCGCCACTTCATAACCTGATTCTCTTGAGGCTTCGCGGATGTTTTTTATTACTGCCTGATGAGCTTCATAAGTTCCATGACTCATATTGATTCGACAGACATTCACTCCTGTCTCAATCAATCTTGAAATCATTTCTTTGGTGTTAGTTGAAGGGCCAAGTGTGGCCACGATTTTCGCTCGTCTCATGGAATTCCCAGGTTTATAAAAATTCTTATAAACCTAGGATACCACTATCTATGCTTTTTTTGAATTTTCTTGTGCAAGGGAAGCAAGCTTCATATTTTCCATGCGCTGCTCGTACTGATTGCGTAGAGTTTCACGCTCCAGTTCAGAGGCATTATGAAGTCTCTCAAACTGTGCCTGGGCCTCACCTAGACGAACCGCCAGTTCCTTCTGATGCTCGCTACGCTCACGGTTTAGCTGATCTTCGTATTTTTGTACTATGGTATTAGTCTTAACTTCATTAAGAATCTGGTTTTTTGCAATAGTCCCTTCGTATTTATCACGAACCTGCGCTAATTCATTGTCATTTTGCTTCTGAAGGTTCTGGAAGGCCAGCTTGTTGGCCTGAGTTTCCTTCAGAGTTCTGCCTTCTTCTCTTCTTTTTACTGACTCCACTTCACTTTCGGCCTTTCTGGCAATCTGAGAAATACGATTTTCATAGTTTTCTATGATTTTGTTAGTTTGCTTTTCCATCTCAGCAAGTTTCTGCTCGTACATTGTTTCTCTGATAGCATTCTGGCGGTTAAATTCATTCTTCAAGGAGATTTTCTCTTCGTTGAAATCCTTTTTGGATTTTTCAATCGAAGCCGTCTTATCTTTAGAGAAATCTTCTTTTAGAGCATTGATGGTATCCATGTTTTTCTCATTCATGGTATTGACTACTCTGCCAAACTCTACTCTCTGCTCTTTCATTCGACCGTCACTTTGCTTAGTCACATGAGCAAGTCGGTCTTCGGCCTCTTTTTTTAAGTTTCCAGTATCACTCTTATAGCGATCCATTAGGGCGTTATTTCTCTCGCGGTTTTGGTAAATGGTCTCATTCAAGGCTTCTGTGGCCTCAAATTCCTTTTTCGCCAGGTTCTCAACCCCCGCAATTTTCATCTGCTTCAATTTTTCCCGGTATGAGGAATCATTGATTTCCTCTTTCTCTGTGTTGGCCTGATTATTTCTGCTTAACTCATCACGGGCTGCCTGTAGCCTGTTTTCATATGAATTCTTAGTTTGTTTTAATTCATCATGAAGTGTATCGGCCTGAGTCCCACCTTTAACTTTCTGAGCGGCAACGCGCTGGATATTACGGACATCATCATTGAATCGTTTTTCAAGTTCCTTCGATTCTCTTTTGTGAGCAAGATTCTGTCTTTCCTGCGCGTCCACATTCTTCTGACGGATATTTTTCTGCAGCTCTTCGTAGTTTTTTTGCCCGTCTGTGCTTTCTTTGTCTTTCATCTTAAAAAGTTCCGCCACTCTTTCTTCCTGACGGTCTTTAAGCAATTGATTTTCTCTAGAGTAAGTTGTGCGGACGTTTTCATTATCCGCTCTTAAACGTGAAACTTCCTTGAACTTTTGCTCATTCGAACTGGTTCTCTGACCTTCCATTTCTTCAGAATGCTTCGCCATCAAGTTTATTCTCTCCTGACGGTCGTTCTCACGGTTTTCGATTCCCGCTTTTTTCGAATTCTCATCAAGATTCTTCACCTGACGGTTGAAATCCTCCTGATAGTTTTTATTGGCGTTGGTATAACGCTCATGCATCGATTTTTTGATCTGGTCCTGATAACGGTTGTTTTCATCGAAGCTCTTTTTGTAAGAGTCGCTGATCGTCGTTAGTTTCTCGCTCAAATCGGCCTTTGATTTATTTCTTTCAGTTTCAAAACGGTTTACGTTTTCACGAAGACGCTCTTTGAACTCCTGTTGTCCGCGATTAATAGCACTTTTTGTCTTTTCTGTATAAAGCTCGTTATTAACCTGATTCTGCTCTTCTAATTTGGTTTTGTGTTCTGCATAGGTCTTCGACTGCTTCTCTGTTTTAGCATCGAAAGTCTCTTTCATTTGATTAAGATTTTTGTCGTAAGAAGCGCGCAAGTCTTCCTGTGCTTCACGATACCTGTCGCGGGCCTGATCAATAGCTTTAGATTGGTCTCTTACATCCATAATTACCCTATAATCCTAATCCCCTAATCATTTTAGAGGGAGTGGCATTAAATAATTATATAGGATGGGGGGGGTGTTTTGGAGGAGGGCAAAGTTGACCTTTACCCTCCTGTTATGGTCGGTCTTTAAATACTACTTAGCTAGCTCTTCATCCACGATTTCAGTGAAAACTTCAATCGGCTGAGCTCCGGCGATCAACTTCCCGTTGATGAAAAATGTCGGAGTAGACTTAATTCCAAGGGCCCCGCCCTCTGCAACGTCAGCATCCACTTTCGCTTTGTATTTCCCCGAATCCAGACACGCTTTGAACTCGGCTTCCTTCGCTCCCGCTTTTTTAGCTGTAGCAATCAGGTTGTCGCGGTCAAGCTTAGACTGGTCAGCAAACATTGCATCGTGCATCTTCCAGAAGTACTTCACACTCTGCTCATTTGCACACATGCTGGCTTCAGCAGCGATTCTAGCTTGAGCATGGAATGGAAGTGGGTAGTGCTTAAAAGCAATTTTAATTTTATTTCCGTATTTTTTCTCAAGTCCTGAAAGGATGTTCGCTCCTTTAGAACAAAATGGACACTGGAAGTCCGAGAATTCAACGATCGTGACTTTCGCATCAGCCCCGCCCTTGAATGGAGCGTCCCCTGCATTTACGTCAAACATTGGAAGCATTGGCTTGTGGATGTAGATTTCAACCGGGCTCTTTTTTGTTTTTTCCGCGATCCACTTATCAACTGCGTTTTTTTTCGCCTCAACAGATAAATACTCTACGATTCTTCCTTTGATCTCAGGGTTAACCTGATCTTTAGGAATCTGGCGGTCTTTAATAAATTTTTCAACTTCAGCGTCGCTGATCTTCATGCCTTTGGCGATGTACTGGTCAAGGAATTGGTCATTTGTCAGTCCTTTTTTATTCGGGTCCTGATTCATGAAGCGCTCTAAAAGCATGCTTTGAAGTTTAGCAAATTTAATTTCATAAACTTTCATTTCCGCTTCATAAAGGTCACTCTCGATTCCTTTAACGAAATCCTTCTCAAGGATTTTCTCGCCGCCAACACTGGCCACTACTTCATTTGAAGGTGCAGGCTTAAAGATAAAATTTGGCTTTGAGCTGGCCTCTTTTTGGCAAGCAATCAGGACCACCGTAATAGCAGCAATCGCCGCTAATGGAGTCAACTTTCCCATGAACTTTTTCATTCTAGTCTCCTCTATCTTGGATTAAATTAAACAGGATAAAGGATAACTTTAATTACTCAAGAATGCGATAGTTCTCTGATAAATTCTTGATAGACAGAAGATGACGAAAGCAGCTCTTGATGTTTTCCTGAGTTGATCACTCGGCCTTTTTCCATGACGAGGATTCTGTCAGCGTTGATGATAGTTTCCACTCTATGGGCCACAATGATCGTCAGTGAGAATTCCTGAATTAAAAGAATACACATGCGAAGAGCGTGCTCCAGCTCTGAATCCAGCGCTGATGAGATCTCATCAAAGAAAACAATGTTCTTTTTCAGGTAACAAGCGCGCACGCCTGCCAGGAGCTGCTTTTGCCCAAGCGATAGTTTCCCAGGGGTGATTTTTTCATGAGTCGAAAGTCCCATTGTTTTTAAATAAGGAATACTCGCTTCTAACCTGCTCCAGGCGGCTTCAAAATGCTCGATCTCTTTAGGGTCCAGGTCGCGCTTTAAGGTGATGTTAAATAACAGAGACTCACTAAAAATATGCGATTCTTGCGAAACAATGCTCACTTCCTGGCGGTACTCATCCAGGTCTTTAATCCCCAATTCATACCCACGTCCATCTGACTTCATATGCAAATCAACTTTAGCCTCTGATGCAATAATATTTCCGGCCAGGATATTAAGCAGCGTCGATTTACCGCAGCCCGAGAGTCCTACTATCCCAATCAGCTCACCAGGAAATCCCGAAAACTTAATATCTTTGAGTGCGAAGAAATCCCGCACTTCCTCTTGTTCATCTTCTGATCTTTTAGCGCGCTTAGGGTAATTAAAATTCGGAACATCGACATCCATTCTTACAAGTTTTGCGTGATGATCTTCGTTTAAAAGTTTATCTTGTGCCAGAGAGATCTTCATCGGCATATCATTTAAGAAATGCTGGATGCGATCAATCCCGGTGATCGCGCGCTGAATGTTGGCAATTTTGCCGGAAATTTCTTTGATGGGGTTAATCGACCTTTGGATTAAATCGACGATGGCGAAGATCAGCGCCGCTTCGGTCAATCCGGAAAAAGGAAAGATAAAAATAACCAGGGCAAGCAAAATCGGATAAAGCGATTCCGCTAAAGCATAGTAGGCGGCATCCATGTTGTTGGCCTGATTCTGCCTCACTAAAAATTCTTCAAATGCCGTGTTTGATTTTAACGAGGCGTAATTATCGTGGCGGGTGTAATACATTTGATGAAACCCACCCAGAACGTTAGCTGTCACACGGTTAACTTTCGCCTGCGCATTTCTAAGGCGCATGAACACGTCACGCATTAACTGGCTTCCCCAAATCAACAGGATTGTAGCGACAATCTCTGTCCCACTGATAAAAAATCCAGTAAAAGGATTAAGTGTAATGAATCCAACTAAACATGAAGCGACAAAACACAGGTCAATAAAAATCCCAAACGATCCACTGGTAATCAAGTCGCGGATGGCCTCGGTGTCAGACATGATCCTCGAGAGGATTTCCCCTTGTGGGTACTTCTCACTGTCGTGCTCATTACTTGAAAGCCAGCGCCCGTAAGTCTGGGTGCGGGCGTATTGAATTAAAAGACGCACGTATTTATTCACCGCCAGCTGGTAAATAACTCTATTGGTGTAAACCGCCAGGAAGTTAATTAATAAAGCAATTAGCGAGCTGTGAAAAAGGGAGTCATCACTGTAATGAGTTGAAAGATTGGCAATTAAAAGTGGAGTTTTAACCCCAAGATAGGCGGAAATAATCAAACACACCAGGACCAGGCCCAGCATAAATCTTGATCCGTCGAAAAAAAATAAACTATACCATTTGCTTTTGGAAGTATTCATATGTCTTGCTGTTTTCTTTTAATAATTGACTGACGATCCCCTCTTCAACCACTCCGTTTTCCTTATCAATAAACACCAGGTAATCCGAGTGTCTGACGGTTGAGAGGCGGTGGCTAGTCAGAATCATTGTTTTATTTTTCATCACCGGATGCTTCTTTAGCTCCTGGATGATCTCTTTTTCTAAAATAAGGTCAACTGACGAAAACGGGTCATCCCAAATCAGGATTTCCGCTCCACTCATTAAGCTTCTGACCAATGAAAGCCTTTTTGCCTGGCCGCCAGAGAGCCTTTTTCCATTCTCTCCCACTTCCATGCGCATCAGGTTTTCAAGATTCGGTTCAAGGTAATCAAGGCCCAGGATCTTAAGTACACTCTTGGCCTCTTCCCTTTCTGCGCTGGTTTCACTTCTTCCCAGAAAGATATTTCTCTCTACGGTGTCGTTAAAAATATAAGGGTCCTGAGCAACCAGACTGATTTCTTTTTTCTTCTGTCTTAGAACTTCTGCGAGCTTTAAGAGCACTTCACTTTTTCCATGCCCGGTTTTAGCGATCAGCACGTTCCAGGAATTGGGCCTGAAGCTCACCGAAAGCGACTGCTCCCAAAAAGGAATCTGATAGGAGTTTTCAGGAATATCGATATTGAGTTTTTTAAGCTTCTCTTCCGACTCTATCTGAGTGGTCAGTGTCCCATCCAGGTCCTTAAGCCTTCCCCATGAAGCATGTGAACGCGAAACCACCACGCCGATCCACGACAGGTAGCCCATCGGCTCCATGAAAAGAAAAATAAAACCAGAAAAAAGAATCAAAGTCGTGGCCCCAAGGTCATTGGCCTTGATGATCTGCGCCCCCCAAAGCATCGAGAGCCCCACTCCCAATGTGATTAATGGAAGTGAGATCGAAATCCCCAAAGACGAACGGTAGAAGTAATAGAGCTCTTTAAGCGAAAGCTCTGAAAATAATTTCAGGAAAGACGCTTCTGAATGAAAGTTTTTGATCGTTTTCTTTCCAATATAACTTTCCATAATCAGGTTCTGCACTTCCCCCTGCATATCCTGCGTGAGTTTGAAATATTTTCTATTTTGAGAAACCACCGCAGTGAAAATAATAAAAGCAATCAACATCGGCACCAATGCCACCAATAACTGCGGGTTGAAGGCCACCATTTTAGGAATCAAAATAAAAAAAGCGATCAGAAAGTTTGCACCCTGAAGACCTACGAAACCAATGAGCGCTCTGATCTGATCAATGTCACCGGATAGGTATTGAAACAATTGTCCTGAGTTCAAATGGCGGAATCGTTGTGGTGTATTGGACTCCAGTTTTTCCAAAAGCTCAGAGCGCAGGTATTTCTGCAAGAGCCTGGCCGGATAAAAGAAAAGAATTCGCGAAGCTGTCCTGAAAACAATGATTCCCAATGCGCATAGAAAAAATAAACTTGGTTTTAATTCATTCGAATCACGGGCCACAAAATCAGCGAGTTCCTTGGCCATAAAAGGCAGCTCACTTTGAATTTTGTGAGTCAAGATCAGGGCAATCACGCCAAAAAAATAGTAAATTTTAAACTCTTTGAGCTGGCTCCATAAGAGCCCGGTAAAATCGAGAAGCATTCGGTTTTTTTGCATGGACTAAATATAATGAAGCCAGCTTTTTAAGGCCAAGAAAAAACACACTAACATAGAGCAGAAAGTTTGACAGTCTCGCTACGAGCTTTTACTATGTATTCTCGAATATACCTTATAGGCGGATAGCTCAGTGGTAGAGCGCTTGGTCGACATCCAAGTGGTCGCAGGTTCGACCCCTGTTCCGCCTACCATTTACAATAAATTATACGTAATCAAGTATCAAAAAAAGAACCATAACGCCTTCTTGATTCAGTTTAGTACTTTGTATAAACTCCCAAATTCATCGCCGACAGTTTAAGCATCGTCGCATAAAGATGGATATAACGATTATCAAACTGCGCTGACGTTAAAGCATAACCTCTATCACCAAGTGTGCAAGTATCTCTCGCACATAATTCATTCGCTTCGTTTACCATTGAATCAATAATTAAAGAGCCTAACACATTATCCGAGGCCACATAGGCCTGGTAAGCTTTTTGGCATGAAGAATAGAAGCGTTCATACTTGAATCTATCGTTGAAGGTAGCTTCATGTCCTAGCATATATTGAATGTTGCAAATTCTATCTTCTTCTGATTTTGGAGGAGTCAATGCCCAAATTTTAAATGGGAAAACCATTAAGAAAAGTAGGACTAGAAAATAAGATTGAGGCTTCATATTAATCCTTTTGATAATTATCTGTTATACGAGATCAATCTTAGTATGGATTAAAGTTGAAGTGGTCGCTTCGGATACTAATTTTAGGGGTGTACACATTTTGGACACAGGCCATTCCCTCTTTAATCAAAAGAATCAATACCTTAATCCTCTGTCGGATGAGAGGAAAACTGCTTGGCGGTATCACAGATTTCGTACCAATTGGGCTTTTCAGAAACAAACTCATGAAAGCTATTTGGCAATGGAAGGTCACCGTCTATCGTATTTGCCGGTATTGGGAACATCTCCTCGCTAGATATTATTTCCCCTAGAGATGTCCCACACTTTCTACAAAAATTTCTCTTATACTTGTAACCTTCTTCCGGAAGATAAGTTGCTACAAATTCTTCTCCAGAGGTCATGATTAATGAATCCTTTTTTATTATTAAAATTGTACTGGCCCCTACTTTCCTGCATCGAGAGCAATGACAGGTCCCCATAACAACAGGATCACCATGAATTTCAAATTTTACACTTTTACAGCAGCAACTTCCTTTTAACATTCTTGACTCCTCTTTCCTTTTTGCTGATTATAAACTATGACATTGTGTCAAGGTAAAGGGAATTATGAAAATAAATGAAGTCGTCAAACTAACCAATGTATCTGCACGCTCTATTAGATACTACGAAAAAATGGGCCTAATTAAATCCCGCAGAACTGCTAATAACTATAGGGTTTACAACAGTGGCGACATTAAGATCATCAGTAAAATTCAGTTGTTTATTTTAGCTGGCGTTCCACTTAAAAGAATTAAATATATTGTTCCATGCACGCTTCATACTGATCAGGTTTTAATGTGTAGAGAACTGGAAGCTATGTTTTTTGAAGAAGTAAATAACTTAGAAGAGAAAATTAGATCTCTTAAAATGAGCAAAAAGATTTTACTCGAGATAATTAAAAACAGAAAAATTGTCGAATAAGAATTTTACTTAGCAGTGCCATTTCCAGGAGCGAGCTCCCTATTAATTCATTTTTACTTGAATCAAAAATTAGACAGCAACAAGTGTCTTACTCTTTTGCGCCAGCATCGCCATTTTCACATAACGAGCAAGGCGAGAGATATCAATGGGTTTTTCCACAAAGTAAGTGGCTTCGAAGTTTTTGATTTTCCCCGGAAGCTCGGTCACCATCGCAGAGATCATAATGATGGGAGTGTCCTGGTTAATTCCTGGTTTATTTCTAATTGCGAACATCAAATCCCCACCATCATAAAACGGCATTGAATGATCAGTGCAGATCAAATCAAACTTTTGAAGAGTCGACTCAGCAAAGCCCTCTAGGCCGTCACAGGCGAAAGTGACGTTTTTAAAACCTAGGTCTTTGGTGAATATTTCTTCTAAAAGTTCTCTGATTTCCTTCTGGTCTTCGACAATCAGGACTTTTTTCATGAAACTTCCTTTCTACCTTTTTTCTGGTTTGTGAGAATAGTGATTCTTTCAGCGATACTTCCCAATGGCTCCACGAACTCCGCAGCACCAATGTTGATTGCCTCTTTAGGCATCCCGAAAACGACTGAAGTCTCTTCGTCCTGAGCGATAGTCCTCACTCCCAGGTTTCGAAGCTCCAGCATTCCTTTTGCTCCATCCTTCCCCATCCCGGTTAAGATAACCGCGACAGTGTGGGTGTAAAGCGATTTAGCAACAGTAAGGAACATATAATCCACTGAAGGCTTGAAACGGTTGACCGGTTCATCATCGTTGATCTCAACGTATGTCTTTCCAGATTTATGGATCATCTTCATCTGCGTTCCACCGGGCGCAATCAATACACGGTTAGGGCGGACTTCGTCCCCATTCTCAGCTTCTTTCACTTCAAATGGACAAAGGTCATTCATTCTCTTAGCAAAGGCCAGAGAGAAAACCGCAGGAATATGCTGAACAATCAGCATCGGAGGAATATGATTTGGAAGAGCAGTTAAGATATCGCGGATCGCCTCTGTTCCACCAGTTGATGAACCAAGAACGATCAGTGAGTCCTGATTACAGATCTCAGATGTTTTTACACTCACTCTTCTTTCTCTCGTATGTAGTTTTTTACTAAGGTTCGCCATCGCGGCAGTTCTCACCTTCTCTAAAATGAAAGGCGTCACCTTCTCAATCTCGCTCATTTCCGGCTTCTGAATATAGTCAACCGCACCGTTTTCTAGAGCGTCTAATACCAGAGGCCCTTCGGCCATACTAATACTAGAGATCATAACTGTTGGAATGTGATATTTAGGTGTGATGATGGTTTTTAAAAGAGTCACCCCATCCATTTCCGGCATGTGAATATCAAGTGTAATAACATCCGGCCTATGTTTTTGAATCAGTCCTTCTACGTCTGAAGGCTTTTCCGCCATCGCGCAGACTTCGAACATCGGATCACTAGAGAAAATTTTAGCAAGAATTGTGCGGATCGTTTTGGAATCATCCACTACCAGGACCTTAAACTTCGTCGGCTGAGCCTTTGCTATCGAGCGAGGAGCAGGAGCTGCCTGAGTCGCGCTTTCAATTGAGACACGTACTTTGTTTATTTCCGGAAGAAAGCAGACTTCAACCTGTCCGGATTTTTCAATTTTTTTGATCGCCTGAAATTTCCTGTTCTCAAAAAATTGCCCGATGGCCTCGAGCGCTCTGGCCGTTCCGATGATTTTCACTTCTACTTTAGCGTGTTCGCCGCCAAAATAATCATTAGTGAAGGTCACGATTTTTTCAAATGCAGCGCTCTCAAGCTCGCTTCTTTTTACCAAAAAGCCCACACAGTCCTGAGAACTGTGATGAAAAGAAATGAAAGCGTCACCGGCGTAAAGAGTTGTAAGGAACTCTCCGCCTTCCTTTTTCGTCTGTGGATTTTGTGAACGCATCTTTTTCATATACTATTTTGCACTCAAGTAACGGCAAGACATGTATGGAAAACTTGTCGCTGGAACAACGTCTGAAGCGTGAGCTTTCAACGGGTGCTTTAGATTTCCCTTCTCACCCAGATCTTCCAGCAGCAGCTCCACTCCTTTCCAGTCGGCAATTGATTTCGCCGCGTGTGTTGAAGTGTTTCCGTATGTCATAATCGACGTAGGTAGTGTGCCGTATTTTCTATGCACAGCTGCGAAGTATTTCTTGAAGTCGACAAAATAAATCTTGTTCGCTTCCAGTTTTGTATCGATGTTATCGAAGAAGACCACTGTCTTCTTAAAATCTCTCTGGTGCTCTTTTGCAATCCCTTCCAGGATCTCTCCCTGCCCTTCAAAGAAGATCATTGTTGGAGGTTGAGAGTTGTCCAGGTCGTGGAAGAATCCTTTCATCATTGGAAGATCAGAAAGAGACCCGAACATCAGGCGCATTTTCTTTTCTGGATTCGTGATGACGAATTTCTTCTGGTTTTCTTTGTCGTAAGATGAAACTGTCGCTTTTCTCTGAGTGCTGCCCGCGATCGAACGAAGTTTCGTTCTGATCTCCTCTCCGCGCTCTTCAAGGTTAGTCAGTGCCGGTTTTTCAACGTAGTCGCTTGCTCCGAACTTGAAGGCCTTCATCGCTGTGTCTGAATCCGCGCGGGATGCAGAAGAGATGATCATAACCGGAGGGTGGGAACTGGTGTGATTTTTTTCAAGGTAAGTCACCCCGTCCATTTCCGGCATATGGATATCGAGAGTCATCAAATCGACTTTTACAGTTTTCAGTTTTTCCATTGCATCTTTACCGTTAACCGCAGTGGCCACGATTTCAAATCCATGCTCTGGAGTAAGCACTTTCTTAAGAAGTGTTAGAATACTTGGTGAATCGTCAACACACATTACCTTCAACACTGATGGAGTGTATGATACTGGAGCTGACACGCTCACAGGAGCTGCAGTTGAGACAGTTTTTGATGCCATTGGAAGCACGTTGCTCGCTGGTTGAGCGACAGGTACTGCTCCTTTGTGAACATAGGCCGACGGCCCGATTGAAGCGATCTCAAGCTTCATTCCTGAAAGCGGCTCTGAAATCCCCGAGAAATAAATCCCGTGCGGATGAAGCCTCGCCAATAAGTCTTTTGAAATGGCCTCTACCTGGTGTGTTTCAAAATAAATGAAAACGTTACGGCAGAAGATGACGTCAAATTTTGAATCCTTAACCGCTTCAGAAACTTTTAATAAGTTTCCTGGTCTGAATTCACATCTCGCCTTGAGATTGGACTTCACTTTGGCGTACATAGCGATATCGCCTGTCCCTTTCGCCCAGTTGTTCCCCATGAAGTTCATCGGGATTTCTTTGATTTCGTTGTGGTGATAAACACCGTTATTGGCGATCTTGACTGACTCTCCATCAATGTCCGTCCCCAGGATTTTGAAATTCACTGTCGGGTCGATTTGCGGAAGGTGGAAGTCAAGAAACATGGCCAGTGAATAAACTTCGTGACCGCGGCTGCAGGCAGCTGACCAGATCGAGAGAGTCTTGTCTCCGCGCTTTTTTACCTGCGCGACCAGCTCTGGAAGTTTATTCTTCAGGATTTCAAAGTGTGGAAACTCTCTGAAAAAGAAAGTATGGTGAGTGGTGATCAGACCAACCAGAATGTATGACTCGTGATCAAGGTTCTGATCGATGTATTTCATGTAGTCTTCTGCCGACTTCAATCCCAGTTCCATCATGCGTTTTTTCACGCGGGTTTCAACCATGTAAGCTTGTTTCTCACCTAAGCGGTTTCCCGAGATCTTGTGAACAACACTCGAAACTTTCTCAATCAAGGACACAAAATCCTTACTAACGTTACCGATGGCAGCCTGACTCATCTCATACCTCTAAAACAGGAAAATTAAATTTAAAAAGAGAATTGCAAATAATTAAGCGGCCCTTTTAGCACCGTTAATGGCTTCCATATCCTTAAGATCCAGAACCTTTGCAATATCAAGTAGCACCGTTAGTGAACTTTCTTTTTTATACACCCCGAAAATAAAGTGTGTATTAATCTGGTGCTCTACTTCCGGCATTTCGCTCACATCTTCAGATGAGAAGGCCAGAACTTTATTGATTGAATCGACAACCACACCGATGTTCATTCCACCGATGTCTACGATGATAACCGCTTCTTCTTTGTCCTGACGGGCATCAACTTTAAGTTTTTTTCTTAGGTCAACAACCGAGATAACCTGACCGCGAAGGTTCATGATTCCCAGGAAGTGCGCCGGAGATTTAGGAATTGGTGTTGTATCAGGAACTGAAATAACCTCTCTTACCATCAGAAGAGGAATCGCATAGTCCTCATTACCAAGACTGAACTCAATAAAGCGGCTTAGTTCTGTTGTTCCTGCTCTTTTCATTTTTGTTACATTATCTTTTTCCATCGTCTGTCTCCTTATGCTGCCATTTCATCTATAAAGTTACTCTTTTTCTTTTTCATCGATCCAACAAACAGTTCCATCAAATCAAGGATGAAGGCCGGGCGCCCGTCTCCAAGAATCGTACTTCCCATAAATCCTTTCTGGTTCTTGATTTCATCACCAAGTTTCTTGATAACAACCTGCTGCTGGTGAAGAATGTCATCAACCAGTACTGCGAAGTTGCGCTCGTCCGAGTTCACAATGATGGCGATCTGCTCATGCATTGGCTTCTCTGTGATATTTCTCTGAAGCGCTTTTGAAACTTTGAAAAGCGGCATAACCTCTCCTCTGATTTTCAAACAATCACCCACTCCATTTACATGGTGAACCAGCTCCGGCGTTGGTGAAAGCGATTCATACACCTGCCCAAGAGGAATGATGTATCTTTCGTCACCGATCTTCGTCACCATTGCTTCAATAACCGCTAAAGTCAGAGGAAGAACAACTTTAAAGACTGAACCTTTTCCAAGTTCAGTGATAACTTTAACTTCACCTGAGAGCTTCTCAATATTGGTCTTAACAACGTCCATCCCTACACCACGGCCTGAGATTTCTGAAACCTCGGACTTGGTAGAAAATCCCGGGTGGAAAATAAGGTTGACGATATCGTCATCGCTCATTGTGGCGTTGGCCGAGATAACCCCTTTTTCGATCGCTTTTTCGCGGATGATTTTCGGGTTGATCCCTTTACCGTCATCTCTGATCTCGATGACCAGGTTGTTACCTTCGTGGAAAGCTTTAATTGTAACCACACCTTCTTCATCTTTTCCGGCGGCGATACGCCCTTCTGTTGATTCAAGACCGTGGTCAACCGCATTTCTTACAATGTGGACCAGCGGATCTGAAAGATGCTCCAGTACTGTTTTATCGATTTCTGTTTCTTCACCCACTAACTCCAGAGACACTTTTTTATTAAGTGCTTTAGAAGTATCGCGGACAATTCTCTGCATTTTTTGCAGGGTTTGTTTTAAAGGAACCATACGAAGACTCATTGAGATGTTCTGGATCTCTTTTGAGAGCTTCGCTAAATGAGAAAGTGACTTAAGCATGACCGGGTTGCCGACTTCATCTCTGTGCTGGTTAAGCATGGTCTGGATAATTACCAGCTCTCCAACTACGTTGTTGAGCATTTCTACGCGCGACAAACTCACGCGGATACTGTCGTCTTCATTATTTCCCTTTGCAGGAGGAGCAGCTTTTTTGTGCTCAACCGGTGCGCCCGCTTCAGTTTTCGCCTCTGGCATTGGCACGACTTTCGATTCTGTAGGAAAGAAAGACTCCGCACGCTTTTCTTTCTGCTCCATCGTCAACACTTCTGCTGGAGCATTCAGGTTATTTTCAAAGCTCTCTAGTAGCGCGATATCTTCGGCCGAAATCGTCTCTTCCATTACTTCTTCCTGGTGGGCCACTGGTGCCGCCGCCGCTGGAGTTGAAGCAACAAGATTTCCGGAAAGCGCCGATAAAATCTTTTCGATAATTTCTTTTGAATCAAATCTGGCATTCAGGTCCATGTTCAGCATTCTGATCATGACGCTGACGTGGTCGTTACACTCAAGTAGAAGTGAAACAATGCCATCAGTGATTTCCAGACGTCCCTCTTTCAATTGAAGGATCAGGTTTTCCATCTCGTGAGTGAACTCGGCCACATCTCCGAAACCAACCGCTCTTGATGTTCCTTTCAAATTATGAGCTAACCTGAAAATCTGGTTCATCAAATCAGCGTTGTTCTTATCTCCTTCCAGAGCTAAAAACGCCTGCTCAGAATCATCTAACAGTTGAAGTGCTTCAGTTAAAAAATCTAACTTTACTTCCTTTTCAAATTCATCCATAAAAAACCCTTCTTTCTTTGTGGGACATTTACTTTTTTCCAATAGATTTATCGGCAACTCCTTAGACGAAGTTAGAAATATTTACGTTAATTTTC
>JBEIPI010000154.1:0-5621 GCA_040377165.1 Bacteriovorax sp.
AGGGCTTTTTAATTTTTTTGTATGGTCCTTAAAATGGCGGGAGCGAAGGGACTCGAACCCTCGGCCTTCTGCGTGACAGGCAGACGTTATAACCAACTTAACTACGCCCCCAGCAATCTTAAAGAAGCTAAAATATAAGAATTCGAAGGCTTTTCGTCAAGATAAAATTATGAGGTTCCCTTAAAAAATACTCATTCTGCGATGCTTAAAGATTGTCCCCGCTGGTGTTTGGCCCTAGACTATTAGTACAAAAATAAAGGCTTATGGGCCAATGGGAGTTTTGTGAATATTTTCATTACAGGTGGAACAACTGGAATTGGTTTAGCCTTGGCGAAATTGTACCTGGAAGAGGGTCATCGCGTGGGGATCTGTGCTCGAAATTTGAGCAAATTTCCTACTGAAATCAGGAATAAATACAAGCAGCTGGTTTGTTATGAAGTGGATGTTACAAAACGTGAGGAACTTCACAAGGCGATTCATGACTTCGCCCCAGTGGAGCTGGATATGGTGATTGCTAACGCTGGGAGATCTGTGGGAGCGAAATCAAAAACTCCGGAGTTCTCTGTCGCCAATGAAGTCATCGATATTAACGTTAAGGGTGTGCTTAACACTTTTGATATTGCTCTTGAAATCATGATGCCAAGAAAGAAAGGGCACCTGGTTGCAACTGCTTCAGTAGCAGGGTTTATGGGGCTTCCGGGGGCAGGCGCTTATAGCGCTTCTAAAGCGGCCGTCTTAAAGTTGTGTGAGTCTTATTCGCTGGATTTAAAACGCAATGGTATCCATGTCACGGCGATTGCACCGGGATTTGTGGATACTCCACTTACCAAACAAAACAATCATAAAATGCCTTTTATTATGAGTGCGGAAAAAGCGGCCAAGCTTATTAAGCGTGCCTTGGAAAAAAAGAAGGTGCTTTATGTGTTCCCGTTTAGAATGAAAATTGTAGTTTCTATCCTGGATAAAATGCCAAGAAGCCTTTACCGGTTAATAATGAATTTGAAAATGTTTAATTACTCATCCGAAGAGTAGGAGTGTTTATGAAATACCTATTGATTTTAGCTTTAGTTTCAACGTCAGCCTTCGCTCAATCAAGCGGTCAGGGAAAAGCTGTGAACGCAGTTCTTCCAAAAAGCGCTCAGGCCTTTGATGCCACAAAAAAATCAAAGACTGCAGAGCCACCTTGTGACGACAAAAAAGAAGATGTCTTAAAAAAACTTGAAGAAAAAAAGAAAGAGCAGGCCATCGTTGGAAAAGGCCTAAGCCTTCAAGGCTCAACAGACGCGGGCTGCACGCTTAAGTAATAATCTTTAGAACGTGGACAGTGTTGTCTTTGACTTCCCAATGAACATCGACATCAAAAAGTCTTGATCCATAAGTTTTATATCCGTCCTCGTGAAAGCGAGGGCGGGGATCGAGAGAGAGAACTTCCTTGATATTATCCTTCAGATCATCCGGGCAATCGCACTTGAAAATGACTTCCAACCTTTGATTTTCCATCCCATCTGTCCATCCTGAGCGCGCCTCTGGAACAGACTCGATCTCTTTTAAGTAGGGCTTTAAATCAAGCACTGGTGTCCCATCCAGGAAGTCTCCACCTGAAACAATTATTTTTGTCCCGTCGATTTTTATGATCTCAACCAGCGAGAGCCCGATGTTGTTAGGGCGAAAGGGAGAGCGGGTGGCAAACACACCTTGTTTGGTGTTGCCGCCTAAGCGCGGAGGGCGGACTGTGAGCGATTTTTCATCAGTGGGTTTTGTTTCATGAAACTCGAAGACTACCCAAAGATGGGAAAAGACCTCAAGTCCCATTAGGGACTCAGCTCTGTTGTAAGGGGGAAGAAGCTCAATCGTAGATTTCAGATTCGCTAGTCCCGGCTGTCTTGGAATAGAGAATTTTTCTTTATAGGGAGAGTGAATAACACCGATCTTGTTCAAAGTTATTCGTCCAGAGTGTCATCAGGGTGAGCGACAACGTGCTCAGAGAATTCCTCATTATACGCGATCTTGGTCGTGTCAGTGATGCGGTCAATGTAGAGCTTTCCAAATAAGTGATCGAGCTCGTGTTGAAAAACAGTCGCGAGAAAATCATTAGCGATAATTTGTTTGGCTTCGCCGTGCTCGTTGTAATAATCGATCTGCACACTTTTTGGTCTCTCAACAAAACCACGGAGCCCTGGCACGGATAAACACCCTTCCCAAAATCCTTGGTGTTCTTGAGTGAGCATCTTCATCACCGGATTGATGATAACCAGAAGGGGAGTGCCCTGCATATCACCGTATCTTTCATTGTTTTCCGGAAGCTCGATTAAAGTGACTTGTTTTGAAACATCAATCTGAGGGGCAGCGATGCCGATGCCGCCTTCAGCTTTCATCGTGTCATACATATCGACAAGAAGCTGCTTAAACTCAGGAGTTTTAAGCTCTGTTAAAGGAACAGTCTCGGCCACTTTTCTAAGTGTCGGGTGCCCCATTCTGATAACTTTTCTTACTGCCATAATCACTCCTTTTCCCATTAAATTCTTAGCATAATTTGTGGAATAGAGTAAGCTTATGGCGAGAAAAGTTTATGGATAAGGAAAAAAACTACATTACACCCAAAGGCCTTAAGCGCCTTCAGGACGAGCTTCATCAGCTGGCGAGAGTCGAGCGTCCCGAAGTGACAAAAATCGTGGCCTGGGCCGCCTCTAATGGCGATAGATCGGAGAATGCAGACTATATCTACGGGAAGAAGCGAATGCGTGAAATAGACAAGCGCGTGCGTTTTTTAACAACTCGTATTGATCTTGCCGTGGTTGTTGATCCGGCCAGCGTCAAAAGCGATAAAGTCCAGTTTGGCGCCACGGTCACAATCTGTGACGAGGACGACGGAGAAGAGAAAACCGTTTCGATTGTCGGAGTCGATGAAATCGCGACCTCAAAAAATCAAATTAGTTGGCGCTCACCGCTAGGAAGTTCTTTGATTGGCAAGCAAGTTGGTGATACAATCTTGCTTAAAATTCCAATAGGCACGAAGTCATACGAGATTATCGAGATAGTCTATAAAAGCATTGAATAAACTATGAATATAAATTGTGAAATTTCTTTAGGTGAACTGGTCGATAAAATCGCCATCCTTAAAATAAAATCGCAAAAAATAAGTGACCAGGAAAAGCTCGCTCATGTCAGGAAAGAAGAGGAGACTCTCTCTAAAACCCTGGCTTCGCTTAAGCTGGAAAACATCACTCATCACCTCGATCAAATGATCGAAGTTAACCTCAAGTTATGGGTGATTGAGGATGACATCAGGGACTGTGAAAGAGCGAAGGATTTCGGCCAGAAATTCATCGACCTCGCCCGTGCGGTCTACATCACAAACGACGAAAGATTCAGAAGAAAAAACACTATCAACACGACTTATAAATCAGGACTTGTCGAAGTTAAATCGTACAAGGATTATTAGGAATTCCATGGCCATCAAAAGAACCAACACACGTATCGAGAAAAAGACCACTAAAAAAGTTGCTGCTAAAAAAGCGCCAAAGCTAACCAGAGATGAGAAGTACCGCTTGTACCTGGCCTCAGTTCAGAATCCTGAAGCTGACATCCAGTTTATCAACAAAGAGTATAAAGCAATCTATGGAAAAGCTCCTCTGAGTTTGCGCGAGGATTTTTGCGGGACTGGAATGCTTGCCTGCGAATGGGTAGAGCAAAGTGACTCGCATAAGGCCTATGGGATTGACCTGGATATGGAGCCTCTTTCATTTGGTGTGGTCAATCACTACAGCGAGCTGACTGAAGATGAACAAAAGCGCATGAAGTATATCAACGGCAATGTTATGTCGAAGTTTGACTTCAAAACTGATGTTGTTGTGGCATTCAATTTCTCATACTACCTTTTCAAAAAAAGATCTGACCTCCTTACTTATTTTAAATCTGTAAGAGAGCACATGAAAAAAGACTCGGCCTTTTTCATCGACCTGTTCGGTGGAACTGAAACCAGACAAGAATTAGAAGAATCAGTTGTTCACAAAAACCACACGTACTACTGGGACTGTTCAAGCTACAATCCTCTGACTGCAGAGTGTATGTACTACATCCACTTCAAAACCAAAGACGGTGTGAAGCACGAGAAAGTTTTCCAGTACGACTGGCGTATGTGGGATGCACGCGAACTACAGGACATCCTGCAAGACGCAGGTTTCTCTAAAACGCATATTTATTGGGAAGGTGTAGACAGAGATGGAACCGGTAACGGTGTCTTTAAGAAAACACTTAAGGCCGATAACTGTGAATCATGGGTAACTTATATTCTGGCCTTGCCTTAAGCTTCTAGTTCCTTGAACTCGAATTGCGTATAGCGCTTTTTGAGTTCAGGGAGCCAGTCATGTTCAGTCTTGTTGAAAATTAAAATAGTCTTTCGAGCACTATCCTGGCCCTGAAGAAGAGCGATCTGCTCATCAATATCGCCCGCAACCTGAGATTTCGTGAAATCCCTGGTTCTTAGGTGGGCAAGAAAAAGTTTATGATTGAAGTTCTGCGTGAAGAAAATGTGAGCGTGTTTCTCATCATTTTTTTCCTGGCCGTAAAGGTATTGGGAGATCAATCCGTCAAAAAGGTAGTTAAAGTCATCAAAACCTAAAAGTTCTCGGCTCAGGTTGTCACGGGTGATCCAGAAAATTCCCAGGACTTCCGGTGTGAACTGATCGAGAATGGTTCGTTCAGGTTTTGAACTCTTGTACATAATTAACGGCTATCCTTGGCGATTTTATCCAGGACGCTATTGATGAATCCATGAGAGTCGTTAGGGCAGTATTTTTTGGCAACGTTAACATACTCGTTAATGAACACACCAGCCGGTGTTTCTTTATCGTTTAGGATTTCAAACGCGCCCAAAAGCAGAACGGCAAGATTCATGCGGTCCACTTTCTGAAGATTGTTGTTTGAAAGGTATTTTTCGACCAGCTTAGAGTTCGCTTCTTCCTGTCTTAATGAACCTAGGATCAATTCTTTTGCAAACAGTTTCGTGTGCAGGTCGATTTTGTTGTCCGGGTGTTCGCTGTCTTCCTCATGAAAAGAAGCATCGAAAAGGTTAAGGGCGTCTTCTAAAGCTTTCCCGTCGGTGATGATGTCGCTTTTCTCCTGAGAGAAATCCGAAAGCAGGTGCTTATAGATAAATTTAAAGGCGTATTCGCGGCCTAGAGAGCGTTTCGTTGTGTTACTGGATGTCACGTTTTTCACCTTTATCGCTGATAGATTTTACTGAGTGTAGATTGTTTTTTAGTCCATAGACGAATTCGTCGATGTTTTTGAAGTCCCAATAGAAAGAGGCGTAACGAACGTAGGCAACGCGGTCAAGTTCCTTTAAAAGGTCCATGATGATTTCACCTAGGTCACGGGCGCGCACTTCTGTGCGGGAGATTTCCAAGAGAGATCTCTCCACATTGTTTAAGAGCTTGTTTAACTGGTCAGTTGAAACATTTCTCTTTTGGCAGGCCTTGTTTAACCCTTTCATGATTTTTTCACGATTGTAGTTTTCGCGGCGACCATCTTTTTTCACAATGAGTGGCATCTGAATCTGAATGTTCTCATAAGTTGTAAAACGTGTTTCACAGGCATCGCACTTCCTGCGACGGCGTACA
>JBEIPI010000168.1:0-4718 GCA_040377165.1 Bacteriovorax sp.
CAGCCCGCGCAGGATGTCCGTGCTGTCGGGCATCCGCTTCAGGCTTGCGTCGATGCGTTCCCGCCAGCGGGGGCCGCGGGACCGGGCGTCTTGCAAGGCATCCAGCAGGTCGTCGGGACGGTCCTGGGCCAGAACCTCGATCAGGAATGGAGAGGGAAGCTTGGTTATGTTGGGGCCGACCCTTACCTGCTAAAAGGGACGATTAAAGAGAATTTAAACTTTGGAAATCTGGGCGTTTCCGGGCTTACGAACGCTGATTATTATAATGCATTAAATCTGGCGGGATTGGCCGGGGAATTCAAACAAAATAAAATTGAATTAGACACGATGATTGCAGAGTCATCTTTTCTTTCAACCGGGCAGAGGCAGCGTCTTTCAATTGCGCGTGCCTTCGTGCGTAAGCCCCGCATCGTCATTTTTGATGAAGCAACTGCTAACCTGGATGTCAACAGCGAGGAGCAGATCGTCCAGAACATTAAATTGCTTTCGGGTGAGATTTTGACAATAATTGTGACTCATAAAAATACATTTGATAAAATCGGAACGCATTTTATCAATATCGGTCTATAAGCAGACAGGAAATAGGAATTTATGTTAAACGGAAAAAAAATTTTAGTTACTGGTGGAACAGGGTCTTTTGGAAAGAAATTCATTGAAACAATTTTTAAGAAATACCCGGATGTTAAAAGAGTCGTTGTTTTCTCAAGAGATGAGTTAAAGCAATATGAAATGTCTCAACAATTTCCTGAATCTAAATACCCTCAAATCAGATTTTTCATCGGAGACGTAAGAGATGCTGAGAGAGTTAAGCGCGCGTGCGAGGGAATTGACATTATTATTCACGCAGCAGCTTTAAAGCACGTTCCAATTGCTGAATACAACCCAATGGAGTGTATTAATACAAATATCTTTGGAGCGGAAAATATCATCAATGCAGCTCTTGATTGTGGCGTAACTAAAGTAGTTGCACTTTCAACAGATAAAGCAGCGGCACCAATCAATCTTTATGGTGCAACTAAGTTGTGTTCTGATAAACTTTTCGTTGCCGCTAACAATATGAAAGGATCAAGAGACCTATCATTTTCTGTTGTTCGTTACGGAAATGTTCTTGGTTCGCGCGGTTCGGTTGTTCCGTTCTTCCTTAAGAAGAGAGAAGAAAAAGTTCTTCCTATCACTCATACTGGCATGACTCGTTTTAATATCACTCTTGATGAAGGTGTTGATATGGTTCTTTATGCTATTGAGAACGCATGGGGAGGAGAGCTGTATGTTCCAAAAATTCCTTCGTATAAAATTATGGATGTCGCGGCTGCCGTAGCTCCTAGCTGTAAAACAGAAGTCGTAGGAATTCGTCCAGGGGAAAAACTTCACGAAGAGATGATTACTGAAACAGACTCACTTTGCACTTATGATTGTGGAAAGTACTACGTGATTGCTCCTTCAATTCCACATTGGGATTTGGAAAAATGGAAAGCGAAATTTAACGCTAAAAAAGTTCAAGAAGGCTTTAAGTACAACTCAGGCACTAATGATGACTGGTTAAGTGTAGAGCAATTGAGAGATCAGGTTAAAAAACATGTAGATCCAAATTTCCAGGTGATGTAATTGAAAATTCCATACGGTAAACAATATATAACAGAAGAAGATATCGAAGCCGTTTGCACCACTTTGCGTTCTGATTTTCTAACACAGGGGCCAGCGGTTACTTTGTTTGAAGAGGAATTCGCAAAGGCGGTTGGGGCAAAGTATGCCGTTGCTTTTTGTAATGCAACTGCCGCTCTACATATCGGTTTTAAGATTTTAAATAAAGACCTTAAGAAGAAGGTTATCACAACACCTAATACGTTCGCGGCCAGCAGTAACTGTGTCCTTTATGAAGGAGGGCAGGTTGAATTTGTTGATATCGACCCTAAAACTTTAAATATCGATCTCGATCAGATCGAAAGTCTCTTGGCCAAGAATCCTAATCAGTACCAGGGGATTATCCCGGTTGATTTTGCTGGTTTACCAGTTGATGTGGAAAAACTTAGAGCGATTGCGGACAAGTATAACCTTTGGATTATGGAAGACGCCTGCCATGCGATTGGTGGTGGATTTTATAATTCTAAGAATGAATTCATTAAATGCGGATCAGGGATTTATTCAGACCTGACCAGCTTCTCTTTTCACCCGGTAAAGCATATTGCAACAGGTGAGGGAGGGATGATTACTACTAATAACAAAGAAAGTTATCAAAAGCTTTTAAAGCTTCGCTCTCATGGTATTGAGAGAAATGAAGCCCTTTTTAGAGCGCCTTCACATGGAGGGTGGTACCACGAAATGCAGGATCTCGGATATAATTACAGAATGTCTGATATCAATGCCAGCCTTGGCCTGTCGCAGTTAAAAAGATTGAAAAAGAATGTAGAGGCAAGAACTTCAATTGCTTCAGGTTATAAAAACTTTCTTAAGAATACAGAAATTTTTGTTCAATCTTACGATGAGAAAAAATTCCTCAATGGCTATCATTTGTTTGTTATTCAGGCAAAGAAGAGGAAAGAGCTTTACGAATTTTTAAAGACAAAAGACATTTATACACAAGTGCACTACTTACCTGTTTATAAGCACCCTTATTATCAGGAAAACGGATTTAAGGATGTGAAACTTCCTGCCGTTGAGGATTATTACTCTAAGGCACTTAGTTTACCGATGTTCCATTCCATGAATGATGAAGAACAAACTTATGTGGTTAACTCTATAAAAGAGTTTCTCAATGCAAACTAATCAAAGAGTTGGAATTATCACTCAGGCCAGAACGACCAGTTCCAGGCTTCCTAAGAAGGTATTGTTGGAGGCGGGAAATAAAACTGTCCTCGAACACCATATCGATCGCCTAAAGTTATCGGGCCACCCTGTTTTTGTAGCGACCACTACCAATCAAACAGATGATTTGATTGTTGAGTTATGTGAGAAGAAGGGGATTCCCTACCACCGCGGAAGCGAGCATGATGTGCTTTCACGTTTCTATGACTGCGCTAAAAAGTTTGAACTGGATGTCGTCGTACGAGTCACTTCTGATTGTCCGTTGATTGATGGTGAATTAGTAAAGTCGGGCATTGAAAAAATGTTGGCAATGCCGGAAAATACTTACCTTTCAAACTGTATTGAGCGCACATATCCTCGTGGATTTGACTTTGAAGTCTTCTCTTTTTCTGCGCTCAAAAAAGCTTATGAAGAAGGGACAGAACCTTTTGAGCGCGAGCATGTGACTCCTTTTGTCCGCAATCCGGAGAAAAACACCGGAGTGAATATCGTCCACCTTAAACGAGATAAAGATGCCAGTGCTTACAGACTGACATTGGATGAGAAAGATGACTGGACTTTAATCAAAAAGATGATTGAAGAGCTGCATGCTGATAAAAAAAATGCTGATGCTATCATTGAACTTTTGGACAATGACAAAAGCTTGAATTTAATCAACTCTCATATTGAGCAAAAAAAAGTATAATGAAGATTGTTTTTAGAGTCGATTCAGGGTCCCACATGGGTATAGGGCATGTCATGAGATGCCTGACTCTGGCCCATGAACTAAAAAAAAAGAATCATCAAATATCATTCATCACTAAAAACCATAAAAATTTCTCTGAAAAGGCCATCGCAGACCATTTCCCGGTTTCGGTAATCGACAGCGGAGTTCCCAGAGACCTTTCGGTGAGCGAAAGGTATGACTATGCCAATTGGCTCGGAGAGAGCTGGCAGAGTGATCTGGAAAAAACCAATAAAATTCTAGAGGGCATCGGGCAGGTTGATTTGGTGATAGTTGATCATTATTCGTTGGGGAAAGACTATGAGCAGGGATTAAAATGCTCAAAAGTTATGGCCATTGATGATTTAATGAATAGATCTCATCACTGCGACCTTGTCCTGGATCAAAACATCACCGCCGATCAGAAAAGATACGATCAGCTTGTAGAAAAAAAAGGGGCAAAGCTTTTAATGGGCCCGCCTTTTGCGATGCTTAGACCTGAGTTTGAAGGGCTTCATAAGCAGGTGAGCATTGGTGATTCAGCAAGAGAGATAAACTCTATTTTGGTGTTCTTTGGTGCAGCCGATGTAAATGGGGATTGCCTTAAAATCGCCAGGGCGTTAACTCCAAATGAGTTCAGCCGTTTTAATATAACTTTCATTCTGCACTCTGAGCATCAGGACTACCCGGAATTATCCAAGCTTTTAAGCTCGCACAAAAAAGCTCAACTGCTTTCTTTTGTGGCGAACCTAGCGGAATTGATGATGAAGACGGATTTGTTTATTGGAGCAGGAGGAACAACCTCTTGGGAAAGGGCCTGTTTAGGAGTGGCGACAGCTCTTCTTTCGGTGGCCGATAATCAGACACTTATCTGTCAGGAATTAGGAGAGAAAGGAATTTGTCATTACCTCGGGCGTTCTGACAAAATGACTAAAGATAATTGGCAGACCTTTTTTGAAGAAATTGTCCCGCAAAACTCGCTATGGTATGGTTTTCGTAGCCGCTCTTATCAATTGATTGATGGAATGGGAACTAAACGTGTCGCCCTGGCGATTGAAGAGATATTAAATGCTAAAAATTAGAAAAGTGACAAAAGAAGATAGCGACTTACTGCTTTCATGGAGAAATAATCCTGAAGTATATAAGTACGCGCTTAATCCCACTGAGGTCGCGCACAGTGATCATGTAAACTGGTTTGAAAAAATCTTAAAAG
>JBEIPI010000173.1:0-4006 GCA_040377165.1 Bacteriovorax sp.
CATCAGCTTCTCGTATGCCAGGAAATAATAACGTCATCATTTTCGGAACACGTGAATCCCCCCAATACGACAAAAAGAAAATTATTGAAATGACTAAAGCTCTACCCGCTGAACAATTTCCGGAAGAGGAACTTTTTATCGCGCGTCCTCGCACAGAAAAACTTCGTTATGTTTTTGATGCTGGTCCGGGGGAAAAATTTGCAAGGATCATGAAAGAAAATTTAGATATGAAAAAGATTTTTCAATTAAAACCGGGGATGACTTTCGAAGCCAATGGGATTGATGCCTATTATGTAAAAAGTCACCCTGATCACGGAGATTTTGGGCACTATCGTGGTACTTTCAAAAGTCCAAAAGTTGTTGTCCTTGCCGATCCGCATGGATACGACGATTTGATTACTTCTCGAGCGCTGACCGGTACGCGAGGGCAACATCTCCACCGTTTAATGAAAGACATGGGAATCAATGATCAATACCTGGTCATAAAAACCATTCCTTTTGGGATGGATCAAGCCAGCCTGGATGATTGGAAATATCTATTAAGCGTGACCAAAAATTACCGTCAAAATATATTTAAAGAACTTCTCGCAGAAAGCACTCCTGATTTTATTATTGCGGATGGACCAGTGGCCAAAGATGAAATCAGAAGTTTGGTGGGTGATAAAATTGTTCCGATCGTATTCATGAATAGAAAATCTGTCTCTGAAGATATGCTGGAAGCTGGGACTGAAATCGCCAAGATACCAGGTTTTAAAGGCTTAACGGCATCTGGAAAAATGGCGAATATTCCTCGTAGTCACCTCTCATTCTATGCCCGAGTATGGGAAGGAACTTCAGGAGATCGCGTGATCAATGCTCTGGATAAGTGGAGAGGAATGGCGTTTGCTGAAGCAGCTCCTGAGTGGGCATACAAGCAAAAATCTTCGGGTGACAACAAAGCTGATGATGGAGTTATCCTGATTGAGAAGTTAGAGGACAATAACTTCCCTATGCCGGGAGAAGAAATACCTAAATATTTAAAACGTTTAAATGTGGATCCAAGTTTGTCTTGGTACAAAAGTGTGCTTGACCAATTTTTTGCTGCTTAATTGATCTAGATCAATGTTATCTGATCGTGTTTCGTTTAGGATAGAACTATGTTGCAACAGATGAACAAAAAAATCTTACCTACGATTGAAGCTTTAAATGCAGAAGCCCAGACGGTTGACTGGAATTCCTCAGTCAGCCGCTCCATCATCATCAACGCTCCTGTCGAAGAAGTATGGAAGTATGTCAGCAACAGTTTAAACGCCTTGGAATGGTCCGTGTTTTTTAATCACATCTCTCCTCTTCCAGGTGCCCCTGACGGTGGTATTGGCGCTCTTAGACGGTGTTTTCGCCAGGAAGATGAAAAGAAAGGTTATTGGGATGAGATCACTACCCGTATTGAAGAATTAAAGTTTCGTCAGATCATCATGTACAATATGCAAGACTTCCCTTTCAGCTCACTAGCAGATGGCTCTTATAGTTTTGTACGCCAGCACTACAAAGTTCTAGGCGTGAAAAAAACTGAACTTATTTTCCAAACTCAGACATCCATGAACAATACTTGGCTACAGCGTCTAACTTTTAAATTTTATGCTCGTAGAACTGGTAAGATTTTTGTGGAAAACTTAGAGAATATTGCGGCAGCAATTGAAAAACGCCCTCTGCCTCACGACTACTATTAGCTCTTAAGGTTTTACTTCGTACCTGATGGTGGCGTCAGGTGCAAACGGGCCTTCACTTTGGCGTACTTCGTGGTCAATTCAATCACCTTATCTTCTTTGTAAAGATCTTGGGTCAAGAACAGAGTCGCATTCTCGACCTCTTTCACTTTATTCAACTGATCTTGCTCACCTAAGAAAACTTTTTGTTGGCCCAGACGCAAAAAAAGAAGTCCTTTGGCAGCCAATTGTAAACGTAGGGGTTCACCCGTAGTATAAACAGGCAAATCCATCGCATATTTTTTTAGCACTTCAGGTTTACGGAAACATTTCCCTGGGTGCAGAGCTATTTTCTGTGAATACGCCGAACGAATGTATTCAGAGTCTGCAGCTAATACGAAATCAACCGTCTCCATGACACCATCATCTTCAAAAGCACAAATTTCTTCAAAAGAAATTTTAAGAGTTTGTGCTGTCGTTAGCGTTGAGAATAACATGAGCATGAGGGCCAATTGTCGCTTCATAGTACCTACCTTTGCTCTATTTTAACCTAAATCATCAGGACTTGAATTGAGTAGCATTTTCCTAGTATGATGAAGGGATCAATAATCTTTGAAAGGACACAATATGAAACTAATTCTCTCGGGTTTGCTTTTTGCTCTCTTATCAGCTTGCTCTCACGCTCCTACCGCCGAGGAGAGCCAGCTTTTTAACCAGAAAATTGAAACAAAAAAGTCGAACAAAAGCCTGGGCAGCACTAAAGACTCACGTATTCCCCTCAAAGCTGGCCAATGGGTCACTTTTGTTACGGAATTCAAGGATGGCAGCTACTCGAAAAGCCTATCCACTTACAAGCTGCTTAAATACAATGGCAAAAGCCTCACCATGGAAATGGAAACATCTTCGGCGAAGTCACCTGATCTCCATATCATTCAATATGAGATTGAAAATTTTCCCAACTACAGCAAACTCAGTATGACTCAAAAAGATATGGAGAAATACATCGGGGATGTAAAAATCAAAAAAATTCTCATGAAACAGGGAAACAATCCTGTACAAGAAATGCCAGTGCAGTTGATGCCAACGTCGAAAGAATCAGTCAAAGCGATGTTTGCTAGTGGCTATCGTATTTCTGAACCCAAAAAAGAAGCTTGCACTTCCACTTATATTAAAGCCACTAAATGTATTGTTTTTGATTATGAAACAAATATGATGGGTTATATTTCCACAGGAAAAACTTATACCCATAGTGAAATTCCACTCGTGAGTTTTATCAAAACGGAAAATGATAAGTCAGTAACCGAAGTAATTAATTTTGGAAATTCTGGAGCTAAAAGCTCACTCTAAGTTTGCCATTCCTTCTCTTGATTTAAACTCAGGAGAAGGGCCTTTTGTGCCCGTTTCGTGCTTCTCTCAATCCCAATTGCTTTAAGCCCATAGACATTCGCTGCAGCCAGCATACTTCCCTCTCCACAAAAAGGATTCACCACGGTGGAACAATTCACTTCTTTCGCTAAAAATTTAGCAATGGAGAGACTCACCTCTGCGCCCATTCCTCTGGCCCAGGTTTTTTCACCAAGACTAGCCACCACATCAGGAGTAGATTTTCCCACATCCATACGAAAATTTTTGGAAAAACAAAGAAGATGAGAGTAACTGGGACGACCTTTAGTCGCCATACCTGGTGGAACACGACAAAATATTTTATGAAAAATTTGCGCGTGGCCTAATTCTTCTGCGGCTTTTTGACACAGATAAGCCTTATCAATCCACACACCATCAATTTTAATATCACTCTGAAAAAAAAGAGTCACACCAAGATCTGGAGTTTTTGTCAGGATTAATTTTGCGGTTTCAATAAACCACTTTTTCCATTCCTCCAGGCTTAACTCGAATTCTGAAAGATCCGGCATTGAGGCTACCATAGAGGAGTGATCCAGTGGTTGATAGCTTTGCAGCCACCCCAAAGCGTCGTCACAGTAGACTTGTCGAAGAGGATTGCCCTCAAGTTTCATACATTTATCCATCATTACTCTCAGTAGAACAAAAGGAGAAAGCTTTGTCATCACCCATCCTTTTATGCTATAAGTCTCTGCATGAAATCCTCCTTTTACCAGCATAGTTTAACCGATCTGCAGACAATTTTTGCGGATCATGAGCTCCCCGAATCAGGGCCTGGTTTGTTATTTAATTGGCATTATAAGCAGATGAATTTTTCGGCATGCCATCATAACCTTGCGAAAAAATCTATTGATTTTATCGCACAGAATTTTACTTTTGATTTACCTCAAATACATACTCTTCAAGAATCAGATGATAAA
>JBEIPI010000098.1:0-10561 GCA_040377165.1 Bacteriovorax sp.
AAGAGAAAATAACATTGGAGTTTGGAATCTGATTGATCCTTTCCAGATTGTTCCAAGCCAGTTAGCAAAGAATACTGCTGAAGGAATCGAGATCGTCATTGTTAACATCATGAAAGATTGAGTTAACAATGGAGACATCTGAGTTGAGTACATATGGTGACCGTAAACCAGAGTCGAAAGAATCGTGATTGATGTCATCGCAAGAGCTGTTGCTTTTGCTCCGAATGCTGGCTTTCTTGCAAAGAATGAAAGAAGGTCAGATACGATACCCCAAGCTGGAAGAATAAGGATGTATACTTCCGGGTGACCAAAAATCCAGAAAACGTGCTGGAATAATACCGGATCCCCTGATCCTGAAGTCGCAGCAGCTCCTGCCAGGAAGAAAGTTGTTCCGAATACGCGGTCGAAAGTTAGAAGAAGAAGACCAGCTCCAAGAACCGGAAGGAAAATTGCGTTTAGGATTGCTGTAAGCCATAGTCCCCAGATTGTTAGTGGCATATCAAAGTAGCCCATACCTGGAGCGCGAAGAGTGATGATTGTCGCGATATAGTTTACCGCACCCATTGTTGATGAAACCCCTAAAACGAATAGAGATAAACACCAAAGCGTCTGACCAACACCGGCCGAGCCGATAAGCGTTGAAAGAGTTGGATAAGAAGTCCATCCACCTGCAGCTCCTCCTAATGGAGTGAAAAGTGAAGCAAGCAGAAGAAGAGCTGATACAACAGCAAGCCAGAATGAAAGCATGTTCAGAGTTGGGAAAACCATATCTCTGGCACCGATCATTAAAGGAATACAGTAGTTACCAAAAGCACCAATCAAGATTGGAGTAATGGCAAAGAAGATCATGATTGTACCGTGAAGAGTAAAAAGCATCGCATATGTATCCGGCGGAACAACTCCTCCCGTGTGTGGGAAAAGAAGTGGTCCAAGGACAGGGAAAGCTTCTCCAGGGAAAGCTAGAGTCCAACGGATAAGAAGGGCCATCATCCCGCCAATTCCAAGGAAAGCAATTCCGTACCACAGGAATTGTTTTGCAATGACCTTGTGGTCAAATGAGAAAACGTACTTCGACAAAAATGTCGTTGGTGCGTCGTGAATTTCTTGTTCAAAAAATGCCATGAGAGTCCTCTCTATCTTTTAATAATTCAAAATCAATAATTAGTTAGACGCTACCCACTTCCATCCCCAATAGATGTCAGCGTTGTCTTTTTCATTTACGTTGTTTGCACGCTCTTGCATTTCGTTTAACCAAGTGTCGTATTCAGCTTGAGTGTAAACAGTTAGCTTCGCTTGCATTCTGTAGTGGTAAGTCCCGCACATTTCCGCACAGGCGATATCATATAGACCTGGTTTTGTTAGTTCATACCAAAGTCTTGAAATTCTTCCAGGCATTGCATCGACTTTTTGACGAGCGTTCGGGAAGTATAATGAGTGAATTACGTCCTTAGATGTAATCTGGAAGATAACTTTTTTGTTAGCTGGAAGGCGAAGATCGTTAAGAGTTACAACGTCGTCTTCAGTGTTGAAGATCCCGTCTTTTCCTGGGTAACGGAAGTTCCACGCCCATTGCTGCCCAAGAACTTCAATGCGAACAATATCCTCTTTTTCATTCGGATAATTCAGGAAAACCTGAACGAAATCGCGGTTAGAGATAGTTGTAATCTGCATGTCTACCATGATGAATACAAGAGCACCGATGGCCGCAACGATCGCGATTTGCTTTCTGCTTGTTCCATGCGTGTAAAGTGGCTTAGGGTGTTTCTTCTTAGAGTATAAATATGAGAAACCGAAGATTCCCAAGCAAACGAAAAAGAAAAAGAAAAGAATCAACCACGTCGTTAACATAAAAAGACTGTCGATCAAGTGACCTGTTGTTGAAATATCAACCGGAGGTTTCATCGCTTCCCAAAAGCCCACGTTACCTGCAGCTTCTGCACTCGGCACAAAGTATTTCATAAAAAAGTTCAAAACTAGATTCATATCAAGAGTCCTTTCTAGAGAAAGTTAAAGATGCGTTATTATTATCGAATTTACGTTTAATCATAATCAAAAATTCTAATTTTATCTACCTGAAAAAGATGAGCGCCATCAGTAGCAGGGGCAGATAAAACAGGGAGCCGAGAAAGTAGTTTCTCGCCCACTCTTTTTCACGGGCCTTATCCTCTTTAATAAAAAACCCGAAAGCTGAGTAAATCAAAAATAGTCCCGATAGGACCAGCGCCGCACGAGTATAAACAAAACTAGCGTGGGAAAAAATTGTCGGAAGAAGCGAAGTAACAAATAAAAAGCCGGTAAAAACAAAAATGCCAAGCTTCGTGATAGCAATTCCGCGCTTCAGGTTAGGATAAACCTTAATGCTCGCCGCGCCATAATCATCAGCATGATAAAGAGAGATGGCAAGAAAGTGAGGAAGTTGCCAAACAAAAAGGATTAAGAACAGTGTCACGGCCATAATATCGATTTGACCTGTCACAGCAGTCCAGCCCATAACTGGAGGTAGTGCTCCCGGAATAGCTCCAACATAAACGGCCAATTCGCTTTTTTGCTTCATTGGTGTGTAGGCGTACAAATAAAGCACTGCGGCAATAAAGGCCAGAACCCCTGTCACCATATTTATAAAAATGCAAAGAGCAGGAATCGCCACAAGAATAAGAAGTGAGCCAAAGATCAAGGCCACTTTCGGCTGCATACGTTGGGCCGGAAGAGGGCGATCTTTAGTGCGATTCATTTTTGCATCGACTTCGCGTTCGATATAACAATTTAAGGCCGCGGCGCCAATCACCACCAAAGTGATAAGCGTGAAAGCAAAAAATGCCTTGAAGAAATTAATCTTATCAGGAGCGATCATTGTCCCCACCATCGCTGTCACCATTACGAGAAGTGAAAGTTTTGGTTTAGTCAGGTCGACAACATCGGAAAGAAACGAGTGAGAACTACCTAAAAAAAAAGAGTCTTCAACATCCTTAAGCATCAAGTTCAACTTCCAAAGTGAGACCAGTGAGAGAGCTGCTCCGGCCAGGTGTAGAGTTGTGGGAACAACACTCATATTGAGCCAGATAGTAAGAATACCAATAAGAACCTGTGCTGATACAAAGAAGAAAGGAAGAATGCTGGCTATTCTTAGAGTCCTGTCACCCTTGAAGAAGTGATAAGTTTTGATAGAGAAAATTGAAACCACTAAAAATACAACCACACCGTACATACGGTGAATCATGTGCAGTTGCGATGGGTGCATTGAAGGCCAGAGTTTAAGCGACCAAGTAGTTACATCCATACAAAGGAAAGCGCTATTTGGTCCAAGTCCGCAGGCAGCCCCCGCTCCCGCATGGCGCATGAAAGCTCCAAGGATAATTTGCGAGTATAAGAGAACCAGAGAAAATAAAATACCGTGACGGATGACTGGTTTCCAGTTTTTCTTAATATTCTCTTTCACTTTTTCTGAAAGGGCGCGTGCTGGTTTTGCCAGAGTAGCGGCCTTATGATGAATGTAGGCGATGAATGAGAAATAGATCAGGGAAAGTCCCAGGTGAGAAGTCGAGACAATTGTCGGGAGTTTATAAATAACAGTGATCCCGCCAAGCACCCCTTGAGCGATAACTAAAAAAAGTGCCATTAGTGAAGCTTTGAACAAGTGAAGGTGCGCTTCAGATTTTTTTCTATCCTGTGCTGAAAAGTAGACCATCCCGATTGTCAGAAGACCTACAAAACTTGCAAGCAGACGGTGCCCGTGTTCGATAAGAATCGCACCTTCCATATTAGGGAAAACCTGGTCATAACAAAGAGGCCAGTCAGGGCAGGCCAAACTTGATTGAGTGTTGTGAACAACTGCTCCCCACATCAGCAGTGCAAATGTGAAGCAGACGTTAATCAGTGAAAGATTCTTAAGGCGCATATCTTTACTCTGGAAAAGGCTGTAATCGGAGACCCAATTTATACTAAATCTTTCTTGCAAAGTCATACAGATATTGAGGATAATTTCGCTGTAGAAAGAGAGTTTTTCAGGGGGAATAAGCAGATGCATAAAAACAGAGGTCCGGTCTATTATGGCGACTATTTACAGCTCCCTAAACTACTCGATTCACAGCTCCCCCTAAGTCGCAAGTTCGCCGACAGCACTAACGGTGAATGTCATGATGAAATGCTTTTTATTGTGGTCCACCAAGTCTATGAACTTTGGTTTAAACAAATTATCCACGACCTGGACTCTGTCCTAGGCGTGTTTAAGAAAACTTACATCCCAGAGGTAGAACTCTCCTCTGTGGTCCAGAAGCTTGGCCGCATCCAGAAGATCCAGCATCTCCTAATCGGCCAGTTCGATGTCCTTGAGACGATGACTCCGATGGACTTCCTGGAATTCCGCGATCTCTTGATTCCAGCGTCGGGATTTCAGAGTGTGCAGTTTAGAGAAATTGAAATCAAATTAGGTCTGCACACTAATGACAGGCTTGATGTTGACCGCGAGTTTTTCATGGGGCGCTTAAACGAGAAGGACCGCTCACATCTAACCGAGGTTGAGAAATCGCCGACGATCTTAAAATGCCTCGAAGGCTGGCTTGAGCGCCTTCCATACACCAATACACAAGGTTTTAATTTCTGGAGTGAATACCAGAAATCGATCAATGAAATCTTAAAAGACGACCAGGATATTATCCTTGCCAATAGCGCTCACCTATCCGACAAACAAAAACATATTCAGTTAGAAAATCTTAAAGTCACAAGATCGACTTTTGAAAGCTTGTTTAACGAAGACAGGCATAAAGAGTTAGTTGAAAATAATCAGCGGAAGCTTTCACAGAAAGCAATCCTGAATGCGCTTTTTATTTTATTATACCGTCATGAATCGATGCTAACGATTCCATTCCAGATCATCACAGGACTGATGGACATTGATGAAAATTTCACAACCTGGCGCTACCGCCACGCTCTTCTCGCTCAAAGAATGCTGGGGACTAAAATCGGAACGGGTGGATCTTCGGGACACCAGTACTTAAAACGAGCGGCCGACAACAACCGTGTCTTTTTGGATTTATTTAACCTTTCAACTTTCCTGATCCCGAATTCAAGGCTTCCGAAACTTCCGGAAGATGTAAAAAAGAAAATGAGTTTTCATGTATAAAAAATATTATTCCCGCTTCTTAACGGCCAATTCACACATCCAGCACTACGCCAGTCATAGCCATCACTACTGGCCGGACGTCACCCGCGAAGCCACTATTGAATATTGGGATGATTCAGCTAAATACGTCGACGATAAATGGAATCATATCTTCGGAAACAAAATCCCGGCAACTCAAGGCCTGATCGCTGAAGTATTAAACCTTTCGCGTCCGGAGCAGATTGTTTTTGCTCCTAACACTCATGAATTCGTCTATCGCCTGCTTTCTTGTTTTGGAAGCAAACAACCTGTGTCTATTCTTTCAACCGATTCTGAGTTCTATAGTTTTGACAGACAGGTCAACCGTCTTGCGGAAGAAAAAATTGTTTCAGTTGAAAAAATTGCTACTCAGCCATTTGATAACTTCGAAGAGAGATTTATCGAAAAGATAAAATTCAATCACTACGATATGATTTTCTTAAGTCATGTTTTTTTCAATTCAGGAATGGTTGTTAAGAATTTAAAGAAAATCGTGGAAAGTGTTCAGGGAACAAACACCATGATTGTGATCGACGGCTACCATGGTTTTATGGCCATCCCGACTGACCTGAGAGAAATCGAAGATCGCATTTTTTATATCGCCGGTTCATACAAATACGCGCAAGGTGGAGAGGGTGCATGTTTCATGCATGTTCCTGTCTCGGCCGAAAAATACCGCCCGCTATACACTGGTTGGTTTGCAGGCTTCGGCTCACTGGCCACCGACGGAGGCAATACCGGTTACTCCAGCGACGGTTATCGTTTTGCCGGATCGACTATGGATTTTGCGGCCCTTTATCGACTGAACGCTGTTCTTTCACTTTTTAAAAAAGAAGGATTAACCGTAGAAAAAATTCACGCTCACGTCCAAAAGCTGCAGAAAAATTTCAGGACTCATCTTCTTGAAATCGACCATCACTACCTGACTGAGAAAAATATACTCAGCGTGGATTACAATCATCACGGGCATTTTTTGACTTTCGCAATGCCATCTCCTTCTCACACCAAGACCCTTCACGATGAACTGCGCGCCCTGAATATCTGGACGGATTACCGTGGAAGCAGACTGCGTTTTGGTTTTGGGATTTACCAGGAAGACTGTATCGATCTTAGAGCATTAATTAAAAAATCTTAGGATGCCAAAAATCAGGACACCTGTGATTGAGACATAAAGCCAGATAGGAAAAGTCACGATGGCGAATTTTCTATGGCGAGTGAAATTTTTTACAGCGGCAAGATAAAGTGTAATCAAAATGAGCGGCACCTGAACAATCGATAGCAAGATGTGCGAGATCAAAATAAAAAAGTAAATCGGGCGAATCAGACCTGTGCCTAAAAACTTTGTGTCGCCTTGGTAATGGTGATAAGTCACATAACTCAGTAAAAAACACGCCGAGGTTACAGTTGCGGCAATCATGAACCTGATATGGAGAGGGCGGTCATTTAATTTTATTGCACAGTAGCCGGAAATCAGAAGAATTGCGGTTAGTGCATTTAAAAATGCGTTTAATGCCGGGAGATAACTTACCCACCCCTTGGCCCCGACACTGGCCCCAGTTTTAAAGTAGATCAACCAAAAGAGAAAACCAATAACAGCGGCGCTTAAAAGACCGATGATGCCGAATACTGTTTTTTCTGATCGCATAGGTTTAACTGTTTTTTGTGAGGTCGGTATTGTTGATGTTTTTTAGTCTGATAATAGTTTTAAAAAGATAAAACATCGGGAAGTAAATCAAGAGAATGAACGCTCCAATCACCCAAAGATAATACTTATCATTCGGGCTTGATCCCATACACATCGGGCAGGCAAAAGCGCTGCCTGATGTGATGAAGATTAATGTAGCAATTGAAGCTAATTTTTTCATAGTTATAAAAGGTAAATGAACGTGAAAACTAGAATCCAAACAAGGTCGACAAAGTGCCAGAAAAGACCGGCAATTTCTAATTGGTTGTAGTCTCCATTATCAAAATCTCCACGGTATGCGTGAACAAACATCGTAATCAAATAGATAACCCCAGAAAGAACGTGCAGTCCGTGGAATCCAGTAATTGCAAAGAATGTTGAAGAGAAAAGTGCATCTCCGTGAGCATAAGTATTAAACGTCATCCCCATTGCATGGCTTAGGTGATAATACTCATATGCCTGGATACCAAGGAAAGCCGCTCCACCGAAGATTGTAGCTGCAAGCCATCTCAACATCCCCTGTCTGTTTTTTCTCTTACAGGCATCAATCGCAAGAACCATTGAAACTGAAGAACAGATTAGAAGGAATGTCATGAAACCTGAAAGCTCAACGCCTCCTAGTGCCTCAGAAGGATTCGGCCAATCGCGAGTCGCTCTTAGTACCGCATAAGAAATAAGAAACCCTGAAAACGACATACCGTCGGTTGCAAGGAATAACCACATTCCGATTTTCCCCGGGCTTGCTTTCGCAAACTGTGGATCGTGTGGGTACTCGTGGTATGGCTGTGGTCCATCATGAGTATGAGAATGTCCCATTTCTATCTCCTTCTACTATTGTCCTAATTCAATAATGTATTTAGTTAAACCTTCAATTTGCTTATCAGCATCTCCACCAAAGTATCCTGGCTCGATCGGCTCTTTACCGTTGTCGCCGAAGAAGCTTGGCATTGTCGTACCTGGCATAATTGCTTGTGGGTTTGTAATCCACTTTTTAATCCATGAAGGTCTTAGACGCTTGCTTGCTTTTCTTAAATCTGGGGCCAGTGGAGTTTCTCCGTTGAATCCCTGAGTGTGACACTGAACACAGTTAAGTGCTGTGAAAAGTTTTAGTGTTTCTTCACGCTCACCTGGTTCCCATTTCACTACTTCAGCTGGTTCTTCAAATGTCGGCTGCTTTGAACCTTGCTGGAATCCAGCGATGATTCTGTTCTTTTCCGCAGTTGAAAGGTTGAAAGTTGGCATTCTTACAGACAACCATGGCCTGATCTTTTGGATCTCTGGATTTCCTAAGAAGTGATATAGCCAATCAGTTTGTGTACGGTGACCTTGATCAACAAGTCTTGGTGGACCTTGATTGATATCGTCTTGGTACATATTCAAGATATTACCGCGTAGTCCATCAATCTGGTGACATCCCACACATCCGTACTTGTTAACGACTTTCATACCATCATGGTAAAGAGCTTCACTCGCTGAAAGTCTCTTCACACCTGCTAGCGGAACTGAGTCTGCAACTTGTCCAAGAAGAGCTGTTGTAATCTTCTTCGCTTCATTTTCAGACATGTAGAAGTTTGGCATCTTATTTAGATCGCGGAACACTTTATCAATTCCAATATCCCATCTTCTTGGGTTCACTAAGTGAGCAGTAATCCATGCATCTCTTCTATGAGCAACATCGTGCTGAATACCGAAGCCAAACTGAGTGATCGGCTTTGATCCCTCTTTTGTAAGCTCTGGTCCGATAGGAGCATAGCCTTCAAATCCTTCAATATTATGACAAGAGAAACACCCGTATTTACCGATTGATCTCTTACCTAAATCAAGAGTTTTTTCACGGTCATCCATTTTTGCGACTTTTGCTTGAGCATTGGCCATCGTATCGAATGCCGATAAATAATCTGCAAGAAGTTCATCGCGCGCTTTTAAGTCAAATGCTGCAAACTTCATCTCTTCAAATTGCTTATTTCTTAGAGACAGTAAGTAAGCTGCGATATCGTTAGCTTCCTGATCACTTAAACGCATTGAAGGCATGATTGTATCTTCTTGGTAGTGCCATGGTTTCTTTAACCATGAAACTAACCAGTCAGGTTGAACCTTTGATCCAAGACCTGAAAGCCATGGACCAGCGTAAGCTTTGACAGCTTTTGATTGGTCTTCAATTCCGTCGACGCCGTGACATCCCATACATCCAACAGTCGAGATTAACTCTTTACCTTTGTCTGCATTTCCGCCGCGGTATTTTTCATTTGGTTCGTACCCTTTAGATTTGTCCCAAATATATTCGGCCATCGCGTTTACTTCAGCCAAGTTTAGGCGAACAAACTCAGGCTTAGAGTTATTCGACTGTCTAAAGAACGCTGGCATTTTTGTATGTTTATTGAAAGCTTTTGGCTCCCATACCCATGACTTGAACCATTCTTTATCAACTTTTCCAGCAATTTTAAGAAGTGACGGTCCAGTTTTTCTCTTATGCTCCCATCCTTCGATCTTATGACAAGCATTACATCCGTACTTCTCAATTGCCATGCGGCCTTCGTTAAGAGTTGGAGCACCTTGAACAAGCTCTACACCAGAGTGACACTTAACACAGCTTGCTTCAGTTTGAGACTTTGTAAGCATTGGTTGAGGTACTTTGTGAGGCTCATGCCAGTTGTATTTCTTAATCCACTCTTTCTCTTGTTTTTCAGAGTCAGGCATGTGCGCTGCTGAGTTGAAATCATGAACCCTGTGGCCTTCTCCTCCGTGACAAGAAGTACACCCAATTTGCTTCATAGGGTGCTTCGACTCTAAACCAACGTATTGATCTAAGTTCGGGTGAGTTTTAAATGGGTTTGCTTCTTTTTCAAATCCGGCCTGGTCAATAAAAGTGTGACAAGTAATACAGCGGTCGACTTTTGGAACCTGACGGAAATATCTGTCGTCTGTAACATTGTTTACAACGATTTGATGAATCTTGATCGTTGGATCAAGGAAATCAATAAATGGCATATTTCTTAAGGCAAAAACTGGAGTGATCTTTGTCGACTCTCTAGCTAGCTCAAGAAGGTTAAGCGTATTTTGAATATCTTTGATTTCTTTTTCTGTATCGGTAACTTCTTTTTTCAGTTCAGCAATCTTATTTTGAATTTCTTTTTCCTGAGCTTGAAATGCTTTCAGGTCATCTTTTCCTTTAGCAAAGGCCGCTTTTAGCTCGCTTAAAGACTTGTAGTATTTTTTTGCATGCTTTTGGTCACCATGAGCTTCAGCTGTTTCGAAGTTAAAGTTTTTTGCCCCAACTCTACCGTTCAACTGACCATTGATGATCGTTTGATTCTTAAGTTTTGCATCGACTTCACTAAATTCTTTTTCAAGCTTTTTGATTTCTTCTTTTCTGCTCGCTACGATTTCCTGACCTTTTGCCAAACGAGCATTCAATTCTTCAAGTTTCTTTTGATCAATGTTTTTACTTACTTCTTTGATTTGAGCATCAAGATGACGTCTCTTAATCTTCAAAGCTTCAACTTGATAAGCTTTCCAAGGTCTCATGTAGTCATCTAAGAAAACCCAAATAGTTGTTACGAAAAATATAAAGGACAAGATCGCCATGATCTTGTGGAGTTTTGGCATGCTGTATGCCATTCCTGGTTCCTTATTATTCTCACTCATCTCAATAATCCTTAAAAATATAAAATCTTAAAATTTATTCTAAAAAAATCGTCTCTATTATACGTTAAGTTCCCACTCTGGAAGAGCAACGATGT
>JBEIPI010000165.1:0-4909 GCA_040377165.1 Bacteriovorax sp.
ATGATGGTCTTCATCCACGGATTCTTTAATTTTTTCGAGCAGTCCTTGGGTAGGAGCTTTAAGATGAACCAGAAACTCCACAAAGTTTTTCAGTTCGCCTTTGGCCTTAATATTTTTCAATCTTTCTAAGTGTAGGGGTAAATCTTCTTCAGCGGAGTCGATCTGAATCAGTTCTCGAAATTTTGGTACACTGATCAGTTCTTGCGATACTTTTTTATCGTCCACACTAACTAAGCTCACACTTTTTGGGGCGGTCTCACTAAAACGCATACTAATAGGACTGCCTGAATAATAAATGATGGGATTTTCTTTTTTGATAATTTGCGGTTTATGAATGTGCCCAAGGGCCACATAATCATAAAGACCTTCCACCATACTGTTCGGAATGGAGTCAACTCCCGATAAACTTATCGCCACTTCTGAACCCGCGGCACTATACATTCCAAACAAGTGGTGACCCATAAGAATTTTAGCATCCGCACCTACCAGTTTCTCTGAAGTTAAACGCAAGAACTCTTTGAGAGTATTAACCGCGAAGTCTTCTGTCTCCGCAATTCCCAGAGCTTTTCCTAGATTATATATTTCATAATTACGGAAATAAGGAAGGGTGACTAAACCTATATAGTGATGAGGATCTTCGGGATGAGAAAGTTTAAAAATATGCTGATCAATATTTAAGTGCAATTGTCCTGAGACCGTAATATTTTGAGTGCTTAAAATTTTGGAAGGAGCTTCCAGAAAAGTTCCTGAATCGTGATTGCCAGAGAGAACAAAACATTTGGTTTTGGTTTGAGATAGAGCGTGGAGAAAATCAAAATAAAGTTTTAATGCCTCATTAGGAGGATGGGGAGAATCAAAAATATCGCCAGCGATCAAGAGAAAATCAACTTTTTGATCTTGAATAGTTTGTAATAGCCAATCCAGGAACAATTTCTGTTCAGAAATACGGTCGGCCTTAAAAAGTTTTTTTCCTAGATGCCAATCGGAAGTGTGGAGGAGTTTAAACATGGACCTCTCACTTGAGTTTTATTCCTGCCCGCTAGAGTTATTGCCGCCTTGATTGTTTCCACCTTGGTTATTACCCTGGTGTCCTTTGTTATGATTTGGACGATGGAATTTATTCGGACGTTGCTCACGAGGTTGATTACGATTGTTATGGTGCTCACGACGTTGATGATCATTGTGTTGATGCTGTTGCTGAGGTCGAGTTTCTTGCGCTGGAGCAGACTGTTCAGCAGGAACTTCCTCTACATATTCTTCGCCTTTTAATTCTGCCCAAATCTTTTTAGTAAAATGAGGGGCACTGGCTTTGATTTTTTCAATATCTTCTTCAAAATTTCTTATTTTCAGTTGAGCTTCTTCTTCCAGACCAACGACTGTCGCAGTCTCATCAGAGATATGATCGAATTGAGGAAGATTATATGTATCAGGCAAATGACTCTTATAGTGATACTGGTGTAGGGCATATCTTCGAACAGCACCAGACTCAGTTAACATATCAAATTGCTCTGGAAGTAGATGCAGGCGTTCGACACGACCACGATCTCCATTTCGAGTTTGAATGTAGGAACCCTCTTGTGGAAGTTTCTTTCTTTTATGGAAGTAAACTTCATCTTCATATTGCAAACAGCACTTGAGCTGCCCACAGACACCATTTAATTTATTGTAGATAAGTGAAAGGTTTTGGTTCTTCGCCATTTTGATATTAGCGTTTCCATATTTGGTAAGAAAAGAAGAACAGCAAAGCTCACGTCCACAGGGACCAATCCCTCCTACAGCAGCAGAACGGTCACGCAGACTTATCTGGCGTAGTTCAATTCTTAACTTCAATGTCGTTACGAGTTCTTTGACCAAGTCACGAAAATCTACGCGGGCAGGAGCGGTAAAGTAGAACACAGCTTTTTTCCCAAATTGGGTAAATTCAACGTGGGTGAGGTTCATGTCCAGTTTATATTTTTCAATAGCATCTAAACAAATACGTTCAAACTGTTTTTCGCGTTTATAGTCTTCCCGTTGTTTTGCCAGATCTTCTTCCGACGCCACTTTATTAATAGTGCGGATGGGCAGCATGGTGGATTCAAAACCCACAGTGTAAGGAAATGAGTTCACATAACCAACCGCCATACCGCGGTCAGATAACGCTAGAACTTTCTGTCCATAAGACAACCGACGTTTACCGATTAAAAAAGGAAATGATTTTGCGTTTCCTGGAAAGCGTACGCGAATAAAAGTGAGCTCTTGCCCATCTTTGTAGCGTCCTTCCTGACGTTTGATTTCCTCTTGAAGAGGATCGAGTTTTTCTGAAAAACCACGCGACTCACGGTTATCGTGGTTAGGATTTTCTTCTGGATTTTCGATATCCTCAGAAGACCCTTGGTTTATATCTGACATTATATTTGGCCTTAACTTTAAAATTCAATAATTAAAACATGATTATCATCGCCATTTTTGCCTTTAAAGTCAATGTAATGAGAGGACTGAAGAGGCTAATCCTGAGCGTAGGCGAGAAGGTGAAAAAGCCTCTGGGTTACAGAGTTGCGATAGGCCTGAGAAAGTGTTTGGAACTTGAGAATTTCCAAGAGCTCGTTGTAGTGGAGATATTGAGAGTTAGCTCCCTTTTCTTTTAGGACGGACTGCAGCAGTGCGATCGCCAGCTCATCATCAGGAGTGTTGTCTTGGGCCTTCATTTTCTCTAAGAGCTGGGCCAGGGAAACTTTTTTTGTTTGTAGATTTTTAAGCTCTTGGTCATAAACTTCTAATGGCAAAGCCTGTGCATGAGATTGCTGGTAGGGCAATTTCAAATTTAAAGCACGTGAACGAATAGTCGACATTAGTTCAATGCCTCTAGGATTCAAAAGAAAAATAGTGGTACGACGATTAGGTTCTTCCAGCAGTTTAAGTAATTTATTGTAAATAGCAGTACTGACTAAATGCGCTTGATAAATCACGATGAATTTATGTTTTAAACTCATCGGAGCAAGTTCATTGAAATGCATAAGTTCAGCTAAATCTTCCATTTTGTAGTTGGAGTCAGTTTCTTCATCACCCAAAAAAAGAAATCAGGATGAGAGCGAATGGTGTCAACTTTTATTTCTTTATGGGCAAGAACTTTTGAGAAAAAATTCATCAGAAAATGGTGCAAACAATGATTTTTATCCACCTCCAGATCATTGGCGGTGAGCAGATAAAAATGGGGGAGAGATTTTTCTTCCCATTTTTTTAAAAGGAGATTTTCTAAAACTTGAAGTGCGTTTGACATAATTTTTTTATTTGCTCAAATACAATATTCGCATCATTTTTAGCATCAATAGTGTGAATTCTTTGCGGGAAATCTTTAGCGCATTGATCGTAGCCTTCAATCAATTTTTGATAGAACGCTTGTGTTTCTTTTTCAAAATAATCTTTGGCGCGACCTCGTTTAGCCTGTCTTTCCTGAGATGTTTTCAGATCGATGGAAAGATAAAAAGTCATATCTGGTCTGAGATCCAGCGGAGGCATCGAATGAATTTTTAAGATTGTTTCCATGCCAAGGCCACGAGCGAATCCTTGGTAGGCGATAGAAGAATCCATATAACGATCAGCCAGCACTACAGACTTTGGTTGCTTTAAAAAAGGAAGGATTTTTTCCTGGATCAATTGCGATCTTGCAGAGGCAAAACAAAAAGCTTCAGCCATCGGGTGGAGCGGAACTTCACTGGTTAAAAGTGCATCACGGAGTTTTTCGCCAAAAACAGTACCACCTGGCTCACGTAAAAGGAGAACTTGAAAGCCCTGTGATTCAAAATGGCTTTTGAGGAAATCAATTTGTGTGGATTTTCCTGATCCTTCAATCCCTTCGAAGGTTAAAAACAGGCTTTTATTGTTATGCATAAGACGAGCTTAGCACACAATTCAAGAGCTTTTCTAGCTAGTTTTCAACTTCTTGATTGAAAATTTCCTGTTCAGACCCTGTGGCACTTCTACCCACTGGAGCTTGCCCTTCAAGAGGTTCCTGCGGCACATCTCCCTCATTCGCAGGTAAGCGTTCAGCTGCATCCATGGTTTCAGGAGCTGGCTCTGCTGGTGCAGGGATATCTCCTCCATCAGCATAATTTTCAGCTGGTGGTTCAGGAGGATTGTCTAAACGATTTTCTACTGCCGGGGCCATTTCATGGACCACTTCTGCTGGTGGGTCATCATAATTCACTTCTTGATTTGGTTCAGGAGGTTGCATATGGTGAACTTGCGGAGCAGGTCGTGCAATAGGGTTACCAATAGGTGCTTGATAGTTACGGGGAACTTGGTTCATGGAAGCTGGTTTTCTTCGTACTGTCTCTTTTGGGAAAAGAGGTTTATCTGCCTCTACATTGGCAAAATTTTCAAAGACGTCAGTTTCAGTATTGGCTGGTTTTTTTGACAGAGAGTAAAAGCTTAGCATTCCTACCACCATGACACTCATCATGCCTCCCACCATTTTTTTGTTTTTGTACCAAACTGTATGGTGATGTTCCTCTTGTGGAACTTCGCGGGTGAAGTCTTCTACTTTACGGCGACCTGAAGTCGCAATAAAGGCAAGAATATCTTTAGAGTCTTTAGACTCTTCAATTGTTTTTAAGCTTTCCAGTCTGGAATTACCAAAAGTTTCTTCAGAGGGAGAAACAGGTAATACGTCGTTTCTAACTTCTTCACGACGATCGAAACCATGGACCTCATAAAGTTTGAACCAATTATACCCCTTATCTTCAGAGATAAAATCATTGAAAAGGACATCTTTATTTTTTAGTTTGGTCATCACTTCTTCGTGATTGAATGGTCCTGATTTTTGTCCTTTAATTAAAAGAAAGTATTGTGATATTTCATTATTAACTGGAATCGTCGCCAATTGTGGCTTCTTCATTTTAAATTGAGAAAGTTCAGTGATTTTTACCCA
>JBEIPI010000183.1:0-2903 GCA_040377165.1 Bacteriovorax sp.
TCGATTTTTATAACTGTACCGCCCAGAGAAAGAGGAAGCCCCTTATCTTCCTTTAGTCGGGATTCAAATTCAACAAAACGCTCATGATCTGCATGCCCCCTGTGTCTTTCACCTGATTCCCATCTGGCCTTGAATCTCTCAAACAAGACCGCTGAATCGGAGACCAGCAGGACCTCAAATGAATCAAATCCATGCTGGTCAAAAAGATTCTTAAACTTTTCCCTATGTTGAATCGGATTAAAGTTACCCTCTAAAATAAAACTGCTACCGGCCAAAAGCAATTTATCCAGAAAACTAAAGAAGAGCGAATAACTGGCGCCTCCAAGCTTCTTGGACCATTCAGAATCACCAATTCCCAATTCATTAAACAACTGCTCTTTTATTTCATCTCGTGATAGATAGGGCACCTGAAGATCCTTACTTAGGTCTTTCAAAAGCTGAGTTTTACCAGTGCAGGACTGGCCATTGATCAGAATTATGTAAGGTCTACTATTTGGATGACTCAAGCGCCCTTCCTAATTTAAGAATGTGCAGGGTAATCAGAATAACCAACAGAACCCTGTGCATATATAGTTTTAAAATTAACTTCATTAAGCGGCAGGTTCTCTGCAAATCGTTTTGGCAGATCCGGATTAGAAATAAAACCTAGTCCAAACGAGACAGCATCAGCGTTACCTGTCTCGATGATTTTCTCCGCTGAATCTTTTGTAAATTTCTCATTAGCAATGTAGACATCACCAAAAGCTTTCTTAATTTCTGTACCAAGACTGTCTCCTCCTTCATATTCACGGGCAAAAATAAACGCAATTTTTCTTTTTCCAAGCTCTGAGGCCAGGTAAGTGAAAGTGGCCTTCGGATTGGAATCTTTTATATCGTGCGAATCACCTCTTGGTGAAATGTGATAACCTACACGGTCGGCGCCCCAGACTGAAATCACAGCATCGGTAATCTCCAAGGCAAGGCGGGCACGGTTTTCAATCGAGCCACCATATTGGTCAGTTCTCTTATTAGTTCCATCATGAAGAAACTGATCGATCAGATAACCGTTGGCTCCGTGAACTTCTACCCCATCAAACCCAGCACGCTTTGCATTTTCAGCACCATTTTTATAGGCGGCCACAATTCCTGCGATCTCACTGGTTTCAAGGGCCCTTGGAGTAACGTAAGCTTTTTCAGGGCGGACAAGACTCACGTGTCCAGCTGGGCGAATAGCTGAAGGAGCGACCGGCAGCTCGCCATTTAAGAACATTGGGTCTGAAATTCTTCCGACGTGCCATAACTGCATAAAAATAAGCCCGCCTTTGTCGTGAACGGCCTTAGTGATTTTTTTCCATCCCTCGACCTGCTCCTCTGACCAGATTCCTGGAGTGTCAGCATAACCCACCCCCATCGGTGTGACAGCGGTGGCCTCAGATAAAATCAGACCTGCACTCGCTCGCTGCCCGTAGTAGTCGGCCATAACGTCATTTGGGATCCTCTCCACTCCTGCGCGTGCCCTGGTTAAAGGCGCCATGATAATTCTATTAGGAAGCTCAAGAGCTCCGATTTTTAATGTTTTGAAAAGAACTGACATATAATCTCTCTCTGTTAATGTATCCATATCGGATACATTAGACCTTTTCTTGATTAAATGCAATTAAAATAGATACATTTTAATATTTTCATGGTATCATCGATGTTATGGTTGATACTCGTTTTTCTGTATCTATTCAAATTATGATGGCCCTGGCCTATTGTGGTGAGGACGAGCTGTCGAGTTCGGAGACACTGGCAAAGTCATTAAAGACAAACCCCACCTTTATCAGGAAGCTTGTTTCGGGTCTGGTTGAGCATGAACTTGTGCAAAGTTATCGTGGCAAAGGTGGTGGAATAAAGCTGGCAAAGTCCCCGGATAAGATCTCCCTAAATGATATTTATCTTGCTTCGACCGGAGAAAAGCGGCTTATTTCTATTCATAAAAAACCAGAATTTCCTGAACCTAAGATCTTGGGTAATTTCAAACCATTGGGAAGCAAAAAACCGATGCTTTCTGTCAATGTTGATGACTTTGTAGCAGCCAATCCGAATGACATAAAACCAGGTATGGAAGTCATCCACTTAAAATTTGGTCAAGGCAAAGTCATGAGTGTGGATGAGCGACTTGTAGCATCAATTGTCTTCGATGGACTAGACGAGAATCAAGAAAAAAGAATCATGTTACAATTTGCTAAGTTGCAAATTGTAACATAACTTTCATTAGCTCATTAGGGCTTTAATTCCTTTTGGGCCGCTTTCTGCATTGGATTTAGTTTCTCCTTATACTTATGCTGTTTGAATAATTGGAAACGTGTAGGCAATTCTTTGATTGGCCAATTGTTATTGGATTCATCGATGTCTGCGGTTTCTTTGTTTGGGTCAATGATGATAGAAGTTACTTCTTTCTTTTTGACAAATACTTTGGTAAACTTCTCTTCGTTTTTGCGCCATATTTCTACGGGAACGCGCTCTACTTCCTTGCTACCGTCTTCAAATGTCCATTCAATAATCACAGGCATCACAAGTCCGCCTTTATTACTAAAATGAAGTTCGTAATAGTTTTTATCGCCATATTTTTGCTGTTTTTCTTCAGGCGTAAAGAGGCTGTCGTATTTCATTTGAATGGTGATATCTACAGAATCTTCGGTTTCCCAAGGGCGATAGGTATTGTAAAAATCAAATACTGTACTGTCTTTTTCTACGGGAAACTGCCCAAACTGTGCTCGGTTTCGTTGACGAGTAAGGAAATCTAAAGGTTTTTTGATGACGTTTTTCATGGTGTCGATCTTTTTCTCTGGATCTTTGTCAAGATCTGGTTTGTACCAAGCGACACTGTCAAGGGAAACATCCACAGCATCTATACTATAAAACCATCCTCTCCAGAACCA
>JBEIPI010000145.1:0-6351 GCA_040377165.1 Bacteriovorax sp.
GATCTGATTTTAGCTCACTAAAGCGCCTTGGTTCATTGCTTAAATACCAAATGATGTTTACCGTCCAGACTCCTCCAAGAAGCTCCATACAAGAGCTTAGTGGACAGGTTGAGTAAGGCGGCTCTACTTTATTTTTTCTTCGCGGGACCATTTTTATTCCTCGGTTACAAAAAGATACCTCATGGCGTCCAGTTACCGTTCGGTAACACGAAAGATAGGTTACCACAAGAAACCAATCTTGCGAAATCACCTTTTGATGTTATTTTTTGAACATCATCTTCAAAAGGAGTTTATATATGAAGAATTTATTATTAGTCTCACTCTTATCAATCTCTGGTCTTGCTCACTCAGCGCCTTACAACATTGATCTTTCTCATTCAGAAGTAGGTTTTTCCGTAAAGCACTTAATGATCACAAACCAAAAAGGAAAGTTTGCTAAATTCAATGGCACATTTGATTTTGACGAAAAAACAAAAACACTTAAAGACATTGTCGTCGACATTGAGATCCCCTCAATCGACACAGCTGACAAACAAAGAGATGAGCATTTATTGAATGCTGATTTTTTTGACAGTGGAAAATTTCCAAAAATGACATTCAAAAGCAACAAGGTTGTCTGGAATAAAAAAGGTAATGGCCTTAAAATCTATGGGCCACTGACAATAAAAGACCAGACAAGAGAGGTTGTCCTGGATGCGACCTACAATGGATCAGCTGATTTTAATGGAGTGATAAAAACATCTTTTACCGCCAGTACAGAAATCAAAAGAAAAGATTTTGGTATGACCTGGAATAAAACACTTGATAAGGGCGGTCTGGCCGTTGGCGACGACGTGAAAATCAATTTAGAAATTGAAGCAGACCAGAAAAAGGTTTCTCTACAGTAATTAGAACTTCATGCGGGTTACAGGGCAAATAAAGTCTTCAAGTTTTGTTCTGTAACTCGCGACCATTTCCTCCTCAGAAATTTTTGCCAACTCCCCAAAACGAGAATTGCGAAGTGTAGCAACAACATCATAAGGAATATTTTGCTCGAGTGTTTCAAGTCCTTTTGGCAGAACACTCATCATTCCGTGATAGGCCCTGACATACCCAAGAGCGGTGTCCTGACGGCCAAAGCCTTCAAGAAACGCACAGACAATCTCGCCTTTTTCATCGAGAGATAAATTCTTCGACTCTCCTAAATCCCTTCCCCACTTATCCATGAAAGGACCCACTGGAATTAAAAATTTATTTGAGCGTCTTAGACACTTTGGTTGTCTCATCGACATATGACGGTGGTTTTCCACTGAAAGGAAAGCTTTGTTGACTTGGCCGGCGAAAACTAAAATGGGATTCTGGGCTTCATTTAACCAGTGACCTAATTTATAAATGCGTTTTCTGAACGGGTCATCTTCAGGCATTTCCCATTGATCAATTACCCGGTCAAGGTCGCCGAAGTTGTGGGCCATCAATGCGGTTGAGCGCAGAAAATTCACGTGGTCGCGTTTTTCTTGTAATTCTAATAGGAGTTTTTCCTCTTTATCGGCTTCGGCGAGGATGACATCGGCCACCTCTTTAGCAAGGTCAAAGTGCTTGTGTCTCATTAGTGCGCAGTAGCCGCCGATCGCAACAGACAGCCATGTCCCTTCATGCGTGCTCATCACTTGCCCGCGCTCAGGATTGTAGGACTTTCTATTGGTGACTTGCTCGTAATCCCAGGTCCATGAAGCGATCGTGATCTTGGCCATTCTTTCAATATGTTTTTTTATTTCCGGATGCTCCCACAAACCTTTTCTGATCTGGTTATCAACATCAGTTGGAACAAAAGTCCCCGCAGTCGTCCAGTGGGCGGCCATACAGATATTGAAATATTCTGTGAGGTCGATATTTTTGAGTGAGTTCAGGTTCTTTTTGTAGAAAACAAGCTTCGCTAAAAACTCGCGGTTTTTTCCACTAGTGTCGATTTCTCCTGTGAACAAAAAAGGAGCTGTGTTTTGCACATGAGTAAGCAGAATATTGGGAGCGATGCCTGTGAGCTTCAGACCCGATTGTAGTTGTTTTTTTGCCATGGAAATCTATTACAGTGTCGGGAACTTTGAGTCAATTTCAGAGATAAAAAAAGGCAGGCCAAAGAAATTATCTTGCGACCTGCCTTTCTTAAAAGACGCTAATTATAGTTTACCAGTAACCTGAAAGTGAAGACCTACAGTCTCAGCTCCAGCGCCACAAGAAGCTTCTGCACCTGCGACTGCAGACCAGATAGCGATACGTCCGTGAAGGTAAACATATTTGTTGAATTCAAGGGCTGAATCCAAGACAGCTTTTCCTTCCAGACACTCAGATCCACCATTTGCAGCGTACGCTTTTGATTCAACACGCTTAAGTGTCCAGGCTGCGTTGTCAGCAAACATGATCGCGCTGTAATTACAAGTCACTCCATTTTCTTCGAAAGTAGCTTTGATCACGCCGTTATCCAAAGCGTAGTCAGTTGTCATTCTTCCAAGAACGATATTCTTAGCTGTGAATTCAGCTGGAGCAACAGTGGCCTGAACGTTTCCATCTCCACAGACAAAGCCAGTGAATTTTCCAACCCAACGCTCACCTGGGATGGTTAGATCGCCATCATTTGCAAAAGCTGAAAGGGACATTACTAATAGAGCTAATAAAAGAATTTTTTTCATTTGGGTCTCCAAAATTTGGTTTGTAAAAGGTGACATGTTTGTATCAGTCAACCATTGTTTGGTCAAGCAAACTTTTATAGGACTAGTGAAAAAATTAATAAGTCCTTAAAAATTACAAAGGCTTGTGATGACCATGGACAAGCTCATTACGGGCGGCCTTAATAACCTGGATAGCAGAAGAGACCGCAAGCACGGCCATAAAAAGTGCGACGACCAGATCGGGCCACTGAGTGCCCCACCAATAAACGCCCAGAGAGGCCAGGATAACGGCTAAATTTCCGATGGCATCGTTGCGTGAACAAAGCCACACTGACTGCATATTCGAGTCGCCATCGCGGTATTTAAAGAGCAGGTACGCGACAAGGGCGTTTACGAAAAGTGCCAGGAAACCAACCCAGCTCATAGTGAACGAATCGGGCAGCTGAGCAGACTTAAAACGCATCACTGCTTCGACTAAAACCCACAGTCCGAAACCAAGCATAAAGAGTGCCTTGGCGATTGAAACTTTTGCTTTGGTTGAAATATGGGAGCTAAGGACAAAAAGTGTCGCGAAATAATTGACTCCATCCCCTAAAAAATCGATGGCGTCGGCGCGAAGTGAAAGTGAATGAGAAAGGACTCCGTAGACAATTTCAACTACGAACATGGCGATATTGAGAACCAGGGCAATCCACAAAACCCGCTTAAAGGCCTTATTGTTTTCGTTAACTTTAAGATCGTCGTGATTGCAGCAATGGGCACTCATTGGTCAGTCCTTATTTAGAAATTGAACCCACATGATATGGCAAATGGAACACCTCCGCCACCCCCTAATACAGTTGCGACAAAATCATTGGCATCAACCGTGTGTTTTTTTGGTTTGGTTTTATCATAGGCTTCTTTTCCTGCCGCTGCGGCGTAAAGAAGAACCGCGCCACTGGCCGTGACTGCGCATTTGCGGGCGTGTTTTGAAAGCCCTAACTTATCCCCTAACCCCAGCGTTTCTATCGCCAGATAACCAACACCAGTTCCGCCTAAATTGATCAGCGCTCCGGCCATTTCATGTTTTCTTTTATCCGCATTAGAGTCGCCCGGGTACATTTTTCTGCTGACAACCGTCCCTACATAAGTTGCAGCGGCACTCATTCCTCCTATCACCAGGACATCGGTCTTACTAAGGCTTTCTGAACCAGAGAATTTTCTCGGCTGAACCACATTGCTAACGATATATCGCTCGTCTGCATCCAGGGCCATATTGCGTGTTGCTTTGTATCTCGAAGAAAGAGATGTGTCCTTAACCAGCGAATAAATATTGAGCGGAGTCTTATCCATAACCTTAAACATGAAATTTATAAGCAGCACATGGTTTTCGACGCTAATAGCGTCGAGGTTAGAACAGTTGTTTTCATCAAAAATGTTTTTGGATTTTAATTCCTCAAATTCTTTCAGATGCGCTTTTCCGTTTTCCGGATCAAAGCAAAAATCTGGGGCTTTCGCCAGAGTTGTAGGAAAACCAAATTCAGGTAGCTCTACTTTCGGCAAGGCACTCGTCAGCGAATAAAGTGAAGAAGCGCATTCAACTTCATTGGCAAAAGACGAAAAAGAAAAAAAGAGTAAGGTGGAAAAAAGTAAGGCGTGTTTAATCATAAATCCTCTTGAGATAAGTCTATCTCAAGAGGATTTTTTGAACTAGTAGGAATTATTGAGCGATGATGTTGATCCCTGAATCAACGTACAGAACCTGTCCTGTTACCCCGTGAGATAACCTTGAGGCCAGGTAAACAGCTGTTCCGCCGACGTCGTCTTGAGTGACATTTTTTCTAAGCGGCGCTTTTTCTTCGATAACTTTCAGGAAATCCTTTAGCCCCGGAACGCCTGAGGCGGCCAGTGTTCTGATTGGTCCTGCCGAAATACAGTTTACACGAATATTTTGTGGACCTAAATCGTCGGCCAAATATCTTGTCGAAGCCTCTAGAGCTGCTTTTGCCACTCCCATGACGTTGTAGCCTTTAAGGACTTTTACAGACCCGTGGTAAGTCATAGCGATAACCGAAGCGTCGTCGTTTAAGTTTTCACGAAGAGTATTACATAGGCCGATTAAAGAGAAAGCTGAAATGTCACAGGCCATCTTGAATCCTTCGCGTGAAGTTTCAACGAAGCGCCCTTTCAAATCAGTTTTATCTGCAAAAGCTAAAGAGTGAACAAGAATATCAAACTTGCCCCACTTCTCATCAACAGTTTTTTTCAATTTAGGATAGTGCTCATCAACCGTCACATCCATTTCGAAAATAAAGTCAGCGCCAACTTCGTTAGCAAGCGGCTCAACTCTTTTTTGAAGATTTTCGTTTAAGTATGAAAGTGCGACTTGTGCACCTTCGGCCTTGAGTGCTTTCGCGATACCCCAAGCAATTGACATATCGTTTGCAACGCCCAAAATTAAGGCTTTTTTCCCAGTGAGAAGACCCATTTTAACTCCTTAAAAAATTAGTTTGGAAAGATTAGTTGATGTCGCCTTGTCTGTCAAAAAGATAGCCGACGGAGCGCACACTTTTAAAGAACTTCGGGTCCTTAGGATCACTCTCAAAATACTTTCTAAATCGCACAATGAAATTATCCAAAGTTCGGGTACTCACTCCGCGGTCATAACCCACTGCCTTCTCAAGTATTTCTTCTCTCGTGAGCGGCATATTTGGATGTGCAAAAAATACTTTTAAAATTTTAATTTCTTGCAACGTTAATTCAAAAGTTTGCAGATTGGATTTTTTAAAACAATGGGCCTTTAAATTTTTGAAATCAACTGTGTGTTCGCTGAAATCAAAACTATCTCCAAGCTTTTCCATTTCCCTGTCTTCACTTTTTTCATTATCACCTGAAGAGATCGTCCACTCCATTCGCGTAAGCAGGCGATCCACTCGCAGCAAAAACTCATCTAAGTCAAAAGGCTTGGATAAATAATCGTCAACTCCCAGGCTTAAACTTTTAATTTTTTCTTTAACCTGATCTTTGGCCGAAATAACCATGATGGGAATTTTGGGATCGCGTTTTCTTATTTCTGTAATCACCCCAAAGCCATCTATTTCGGGCATCATCAAGTCGACAATGACGAGTTCTGGGTTATATTCACTATAAAACTTGAGCCCCTCAAGGCCATTAATCGCGTGAAGGACATCGTGACCGAGCATTCTAAGGTTGAGTTTAATGGCTTCAGCGATGTGCTTTTCATCGTCGATAATTAAAATTTTTTTTGCCGTATTTCGAGTCACTACACCCATTATGATTTTTTTCCTTTAAACACAATTCTAAAAATTGAGCCTTTCCCTGGACCGTCGCTGTAAGCGTTGATTTCTCCTTTGTGGAGTTTAACGATACTTTGAACAATGTAAAGACCAAGCCCACTGCCTTTTGTCGATTTTCCGACCTTATAGAATTTTTTAAAGATTTTTTTGAGCTCATTTTTTTCGAGCCCAACTCCATTGTCACTGACATCTAAAACTAAATCACCATCAATTGTTTGCAATTTAAGTTTTACAATTTTTTCACGTGACTTATTGTAAATAAATCCGTTGGTCACTAAATTCATCAAAAGCATTTCAAAGAGACCTAAGTCAATTTGCATAAAATGGCTTTCGAGATCACTTTCAAATTCAACTTTTCCTTCATCAAATAAATGGGGCGTGTTTTTTATAAAATGGGTGATGACCGAGACGAC
>JBEIPI010000181.1:0-3119 GCA_040377165.1 Bacteriovorax sp.
CCAATTTTTTTGATCAAGACAGTTATGAATCTAAAAAAGAGCATTTCGATGATCAGGTTTTAAGCATCCTCGACATCCTGAAAAAATACCCTTACCTGAAAGACGTTTTAAGCGAAGTCGACACCGTCGGCGACGAGCGCGAGCTTTATCGCAAAAAACATTTTATGGAAATGAAATCTGGCCTCAGAAGACTGCAATATCAGGGGTTCAGAATCAGGAGTCACCACGGTGAAACCTGGAAGATCCTTCGCCTCGGAGTTCAGGCGGTGGATAACGCCCTCAACATCTGGCACATCGATACGCTCGAGCATGGACTCAGCCTGGGAATAAACCCCAACTATTATTTCCATCGCCTCTACCAAAGAATTATGGAGATGAATCAAAACAACAAGGCCCTCGACCCAAAGGGCTTTGAGTTTGAAGAAATCATGGATATGGAATGGCAGGATGAGGAAGTCCGCGACAAAATCATCAAGGGCGAAAAACTCTCTGACAAAGAAATGATAAAATTTCTTAAAACTAAATTCCACACGGCCCGTGAGATCGAGCACTACCAGCACGACGTGCTCAACAGAATGATCAACAAAAAAGTTTCATTGGTTGCTCTTCCCTCTTCTAACCTGAAGCTCACCGGCGCTTTTCCGGATTATAAAGACCACCCATTTTCATGGTGGGAGAAAAAAGGTGTACAGCTCGGGATCGGGACAGACAACTACATCACACTCTCTACTAATTACATCCAGGAGCTTTTAATCCTGCTTTACTCAAACCCGAACAGCTTGAAAATCACAAAACTGTTGATGGTTGCCACTAAGGAAACCAGAAGACCCTACATCAGTCATTTGTTATGGGAGATGAGAAAGATTATCCGCGGATCTGAAGGTGCGCTTCACCAGCGACACGCTCAGGAGTGATATCCACCATACAGCGCTGGTAAACATCCTGTGAGCAGCTTCCACGTCCATCTTTAGAGCATGGCCGGCACGGCAAATCTACTTCCAGTGTTTTAATATGATCCCCTTTAGTGAAACCAAAGGCCGTAGGCCCCATTAAAGAAAGGGCCTTAACGCCCAGGACATCTGCCACATGAAGCAAACCTGTATCCGCTGAAATAACTAATGAGGAATTAGAAATCAAAGCACAGCTTTCAACCAGTGAGAGTTTCCCGGCGAGGTTCTCAACTCTTTCTGGTGCGATCGTTCTCAACTCTTCACAGAAGTGATCGTCTTTTCCACCGAGTACTACAAAATGTGATGCCGGCATGATCTCAATGAGCTTTTTCCAATGCGAAAGCGGCCATCTCTTCATTTCCCATGCAGCGGAAGGGACCAGGACAATTGTATTAGCGTGTTTGAGGTGAGGCGAAGTTTTTTCAATAGCAGATGCATGGAAATCCCAAGTGACAAGCTTTGGGTTCCCATCCGAAGAAAGCTCCCACTTTTTTAGTGGGACCAGATAAGAGTCAATCCCCTTAAAAGGTTTAGGAAATGTATTAATTCTAAAAGTGAAAAGCAGGATTCGTTTAAAGCGGTCTTTGGATCTCGTAAGCCAGTCTGGTGGTGAGAGTCTTGTTCGCAGAAGTAATGAGAGCATCTTTGAGCGCAGGTTATTATGAGCATCATAAACATGATCATACTTTTCAGCGCGCAGTTTTAGACCTAATTCGATCAACCCTTTAAGGCCGGCCTTCTTATTGAATGACCATACGTGATTCACGCTATGGTTTAATTTTACCAGATAGTCAAAGTCGCTTCTTGTCACCCAGTCAATCTTCGCTTGAGGGCATTTCTGACGAATCAACTCAACAACCGAAGAGCACTGTACAATGTCCCCGAAACTGGAAAAGCGAATAATTAGAACTTTCTTTATTTTCATTCTCATTCGATAATAAACTAGAATGCTCATATTGAAAATTGAATTGGACAGTAAATAAACATGGCCTTCACACTTAAAAACCTAGCCTCACTACTTAATGTGGCCATCCAGCACAAGGCCAGCGATATTCACATCCGTACGGACGAAGTACCTTGCTTGAGAATCAGAGGGGACTTGATCCCCGTTCAGACTAAAACTTTTAACTCTGATGACCTCTACGATATTATCAAGATTCTACTCAATGACCCTGACGCCATTAGAAATTTTGACCATAAAACGGAAGTGGACGGGGCCTTCAGCATTCCGGAGCTATGCCGTCTTCGCTATAATATCTTCAGTTATTTTGGCAATTACGGAATCGTTCTTCGTGTCATTAACACCAAGGTTCCAAATCTCGCCGAACTTGATATGCCTAAAACGCTCGGGCGAATCGCTCTTCAAAAAAGGGGATTAATTCTCGTGACCGGTGCCACCGGGTCAGGAAAGAGTACGACCCTTGCTGCGATGATCGACTTCATCAACGAAAACCGTTCATCACATATTCTTACGATTGAAGACCCGATTGAATACCTGCACTCTCAGAAAAAATCCCGCGTTTCTCAACGCGAAGTCGGACGTGACACTGAAGACTTCTCCAGTGGTCTAAGAGCGGCCCTAAGACAGGACCCTGATGTTATCTCTATCGGAGAGATGAGAGATCCTATCACCGCCAATATCGCCCTTAAAGCGGCCGAAACCGGCCACGTGGTCTTCTCCACTCTTCACACGACTAATACTGTAACGACCATCGGAAGAATCATCTCCATGTTCCCGACCCATGAGCAGCCGGAAGTCAGAAAAAGACTCGCGGAAAATCTCTACGCCATTATCGGCCAGAGAATGCTTCCTGGTAAAAATGGTAAAGTGGTTATCGCTCAGGAAATCATGGTGACCTCTGCCGGTATCCGCGACTGCATCAGTGGCAAAGACGATCTCAACCGCATTCCTCATATCATCTCGCAGGGTCAGGGGAAATCAACCAATGGTGGTCAGACTTTCGACCAGCACATTATGTTTTTATATCAAAAAGGATTTATCGATAAGGAAGTCGCACTTGATGCGGTTTCATCGCAGTCGGATTTCATTCAGAAACTAATTGTCGAGTAACCAACTGACAAACAATCTTGAAGATCAGTCACGGACTACTATCGTCTCGGTCATTTTGTCATGAAGTGATTTTTTCTTTTTATCAAAAAATGGCATGA
>JBEIPI010000109.1:0-9267 GCA_040377165.1 Bacteriovorax sp.
CTGGCAAAATCCGGAGAAGAGTTAATCAATGAACAAATCTACTCTTTCACTGACCGTGGTGAAAGACATGTGGCCATCCGCCCGGAAATGACTCCGACTGTGGCCCGTATGGTCGCTCAAGTTCACCGCGAGTCTAGTAAACCTCTTCGTTGGTTCTCAATTCCAAGAATGATGAGATATGAAAAACCTCAGCGCGGAAGAATGCGTGAGTTTTGGCAGTTAAACTGCGATATCTTCGGAGCCCCTGGAAGAACTGGTGAAGTTGAAATTCTTCAAGTGGCCATTGAGCTTTTTGAAAACTACGGTGCGACTAATAAGCACTTTGAAATCGTTTTAAACGACCGCGCGATTGTCGACGCTGTCTTTAAGCGCATTATGAAAGCTGACGATAAACAGACACACCGCCTTTACAAAATTGCTGACAAATCAAAAAAGGTCAACGAAGAAGCTGTAAAGAAAATGGTGGGAGAAGTTGGATTAAGCCCTGAAGCTGAAAATATTTTTTACAGTTATCTACAATTAAAAACATTCGCTGATGTTGATAGCTTCCTAAAGAAGCACAATGAAAATGAAATTGCTGATGCTTTCAGCGAATTTATTAAATTAACTGAAGCCAATGGATTAAGCGAATACCTGGTTTACGACCCAAGTATCGTCAGAGGACTTGATTACTACACAGGAATCGTTTTCGAAATGTTCGATAAACACCCTGACAACCGCCGCGCTCTTTGTGGTGGAGGGGCCTTTGCCAACCTTCTTCAGATCTTCAACGAAGATCCGCTTCCTGGCGTCGGTTTTGGTTTAGGAGATGTGACGTTAGAGGATTTCTTAACGGTCCACGGTCTTCTTCCCAACCTGGACAATCCGGTCAATGACGTCCTGGTCACATTCCAGGAAGACAACGGACTGGAAGCTTCAATGAAACTTGCTAAGACGATGAGAAAAAAAGGTCTTAAAGTCGTCACTAGCTTAGAAGCATTGAAGTTTAAAAAAGTCTTCCCGACTGCAGAGAAAAAAGGGGTCAAGTTCGTCACATTAATGGGTACTGACGAAATGACGAAGGGAGAAATCCAATTAAAGAATCTGACAACAAAAGAACAACACACTCTCAGACTAGATGATCTGGAAGGAATGTTAAAAATAATTAAGGCTTAACTATGACAACAAATACGACAGAATTACCTACCACCTACTCTCCCGCTGACGTTGAAACCAAATGGTACAAAACATGGGAAGATGGAAAATACTTTAAACCTAAAAAAGGAAAGGCCAACAAGTCTTTCTGTATTATCGTTCCTCCACCAAACGTAACTGGTAAACTTCATGCTGGTCATGCTCTGGACATTACAACTCAGGATTCACTAATTCGTTTTAAAAGAATGAAAGGTTTTGAAACTCTTCTTCTTCCTGGATTAGACCACGCCGGTATTTCAACTCAGTCTGTAGTTGAAAAAATGGTTTTCGAACAAGAAAAGAAAACTCGCCGCGATTTTTCGCGCGAAGAATTCGTAAAAAAAATCTGGGCATGGAAAGAAGAATACGGAAATCATATCCTAAACCAGCAAAGAGCGATGGGGACAAGCTGTGACTGGGACTACCTGACGTTCACTCTTGATCCGATTCCAAATAAAGCAGTAAAGAAATTTTTCGTTGATATGTACAACCAGAAGATGATTTACCAATCAGACTATATCGTTAACTGGGATCCAATGCTTCAATCTGCAGTCTCAGAAGCTGAAGTTGAGCACAAAGATGTTCAAGGGAATTTCTTTCATATCAAATACGCCATTAAAGGCTCGGATGAAACTCTTGAAGTTGCTACGACAAGACCTGAAACACTTTTCGGTGATACAGCCGTTGCTGTTAACCCAAATGACGATCGCTTCAAACACTTAATCGGCAAGACTGCGATCATTCCTCTTTGTAACCGCGAAGTTCCAATTATTGGGGATGAGCATGTTGATTTAGAAAAAGGAACTGGATGTTTAAAAGTAACTCCTGGCCACGACTTCAATGACTTTGAAATTGGAAAACGTCACAAGCTTCCAATTATCAATATTCTCAATAAGGATGGAACTCTTAACGAATACGGATTGGAATTCGCCGGACTCGCTTCAAAAGTTGCTCGCAACGTTGTTTCAAAAAAGCTAGACGAACTTGGATTGCTCTTGGATAAAAAACCTCACATGCACCCGGTTGGGCATGGAGAGCGCTCTGGTGTTCCAATCGAGCCAATGGTTTCAAAACAATGGTTCGTAAATGTAAGCGACATGAGTAAACGTGCTGTAGCGGCTGTTGAAAACGGCGATATGAAATTCTATCCAAAAGAATGGGAAAACACTTACTACTCATGGCTAAGAAACCCAAAAGACTGGTGTATCTCTCGCCAGCTTTGGTGGGGACACCAGATTCCGGTTTTCTACTGTGACAACAATCACCAGTGGGCCAGCGAGCACGACGTAACAGAATGCCCGACTTGTAAGTCTAAAAACGTTCACCAGGACCCGGACGTTTTAGATACATGGTTCTCTTCAGGACTATGGCCGATGTCAACATTAGGCTGGCCTGATCCAAAAGCTATGGAAGAGAAAAAATTCTCTACATTTTTCCCAACCACTGTTCTTATCACTGGATACGATATTATCTTCTTCTGGGTTGCCCGCATGATGATGATGTCGCTTCAGACTCAGAACCAGGTTCCTTTTAAAGATACTTATATCCACGCTATCGTTCGCGATAAGCTGGGAAGAAAAATGTCGAAGTCACTTGGTAACGGGATCGATCCATTTGATATGATCGCTCAATACGGAACAGACGCTTTCAGATTCACTCTGGCCGCTGGTTCTGGATATAACCGCAATATCAACCTGGACCCGGACAGAATCGGAGGATTCAGAAACTTTATCAATAAAGTTTGGAACGCTTTCCGCTTCATCTACCCTCACCTTCAGACTGGATCGGCTCAAATCACCGACATGTCAAAGCTGGATCACCATGAAAGATGGATCCTGGCAGAATTGAACACAACAACCAAGATCATGAACGAATCAATGGAAATTTATCGTTACGACGACGCTTCCAGTGCCATTTATTCATTCGTGTATGACAAGTACTGCTCTTGGTTCATTGAGCTTTCAAAAAACATTTTAAATGGCGATGATGCCGCTATAAAAGCGCGAAGAGTTTCTGTTTTAAAGTTCGCTTTCAGAAAAATCCTGGCCCTAATGCATCCTCTAACTCCGTTCATCACTGAAGAGCTATGGGCGCACCTAAAAGAAGCTAATGAAGATCTATTAATCGCTCAGGATTACCCTGAATACGACAAGGCGCTTGAGTTCACTCAAGACCAGGATCAAATGAACAAGTTCGTTGAAGTTGTAACAAGCATCCGTAACCTTCGTGCCAGCGTAAATATTAAGCCTAAGGACGAAGTTAACGTTGAGCTTTTCACTGACAATCAAGAACTAATCAAATACTTCCGTGAAAACCTGGTTAACTTCCAGGAGCTGGCGAGAGTTAAGAACCTTTCTGTTGGAAATAAAGAGCTTAACCGCCCTAATAAATCGATTATGAACGTTCTAACTCACACTGAGATTTTCGTTCCACTTGACGGTGTTATCGATCTAAAAGAGCAAATCAGCCGTCTTGAAAAAGAACTTACAAAGACTAAGGCAGACTTTGCGAAATACGAAGCTAAAATGAAGAATGAAAACTTCATGAAAAATGCCCCGGAAAATGTTCGTGAAGAAGTTTTAGTAAACGTTCGCGAGCTTGGTGAGAAAATCCACAGTATCGAAGAGAATCTGGTTCAGTTCAAATCTTAAAAAAAGCCAAAAAAAAAGGCCGCTTAAAGCGGCCTTTTTTATTTTATCACTATGCGATCTTAAGTTTCTTCTTAAGTGCTTCAAAAGTCTTCTCTTCACGGATTGCGTACATAAGATTGTTCTTAATCTGCGCGTTCCCTGAGTAGTACTTCTTAACTGTCTCTAGATCAATTCCTGCCTGAGCAGCACTTTCTTCAAGTTTCTTATTGAAGTCTGATTCAGAAGTTTCAATCTTAAATTCTTGGGCCAAATGATCTAGCACAAGACCTGATCTCACTTGGAAATCAGCCTTAGTGTTGATGTCTGCTTTCCATCTTTCGAAGTACTCACCTACCATTCCTTCATTGAAGCCTTGGGCCTTAAGGTTCTTAGCTAGGTCTTCCTGAAGATATTTTTCCTGGTTTTGCACAAGAGTTGCAGGAACGTCGAACTTGTTTTCTTTCACAAGCTTCTCAAGGATTTCCTGGTGAAGTTTCTCAGCTGCTTGTCTTTCTTTTTGAGCAACTAAGTTCTTCTTGTTTTTTTCGTTGAAGTCAGCAACAGACTCGTATCCGAATTCTTTTGCCAGTTCATCGTTAAGCGTTGGGTATTTCTTTTCTTTGATTTCAAGAAGCTCAACTTCGAATTTTACTTTTGCGTTCTGAAGGTCAGTTGCGTGGTAATCAGCCGGGAAAGTAAGGTTGATGTCTTTTTTATCACCTTTCTTAAGACCGATCATTCCATCTTCGAATCCTGGAATGAATTGCCCTGAACCGATTTCAAGAAGGTATTCAGACCCTTTCATGTTTTCTGGTCTTGAACCATCAGCTTTAACACCTTCGAAGTTGAATACTGCGAAGTCACCTTTTTTAAGAGCGTGCTTAGCGTCTGTCACTTCAGTCATTTCAGCTTTTGAACCAAGGTAGTTCTTAGTCAATTTTTCCATGTCTTCGTTAGTCACTTCAACACTGTCTTTTTTGAAAGAGTATCCAGAGTAATCATTAAGTTTGATTTCCGGGAAAACTTCAACAACAGCGTCGAAAGAAACAGATTTACCTGCATCGTACTTTACGTTTTCAAATGCCGGGTATCCTACAGTTTTTAGTTTTTCTTTTGTCACTGCTTCGAAAAGTTGAGACTGCACGAATTGGTTAAGTGCATCTGATTCGATTTGCGGTCCATAAACCTGCTCTACCATTGATAGAGGAGCTTTACCTTTTCTGAAACCTTTAATATTTGTCGTTCCTTGTTTTCTAACGACTGCTGCTTTAATTTCTTTTGATAGGTCTAGAGTTGCGAAATTGAACTCAAGTTTTTTTGTGCATCCATTGACGCTTTTTACTGTGTAAGACATATAAATCCTCGCTTAAAAATAGTTCTCCCAAACTATTAAAAGGGGCCTTAATTGTAAAGAGCAAAGACGACTTTTCCCCAATGAAAATTGGAAAATCCCAGAGGAAAATTAGTGGAGTTTAATAGTGGACTTCTTTGAGGTAAAGCCCTTGAGGAGGAGCGGTTGCTCCCAGACGATTCTTAAGCGGTGTTTTCAGCGATTTTTCAAGATCTTCCAGCGTGATTTTACCCTTGCCCAAACTCACCAGGGCGCCCATGATCAGGCGGACCATCTGCTTTAAAAACCCATTTCCTGTAATTTTTAAAACATAGTATTCGCCCACGAAATGCTGCCAATGCCCCGTTGACTCCAAGCGCACGAGCTCACAAGAGATAATTTTACGCACGGTGCTCTCAACTTCCGTCCCGACGCATTGGTAATTTACAAAATCATGCTCACCGCAAAAAAGCTGACAACCCTTTTTCATCAGCTCGATATCCAGGTCGTATGGAAAATAAGTCACCAGCTCGCGCGCAAAAGGCGAAGCCAGCTCTTCTGTCGAAAAAACGTAATTATACTCTTTTGATTTAGCGCTAAAAATTGGGTGAAATTTCTCGTCGACGGCCTCTGCATGAACAACGCGAATGTCTTCCGGCAAATTCGAGTTAAGTGCACGGGCCAGACTTGCAACCGGAATATCAACCGGGATCTCAATGCGCACGACTTGCCCGAGGGCGTGAACACCAGAATCGGTTCTACCCGAACCAACTGATTTCACCTCATCGGATTTTGAGAGAACTTTAAGCGCAGAATTGATCTCGCCCTGGATTGTTCTTCCCGCAGGTTGAACTTGAAACCCTACATAGCCGGTGCCTTTATATTGAATCGTGATTTTATAGGTATTCAAATGTGAAGCCCACTCCGAATGAAGTTCCGGAAACCGAGATTTCATCCTGGAAATTCTCATAACTTTGGTGGCGAATTTCAAGGTTCATGAATAAATTCGTGATCTCACTCTCCGAAAATAATTGGTAAGCAGTCTTCTCGCTGAAACCAGCAAGATTGATCTTAAATTGAGCGTTGGCGAAATACCCTGGGCTGTACTGGATCTTTCTCTTTCCTTTTTCACCGCGCTGGAAATCAGACCTGTTTTGAACCAAACCAAGCACACTCGGCCCACCTGTTCCTGAAATTTTGAACCAATGACCAATAGGAATTTCCATACCTAAACCAGCATCAAGCGGGATTTCCCAAAGCTTGAATGTGGCATCACTGCGGGTTCCATCAACGAAAATCCCTTTACCTGAATTGAAACCAACTCCAGCACCAATCGCCCAGTGAGCGTTTAAAAAATCAGTCTTAAGCATATAAGAGTCGTGGCGAACATAAAGCGCTCCCCCTTTAACACTCTTTGGTCCGCTGCCAATCGTTCTGTTGATGACATCATTGTTTGATTGGTAGTCGTAATCGTTTTTAATAAAAGTGATATTGGCCGCACTTTGCGAAGCCCTTCTGAAATCTTTGGCCAGCTTACTTCTGTCGGCCTCAATGTAATTTTCCTGATTCTCAAATGTCCCCGGCATTGTATAGCCGAAATCCTGGAGTTTCTTTTTCTCCGAGATCTCACCTGAAACTTCCTTTACACCGTGATTAAAGATGAAATCCTCACCTTTGGCCTTTGAATTTTCCACATTAGTTGAAGGCTCACCGTCAACAAGGTAAGGGCTGTTGCCTGATTCTGTACTTTGCCCGAGAACGTCCTCGACCTCGTCGCTGCCGACACTATGGCCTAAGTCCGCTCTGGTAGATGCCGCTTCTGCATTGATTGAAAACAAAGCGAGGATGGTAAAAAAAGTCAGATTCCTTCCAGACATACAATACTCCTACATAAGTATCTTTTTATTTTTTTCTAGTCGTTATGATCGTCATCATCATGCTCACTCTTCCAGTTGAACATGTCTTCCATGGCGCCTTTGTTTTTGAAAAAGTACGCAAGGGATCCCAGGACATAAAGTAAAATCACTCCACCAATCATGATTTCTTCATATAAGAAAGTCAGGATGATGATTGAGAAAATCATGAAAAGCACGCGCTTCTTGTGCTTTCTAACCCATTCAGATTTCTTGAACGAGTTAAATGGAATATTTGAAATCATCAGAAATGAATAAAAGAGAACATACGCAACCAATACTGGTTTGTAGTCCATGATTTCTGGAAACTCCAGCGAGAAAAGCGTAATCCCCAGCATCGCCAGTGCCCCACTTGGAATCGGAAGCCCCTGAAAGAAATCAGAACTCACTTTATCGATATTGGCATTAAAACGCGCCAGACGAAGGGCCCCGCAAAGCAGAAAGATAAAAGAAGTGATCAACCCGATTCTTCCCATATCTGTAAAAAAACGATTGTAGACTAAAAACGCCGGTGCCGCACCAAAACTCACAACATCAGAAATAGAATCAAACTGCTCGCCGAACGCGGACTGAGTGCCGGTCATGCGTGCGACTCTCCCATCAACTGAATCAAAGATTGCTCCAAGAACCAGGATCATCGAAGCCTGATAGTATTACCCTTTCCAACCAAGAATAATTGAGAAGAAACCGCAGGCCATATTCAGGGCGGTGAATGTATTAGGAAGAAAAAAGGCCAGGCGACGTGGAGTGTTTAACATTTATAATAACCTTTAAGCGTGGTCAGGCATTACCGCCAGGATTGATTCTCCGGCAGAAACCTCATCATTAGTTTTAAGTAGTATCTCATATTTTTTTGGTAAATAAAGCATCACTGTCCCACCGAATGGGAAGTATCCAATATTCACTCTTCTTCCGCCGCGGTCTCCCGGCATAACCATCAGCTCCGGCCAGAGCCCAAGCTTACATTTAAAAAATGTAAGACCCACCGTCTCTCCGCGATTGTCGAGCGCCATGCTTACGCCCTTACCCTCTTTGGTCCCAATTACTTCTTCGGCCTTGTGGTAACGGAAAAAAGACTGACCTTTTAGCACCAGCAGGGTTTTAATTTCTGATGACAATGGCATGTAGATTCCCATTTCTTTCCACCAAGGAACCAGAATCTGAATCTCAACCAGCTGATCGCCGTACATTCCATGCGAAACATTATTTTCAATGTGAATGATTCTCCCGTTGGCCGGAGAAAAGATAACTCCCTTCGTGATCATCGGATCATCGCGGAAGTCGTTTCTGTTTCTTCTTAAAAGCAGATAGAGCAGAATATACAGGCACACAAATATCAGCAGCGCTTTATAAAGTCCGAATACCCATAAAAAAAAGAAAATGCAGAACGCGAGAGTATTAAACTTTGGCGGAAGGTAGGACTTAAGCATGCTTAAACTCCTCATCCAGCGTCCTGAAGTAATAAGGAGCTTCCCTCATTTTTTCACTGAACACTTTCGAGAAAATCCCCTCTGAAGATTGATGAATCAACTCTTTGGTTGTTTTTAAATTTTCAAAATCCTTCACATCGTGTGACAAAGTGTATCCCAATGCCGGGTCAGTGATTTTGAAATCGGCGCTATTAAAGAGTTCTTTAGTGGCCGTATTGTTCGAGTTGTCCCAGTTATAGACGAAGACCTGCCCTTTAAAAGCGTTGGTCACCCAGTAACCTTTCTGGACCCCAAGTAGTCTTGGAGCATCGAAGTGATGGAAAGAGAAAACTTTCTTCTCATCCCACGCCAGAATCTGAGCGATCCCCTCTCCCAATCTCATCCCTGTGTATGAGCCTGGGCCTGCGGAGAAGAAGAAGTTCATCTCTTTAAGATTTAAATTGTATTTTTTTACAAGGTTGTAAATTTCTACATGGATGACTTCCGAAGGCTTTTTTTCCTTTGTATCGCTGTACTCAACCCATTTGAAATCTGAATCAAGTAAACCAATCACTAAACCGGAAGTGCTATCCACATATAAAGAGTGCATTAGAAGAACCTGGTCACATCATTAAAAATAGCGCCAACCATCAACATCAAGAGAACTGAAAGCCCTACTTGTTGAGCAATCTCCATCTTTCTTCTTGAAAGTGGTCCACGATTCACAATTTCAAGAACGATAAACATAATGTGTCCACCATCAAGAACAGGAATAGGAAACAAGTTAATTACCCCAAGGTTTACAGATATCA
>JBEIPI010000042.1:0-25519 GCA_040377165.1 Bacteriovorax sp.
AATTTCAACGGCCAGTTCGTGAATTTTTCGAGGTTCCAGTTTCATTTTTTTGGTGACTTGAAATGAGGCTCCTTTTATATCAAATCCATTCTTTTCAGCATATATGGCCATCGTAGTGAGTATACAACTGCCGAGGGCTGCTCCTACCAGGTCGGTTGGAGAAAAAGCTTCCCCGCGTCCATTATTATCTTTTGGTGCGTCTGTGTGAATTTTAGTTTGGGAAGGGCCGTGGGTTAGCGTGCAATACTTTTCCCCCTCGTAAATCCCCGTCATTGTAACCATATTGTCTCCTTTAGGATAAGTTTCTTAACTTTTGAATAATAGCGATATTGGCCTTGAAATAGCAAAAATGACACTTCTCATTACTTCAAGATAAATTATTTTTCTGTCCAAACCTTGACACTCATCAGGTCTAATACCACATTGTGAAGGTAAAATTTTTTATTACTCGGGAGGTATTATGCAATTGAGACCATTACAAGACCGCGTTGTTGTTCAGCGCTTGGACGAGGAAACTAAAACAGCTGGCGGGATCATTATCCCAGACAATCACACTGAGAAGCCATCACAAGGAAAAATCATTGCAGTTGGCTCTGGTTATAGATTAACTGACGGATCAGTTCGCAATCTTGATGTAAAAGTTGGGGATACTGTACTTTTCGGAAAATACTCTGGAACAGCAGTAAAGGTTGAAGGCAAAGAAGTTCTAATCATGAAAGAAGACGAAATCCTAGGAATTCTTCACTAATTATTTATTTAACAGGAGATATATATGGCTAAGGAATTAAAATATTCAGAAGACGCAAGAACTCTGATTCTCAACGGTGTAAACGCTTTAGCAAATGCTGTTAAAGTGACACTTGGACCAAAAGGACGCAACGTTGTTATCCAAAAATCTTTCGGTGCTCCTCACATCACTAAAGACGGTGTGTCGGTTGCTAAAGAAATCGAACTTGAAAACAACTTCGAAAATATGGGCGCGCAAATGGTAAAAGAAGTTGCGCAAAAAACGAACGAAGATGCAGGTGACGGTACAACAACGGCAACTGTTCTAGCACAAGCAATCTATAAAGAAGGTGTTAAGCTAGTTTCGGCTGGTCACAATCCAATGGATTTAAAGCGCGGAATTGATCTTGCTGTTGGGAAAGTTGTTGAGAAACTTAAGTCAATGTCAAAAGAAGTGAAGACTTCTGAAGAGATTGCTCAAGTTGGTACAATCTCTGGAAACAACGATGCAGATATCGGTAAACTTCTTGCTGAAGCAATGTCAAAAGTTGGAAACAATGGTGTTATCACAATCGAAGAATCTAAAACTGCTGAAACAGAACTTCACGTAGTAAAAGGGATGCAATTTGATCGTGGATACCTTTCTCCATACTTCGTAAACAACCCAGAAAAAATGGAAGTTGCTTTTGATAACTGCAACATCCTAATCACAGATAAAAAAATCTCTTCAATGAAAGAGCTTCTTCCTCTTCTAGAGAAGACTGTTCAATCAGGAAGACAACTTTTAATCATCGCTGAAGATATCGACGGTGAAGCTCTAACAACTCTTGTTGTTAACAAGCTTCGCGGAACACTTCAAGTTGCAGCTGTAAAAGCTCCAGGTTTCGGTGATAGAAGAAAAGAAATGTTAAAAGATATCGCTACACTTACAGGTGGAACAGTGGTTTCTGAAGAGCTTGGAATGTCACTTGAAACTTCAGGTGTAGAAGTTCTTGGTTCTGCAAAACGCGTAACAATCGACAAAGAAAATACAACAATTGTTGATGGAAATGGAAACAAGACAGAAGTTCAAAATAGAGTTGCAGCTATTAAAGCGCAAATCGCAGAGACAACTTCTGATTACGACAAAGAAAAACTAAAAGAAAGACTAGCTAAGATTGATGGTGGTGTTGCGGTAATTAAAGTCGGAGCTCCAACAGAAACAGCTATGAAAGAAAAGAAAGACAGAGTAGAAGACGCTCTACACGCTACACGTGCCGCTGTTGAAGAAGGTATCGTTGTTGGTGGTGGTTCAGCTCTACTTCACGCTTCAAATGTTCTAAACGACCTGAAAGGGCGCAATGAAGAAGAAAACTTCGGTATCAGAATCATTAAGCGCGCTCTTGAAGAGCCTCTAAGACAAATTGCTACAAACGCAGGTCTTGAAGGGTCAGTTGTTGTTAACGAAGTTAAGAACAATAAAGACAACAATTTTGGTTTCAACGCTCGCGATGAAAAATTCGAAAACCTTGTAGCTGCCGGAATCATCGATCCAACTAAGGTTGTTCGTTCAGCTCTACAAAACGCATCTTCAGTTGCAGGTCTAATGCTGACGACTGAAACAATGATTGCGGACCTTCCAAAATCTGACGCTCCTGCTGGAATGCCAGGCGGACTGGGTGGAATGGGCGGAATGGGCGGAATGATGTAATTGCTGTCCAACGCATAATTATGACCAATCACGAAAGGGGGCTTAGGCCCCCTTTCTTATTTTTGCATCAATAAATTTTAGCCACTATTTACATGAAGAAAAATCTCCTGCTTAATTTTCAGAAGTTAAACTGACGGAGGTTTTATGAAAAAATTATTATTCGCGCTTTGCCTTTCATTGTTCACAACTGCGGCCATGGCCTGTACTGACTTCTCAGGGAGCTATAGAGGAGAAGAAGGAATTTATTCTGTGACTCAATCTGGGTGCTCGAACGTTACAATTTCAGATAGTTCGGGAAGTAGCACTTTGATTACAGATGGTAATTTTAGAGTGACAGAAGATTCTCCAGAGGTCAGGGTCTATACAGCTGCCACCTTTGTCGGAAACAATCTCACGTTGGAAAATAGAATTGAGTACAAAATTGCTCTTCCTCCAGAGGTTCCAGTAGATGCTATTCCTGCTAGAATCGTTATTGTTATTGTCAAAGACTCTGCTGGAGGTTTGGTACAAACAATGACGTTTTATAACTCAAAGGGACAGGTTCTTGGCTCGGAGAGTTCAACGCACCCTAGAGCTTAATTTTTTATCTTTATCTTACATTGGGGTCCTGAGGGACCCTTTTTGTTTGTCACGTGATTCCCTCCAATGCTTAAATAATTGCCTAAGAGATTTTTTGAAATTCATACGCAAGGGATTTGCGTATCGTGAATCAAGGAGATGATCTATGGACATTATTTTAAGTTCTGGATTGTGTATTTTTATCGTTGCCTGTTTAGTTGAAATTTCCTCAATGCATTTAGCTTCTTTTAAAGAAGAGATGCGTCTTAAAATCAATCAATAATGAAGTTCGCATTATTTGCCCTTTTGTCTCTGCTTTCATTTAATTCATGGGCCTGCCCGAATTTGACTGGTTCTTTTTTTGATAGTGATGAAGGCAACGTGCGCACTATCGTTCAGGATGCCTGTGCAAGTACAACCTGGTCTGACGTAGACGGAACAACAACGCTTCTGGCGGATAATGTTGAGAGAGTCCTGCAGAAAGAAGGTAAGATGACAGCTTATGCGAAGGTCTCTTTTTCGGCGACTGACCTTATCATCGATATCCGCATGGATTGGGGTGGAATGAATGATTTCGACCTGCCTGTGCGCTTTTTGACATCTTATAGAATCGACAAATACAACAACCTGGTAGAAAAGATTGAGCCCTTTAAAGAGGATGGTTCTGCGACAGGTGTTGAGTACATTACCTTCAGACGAGTTAAATAATGAAATCACTTCCCATAGTTTTAGGGGTTATTCTTTCAACCTCAGCGTTTGCATGTCCTGATTTGAGCGGGACGTACTTAGACAGAAGCGGAGAGAGCATCGTTCTTTTACAAAAAGGCTGTGGAGAGGTTTCAGTTCTTTCAAGACCACTTACTCATACCCTTATATTAGATAATCAATTCTCAGTTGTTCAGAATGACCAGGATATACTCGCGTACGGAAGAGGTGCTTTTGTTCAGGATGAGCTGGTTCTGGAAGTTAAAGTTGAATATAAAAGAGACCCAGGGATTCCTTCGATCATCCGCCCGGTGAGGGCAGTAAATAAATATTCTCAAACTCCGGCAGGAGATCTGCTGGAGAAGTCTACCATCTACAATCCAATGAACAGTGTTCTGGCCAACACAAAAATTGTCTATAAGAAGCAAGTAAGTCAATAAATTTTAGCCCGCATTTAGCTGTAGGAAAATAGTCGGTTGTCGCCTAAAAGACTCCTTTTTGTCCTCTGTAAAAAGGTAATGAGGTCAAAATTTTGAAGCCTGACATTTTCTTTTGACACCTAAAAGGTAGGTTTAAGTGTCTTTTCGTCACTGATAAAAACAGATGGTTTTAGGCTATCGGGATGTTACAAATTTTTCCCTTTTGGCATGGACCCTGCAATAGATAAAATAGGAGATCACGGAAGATTTCCACCAGGGATTTGGAACTTCAAGGAAGATTATTTAAGCAGGAGCTTTAGGATGAAGCAGGTTTTAAGACTAGGAAAGGTCGCAATTACTCTTATCGGTTTAGCTGGATCCCTTGAAGTGCATAATGCACAGGCAACGTCGGCTTTTAACCTCGCTTGTCCAGAAAAGTACATCGCTACCGTGACTAATGTTGAAGAAGTGGACTCTTCATCAACATATCCAAAAGTCGAAGTTGATTTCCAGATTATTCAAACTCTGAAAGGAGAGAAAGTCCTTTCAAAGAAGATCCAGGTCGTAAAAGACGGCCCGGTGAAGTTCAAGAGCGGAGAGATCTACACTCTTGAAGCAAATGATGTCTGGTTATGTTCGGCAACTGTATTTTCTAAACTTTAGTATTTTGCCTTTATATTTCGATACCCTTCCAAGGATGGAAAGGTCGTTATAGTGACAATATTTTACAAGGACGTAAAATGAAGCACACAAAAAAATTGGCCATAAGTATCCCCCTCTCGCTTATGGCCATTTTCTTGTTCCTGGGAATGAGCTCAAAAGTTCATGCCTACACATTCACCTCAGATTTTAAAAGCGGTTTCTACTGGAAATCGTTTCCAATACAGATGGCGAAGTTCGCACCAGTGGCGAGTGATTCGGCGATGCTTGAAAATTTAGCGAACCAAGCGGTCGCTGAATGGGAAGCGGTTGTGGGAAGAGACATCTGGCAGATGAGCGCGGTTCAGAATTCATCGAGCTACGGAGGAAACTACATCCGCTGGTCAGATAATTTCGGAGCTGAGACCGGCTATGATCCCTCAAGAACTCTGGCCATCACTATTCGTTACAATCAGGGAACTTTTTTTGAACAGACAGTAATCATCTTAAATGGCGGGATCAGTTACCTAAGACAAAATTGGGGGAATTCTCTGAAGATCACTATTCTTCATGAGATCGGACACACACTTGGTCTGGATCACTCGGAGGATTCAGGTGCGGTTATGGCCGCAAGCCTGGGAGCTGTGACGGCCCTTCAGGAAGATGACATTAAAGGCATCAATGCGGTAGTGGACGAAACCATCAGCAGGCAATCATCAGGGTATGTTTCTCCGTTATCTACGCAGGAAAAGAAAGTCGCGGCCTGTGGGACTATTGAGGATATTTCAAAAAATTCAAATGGTTCAGGTGGAGCGATGGCAAACTTCTTAGGTTCACTTATTGTCGGGATGATGTTGATCGCTTTCATTGGGAAAATCGAAAAAACAAGAAGACAAAAGGTTTTAGTCAGGTATTAAAAAGTAGTAATTATTTTATTTGATTTCGCCGATAAAAAGGCATGAAAGAAAATAACAATACAATTACAAATTACATTTTTTACCTTCAAACCAGAGCTGAGCTTGATCATACCTATTATGTATTAGCAGAAGTACTAGGTAAGATTAATATAAGTTTACTTCCCATCGAAGCTCATGACTTAAAAGACATCGATAAAAATAAAAAGAATCATGTAATCGTCATGAGGAATGATTTTTCATCGGCCTTTGCTTTTAAAGATATCAGAAAAAATTTCCTCGACGCCGCTATGGCCTCGGGTAAGGTTATGGTTTATGATATCAGTTCGTTTTCGGAGATCGAAAACGCGATGAAGTTTGAAAATAAAAATGTCTACAGGTACTTTCAACTTCCACTCAACGTAAAACAAGTGGCGATGACAGTGGCCGTAGAGTTTTACAAGGACCGCAATACAGCAGTAGAGTGGCCGGGTGGTCGTAGAGCGAAATTGCCTTCTATGACAAATTCAAACTAAGACGTATAATTCAGGTATGAAAGTAAAAATCAGTGAAGAATCACAACGTATGCTAATGCTTCTTAAGCTTGATGCTAAGAGGCTCTTTGATCGCATTAAGTTCAGAGCACCAGAATACATGTACGAGTTTTCACTAAAGCGCACACGCGATTATTTCCCGGCAGTTTTTATGAACCGTTACGATACGGCTTCAATTAAAGAACTGATGCTTTGTGGACAAGAAGTGATTGCCGGCCTGGATATTTATTATAGCAAGGTGGACGAAATCCGCTGGTACCTGAATCATACACAGGACATGCCTAATAGAGTGGAAGATAAACTGCACTCGCATGTCAGAGAGCTGGAAAAGCATTTTGAAACTTTAAACCTGTACATCGATGCGGAGATGGGTCTTTTAAAAGACCAAGTGGAACATGAAACAGACAATTAATATTGCGGCCTTTTTTTTCGTACTAGCTATTCCTTTCGCTCTTTCTTCTCAGACGAGAAAAGCGATTCCTGCTGGTAGATATGAAGCTCTTTCTGGAGTGAAGAACTCAAGAAGTGTAAAGAGTATCGACTCGGCAACGGGGGAGAAAAAGGAATCTACAGCTTTATTCTGGAATGAAGTTTTAAGCCACGTGCCCGAGAATAGCCAGGATCTTTCATACTACTCAAGCGGAAAAATGGATGAGTTTGAAGCGGGTCTGCTTGCGACCAAGGGATTAAAACTTTCTAAGAAGATCAGCGCAAGTACTAGTATCGTTTTTAGTGATGATTTAAAAAGAGATAAAGATGTCCTGAAAGGACTTAAAAATAAGTCGAGCCTGGTAGTCCTAAAGGATTCCGAGCAGCTTAAGGATGTCATGGCCTCTCTAGGGCAGTTTGAAGTCCTGCTTTATCAGGCAGAAGACCAGTCAAACTACTTTCTTTTAAAGCTTAAATAGAAAAGCTTTCAACTCAAGTATAATCTTCCTCGTAGACTAAAATCCGAAGACTTCCGATAATGGAAGAATGAAGTTTATTACCGGAATCATCGCTGTCTTTTTTTGTTTTGCCATTGGCAACGCGAAAGCCGCGCCTTCGGAGGAAGGATTTTTTTCCGGAAGAATTTCTAAAATCAGCAAAGATATTTCAGTAGTTAGAATCAAAGTTGATTTCGACAACATTAAGTATGTGAACGTCAAAGATAAAATCGAATTTTGGGATGAGAGAAACTCAACACTGAAGTGCAAGAGTTATGTCATCGGCAGGACTTCTGATTATATTCTGCTCAAGCTTCCGGATATAAAGTACTGTGAGAAGAATCTCTATTTCAGCACCGGCGCTTACTATAAGTTTTACAGCGAGGACCTTTTAAACAACATTAAAATGGGCCGCGAAGTTGTAGGGATACTTATTAAAAAGCGCATGGCCGTTCAAGGTCAGATGGATATGAGAAACAAAGAAATCCAGGCCCACATGGAGAGGGTGAACGCGATTAATGCGCGTTATCAAACTTTGCGCGAAAAGCTAGAGCAGGAATGGCAAAAAGAATTACACGGCCTGGATGAGGATAGAACATACTCTCTAAGGTCTTATAAAGATTTGGAACGCCGTAGGGATGAAATCGATCAAAAACTGGAACAATATAAGCTCAAAGATGAGAATCTTACATTGGACCGGTGGTCTTTAGACACCAATTTGTACTTCAAAAAATAATTGAACTCTGCACACTTCTATTCTAAGCTTGATTAATTTTTTAAAAAGGCGGAAATACTATGAAAAAGTGTGTAATTGCTCTTTCGTTCCTGCTTGGCGTGATGAACACTGCTATGGCAATCGGGAACCCAAACGCTCCGTTCGGCGGAGAGTTTAAAATCAACCTTGGACAAGCTCCAACAACTCTAAACGCTCTGTCGTCATCTGATGCTTACGCAAGTGAAGTTCAGTCGATGATCATGGAAGGTTTACTAACTAGAAACGCTGACACGAGAGAGTGGGAGCCTGCTCTTGCAAAAGAATGGTCAATTTCTAAAGACGGTAAAACTTTCGAGTTCACACTAAGAGATGGAGTAAAGTGGCACGATGGAAAACCACTTACAGTTGAAGATGTTAAGTTTTCTTTCGATGCGATCATGGATCCAAAAGACACTTATAAGACAGCTCACTTGAAGCCTTACTATGAAAACATCAAGTCTGTAGAAGTCGTTGCTCCAAACAAGATTAAGTTCAATGTTGGAACTCCGTACTTTAATAACTTCTCGGTGGCAGCGGGACTTACTGTTGTACCAATGCACTTATACAAAAATCCTTCTAAAGAGCAGGAGAAAGTTCTAAATAAAACTCTTATTGGAACTGGCCCATACATGCTTAAGGAATTTGACCGCGCCAAGAGAATCGTTCTGGCCGCTAACCCTAACTGGTGGGGAAGAACTGCTCCGACAATGAAAGGAATGCACAACTTCCAAACAATCACTATGAGATTTATCCAGGATTCATCTGCTTCAATTCAATCTATTGAAAGCGGAGCGATTGACTACCTTGGACTGCAACCAGATGAGTACGCTCAAAAAACAAGCGGACCTAAATGGGGCAAGACGATCCACAAAGTTAAAACTCAGAACAAACAAGTTTCTGGTTACGCTTTCGTAGGTTTCAACCTGACAAACCCAATGTTCAAATCTGTTAAGACAAGAGAAGCTCTTGTTGGACTATTTGACAGAAAGAAGATGATTGAAAAATTCCTTTTCAACTTCTCACTTCCAGCGACAGGACCTCTTTACCAGCAATCTGACTATGCTGACCCATCAGTAAAGCCAATTGAGTTCGATCCAAAAGCGGCGCTTAAAAAATTAAACGACGATGGATGGAAAGATACGGACGGGGATAAAGTTCTTGATAAAATGATCGATGGTAAAAAAGTAAAACTATCATTCACAATCCTTGAGCCGTCTCCAGACTTTGTGAAGTTCCTTACTACATTTCAGGAAGACGCTAAAAAAGCGGGTGTAGATGTTCAGGTAAAAGTTGTTGAATGGAACGCCTTCATTAAGCTTCTTGATGAAAGAAAATTCGATGCTGTTCGCCTTGCATGGGGTGGTGGAGACCTTGACTGGGATCCAAAACAAATCTGGCACTCGGAATCTATTGCTAACCAAGGGTCAAACTTCGTTCAGTACAACAACCCAAAAGTTGATAAGCTAATCGATGAAGCCCGTCTTCTTATGGACAAAAAAGCGAGAGTGACAAAACTTCGTGAAGTTTACAGAACAATCGCAGCTGACGTTCCATACATTTTCTTGTTTAACGGAAAATTCAAGTTTTATGCCCACTCAAACCGCGTAGGAAGAGAAAAAGACACCTACACATACTCAATCGGTTCTGACTACTGGTGGATCACAAAATAACTAGAGGTTTCCTTTGTTTACTTATATTTTAAAAAGATTACTCATAATGATCCCGACATTGCTCGGGATCACTTTAGTAACTTTCGTCATCATTAACCTCGCGCCAGGAAGCCCGATCGAACAACGAATTCAGCAAATGAAATTCGGCGGCGGGGCAGGTGGAGAGTCCAGGTCAGGTGGATCTGGTGATTCCAGAAGTAGCGCAGTTTCAGAAGAAGTTATTGAAGCACTAAAAAAACAATATGGTTTTGATAAGCCAATGCACATTCGTTACTTAATTTGGCTTAAGAACATCGCTAAATTGGATTTCGGAGAGAGTTTCACTTATGAGGAGCCGGTTCTGGATGTTATTGCCAGCAAGCTTCCGGTGTCTCTGCAGTTCGGTGTTGTTTCATTGATCATGTCATACGTTATTTGTGTCATCCTCGGGGTGCTCAAGGCCGTTAAGCACGGGTCAATGTTTGACCTTATCTCCAGTATCTTTCTTTTTGTCGTCTATTCGATCCCCAGCTTCATGCTCGCAATCTTACTGATTGTGTATTTTGCCGGTGGAAGATTCTATGAATGGTTCCCGATTGGGGAATTATACTCGGATAATTATTACGACTTATCGATCTGGGGAAAATTTGTCGACAGAGTTCACCACTTTGTTCTTCCTTTAATCTGTTACATGATTGGGTCGTTCACGGTTTTAACAATGTTGATGAAGAACTCGCTCTTGGATGAAATTAAAAAGGACTACATTCGTACCGCTCGCGCCAAAGGCGTTCCGGAAAAAGTTGTTTTCTTAAAGCACGCTCTAAGAAATGCATTAATTCCGATTGTGACTGGTATTGGCGGATTTATCTCGGTATTTTTCGTGGGCTCTATTCTTCTAGAGACTATTTTCCAGTTAGATGGAATGGGGCTTCTAAGTTATAAGTCGATTCTTCAAAGAGACTATAACGTCATTATGGGGCTGCTATTTATTCAAAGTTTACTGATGTTAGTTGGAAACCTGATTAGTGATTTAGCTTACATTGCAGTAGATCCAAGGATTGATTTCAAATGATCGAACGTTACATAACCAATGAATTAACAAGAAAGCGCTGGAAGATTTTCAAAAGAAATAAGATCGCCATGGCTTCATCTTTTATTTTTTTATTTTTAGTTGCGGCAACTTTTCTCTCACCATTTTTGGCCAACAGCAGGCCATTGGTTATGAAGTATCACGGGACGACTTATTTCCCGCTTTTTAAAGACTATAGTGCTGAGACATTCGGAATCACCGATTCGCTTGAAGTGGATTACCGTGCTCTAAAAGTGGAAGGCGAGGATTACGCTCTATGGCCTTTGATTCAATGGGATCCATACGAAAGTAACTCAAACGTTCTGGAGTATCCAGCGCCTCCAAGTAAAGTTAATATTCTGGGAACGGACGACCGTGGCCGCGATGTTTTATCGCGCTTATTATACGGTTTTAAATACAGCTTAACTTATGCCGTGGCCGTTTGGTTTATCGCTCTTGTAGTGGGTACCATCCTCGGTGGGACAATGGGGTATTTCGGCGGGAAAGTTGATTTCATCGGGCAGAGAATTGTTGAGATCTTAAGTACTGTGCCTCAGTTTTTCCTTTTGATCATTCTTGTTTCGATTTTCTCACCATCATTGATGTTGCTGATTTTAATCACCTGTATCTTTTCATGGATTGGGATTTCGTATTACGTGCGCGGAGAGTTCTTAAAAAACAGAAACCGTGAATTCGTTGAGGCCGCCAAGTCGCTTGGAGCTTCTCACACTAAGATTATTTTTAAGCATATCCTTCCAAACTCGTTGACACCAATCATCACTTTTGCGCCTTTCACGATTGCCGCGGAAATGGTTGGGCTTGCGGCCCTGGATTACCTGGGATTCGGTCTTCAGGTTCCAACTCCAAGCTGGGGTGAACTTCTGGCCCAGGCACAGAAAAACTATACCATCGCCTGGTGGTTAGCGTTCTATCCGTCTCTTGCCCTCTTTGGAGTGTTGACTCTCTTGAACCTTATTGGTCAAGCTGTCAGAGATGCGATGGACCCGAACATGGTCTAAAATATATATTTTAGACCAAGTGTTCCCGCTCTTGCGCCAGTGCCGTAGCCGTAAACTTCTTCGTACTCTTTATCGAGCAGATTTCTTATTTTTAAATAAGCAATCAAGTTTTGATTCATCTCCACTTCGCAATTGAAGTGAAAGATCGTATATGAAGGCATGTTGACTGTGTTGCCTAGGTTGTCGACGTCAGGTCTTTTGCCGGTAAAGTCTCCTTCCAGGCCGGCAGAATGGATACTCTTTTTGTAATTGATGGAGAGCTTTGCGTTCAGGTTGGGTCTTCTGCTTAATTTAGTTTTTGAGCTCGTATTTCGCGCTGAAAGCCAGGTGGCCGACAATTGTGAAGACCATTCTGACGACCATGACGACTCAAAAACATTTTCTAACCCGACAATGCGGGCCTTGCCGTGGTTCTGGTTTACAAAGGTGATGGGGTCATAGCTTAAGCGGTTTTTTAAGTCAGTGTAAAAGAAAGTTGAGAAGTATTTGTACTTTTCAAGGAAAGGAAACTCGATTCCCATTTCGGCGCTTTGACTGGTTTCTGCTTCAAGATTTTTATTTCCATAAGTAGGGTCGTGAAGCTGATTCAGGCTCGGGGCCCTGAAGCCTGTGGAGTAACTAGTTTTCAAAGTGAAGTGATTAAAAAAATGCATCAAGGCCACTTTGTAAGTCACATGCTCGCCAAAGAATTTATTGCTGTCGATTCTTGCACCGGCGTTTACAATCGCCGGGCCGAATTCAAAATGATTATAGAAAAAAAAGCTCAGGTTCTGGTTGAAATTTTTCAACTGGTCTTCTTCGTGCTCAAAATCCAGGTTGAAATTCTGAGTTAGGAAATCATTGGCATAGAACGTGTGGTTAAGTGCAGCCTTTTGGATTTCCCCTTTGGTTGTGACAGAAGATTCATTGGCATGAACCACATCTTTTCTCACATTTAAAGTGCGGTGGTGGAGTGATTGGGAGAAGTTGAGTGCTGTCTGCCCTGATTCCCACTTTTGAGTGTATCCTGCTTTCAGAAACTGCTGCTCAGTGAACTGAGAGTCGTTGGGGTCATCTTCTCCGGCCCCACCGCCTTTATCCAGGTCAACAGTATCATTCACATAACGGTAATTGATCTTCAACTGGCCATTAAGTTTTCCCTCGACGATTTGTTGAGAGAGGGCAGCATTCAATGTTGTTCTTTTTTCACCATCATCATCCGCATTGATGTTGCGTGAGGCATTCGCCGCAGAAAAACCTTTGGTTTTTAAATGATCAGCTCCAAAACTTAAAGAAGTCTGACCGATTTTTTTTTGAGCATTAATTGCCCCGTTAACAGTATCAAAGGAACCGTAATCAACCTGTGCGCCACCAGAGAAAATTTTATTTGCTTGTTTTGTTGTAATAAGCACGACTCCACCAATGGCATTTGAACCGTAAAGAAGGCCTTGAGATCCTTTTAAAATTTCAATGCGCTCGATATTGTTTAAGCTCAAGCGTCCCAGGTCAAACTGGCGATTGGGATTGCTGGGGTCATTCATTGTTATTCCATCAATGATGACCAGAACGTGTGATGAATCACTTCCTCTTAAAAATAAACTAGTGTTGCTTCCAGATGGACCGGACTGAACAAACTTTAGGTCGGATTCTTTAGAAAGAAGTTCTTTAAGTGTGTTGCTTTTTTCAATTTCTCCTCTGCCAAATACTTTGATATCCGAAGGGGATTTGTCGAGAGTTGTTTCAATTCTGTCTGCTGTAACATTAATTGCTTCAAGTTCTTCCGAAGCAAATGAGTGATGAGAATTTAGAATGAGGGCGATAAAGAGCGTGCGCGTGATATTTTTTTCAAGCATGTATCCTCCTCGGGTAAATATAAGATAAAAAGGGATCGGGCTTTACCGTTGCGGGACAGCGTTGGATTCTCACCAAACTTCACTACTTTTTATCAGCAGCTCCTATTATAGAGAAAGCGTGAGTCTTTACAATAAAAATGAGGGGGCTTAGACTTTTTTAATGAGATTTTATTTTCTATTACTTATATCAATCGCATCCTTGAATTTATGGGCGGCCGATTGCGAATCACAAAAAGTGATTAAGACCTATACACCACGGTATGCGCAGTATTTTAAAATCCATTATTATGATCAATTTAAAATTGTTGAGTCTGGAAAAAAGCCGATAGTAGACCGCTTTATGGTCGCTGATGGTCCTTTAAACTGCACAAGTTCTTTATTTAAATTCACTGCTAATACCAAACGCTTTATCGCCACATCCACCACTCACGTGTCTTTTCTTTCGGTGCTTAATATGGAGAATAGGTTAGTTGGCTTTCAGGGAATCAACTATCTTTACAACAGTAAATTTCAGGGCCAGAAGATTCAGGACATTCATTATCAGATGAATGCGGAAGAGCTTCTTTCGCTTTCTCCGGATTTAGTGATGGCCTATTCAGCGAATCTTGCGGGCCAAAAAAGAATTAATGAATTAAGAAAATTAAAGATTCCAGTTGTCTTCAATTATGATTTCGAAGAGGTGCATCCTCTGGCACGTGCCGAGTGGATGATATTTTCCGCTGTCTTCTTTAATCAAGATTCAATTATGCAGAAATACTTTACCAAGATTGAAAGCAGCTATAATGACTTAAAAAAACAGGCCCTGGCCTTTAAAAAGAAAAATGTCCTGGTGGGTGATATCCAAAATGGAAAGTGGACAACGTGCGGAGGAGAAAGTGACCTGGCCATTCTGATCCGTGATGCCGGAGGTAATCTTCTTTTAAAGAGCACTTCGCGCGAAACGCAGACTATCTCACTTGAGAAGGTTTTAAAAATTACTGAAAAGGCCGATGTATGGTTGACTCAAAATACATGGGAAAATCTAGTCCCACTCTCAAAGGATTCTCGCTACAAAAAATTCACAAGCGTTCCAGCTTATAACAACACCAGGCTTTTAAATAAGAGCGGCTTCAATGATTACTGGGAAAGGGGAGTGAGTCGTCCTGATCTGCTTTTGGCGGATATTTCTGAAGTCATTCATAAAAACGGAAGCCATAGTCTTACCTGGTATAAAGAGCTTAAATGAATACAAGACCAACTATCGCCCTATTGAGTTTTTTAGCTATAACGATATTGCTGTCCGCAATTCTCTTTGTGTATGGAGAGGCCGGATTCAATACTCAGGATCAATTGATTTTATGGCAACTACGTTTTCCTAAAATCATGGTAGCGCTTTTAGCCGGAGGAATGCTAGCCTCTTCAGGGCTTCTACTTCAGGTCTTTTTCCAGAACCCATTAGCAGGGCCTGATCTTCTTGGGATAAATGCCGGCGCCTGTCTGGGAGTGGCCTTCGCGATCATGGGAGCATCCTTTCTGCCGGTAGAATGGCAAGGCATTGGGCAAGCATTAATGGCAATGGCCGGAGCTCTCTCTGTGTTTTTCCTTCTGGCCTTTTTGGTTCAAAAAAATCTCAGCCGAATCAGTCTCATAATTTTAGGACTTTTAATTGCCAGTTTTACTTCGAGCTTCATTAGTGTACTGGTCAACATGACTCCAAGTCTGCAGGTAAAGAATTTCCTGGTCTGGTCCATGGGAAGCTTTCAAGGCTTGACCATCGAAGATGTCCCTTATTTCTGCGGACTGGCCGCTTTGGGAATTGTCTTTCTGGCGCTTATGCCAAAAAAACTCAATCAGTTTATTATTGGTGAAAACTACGCCCGCAGCATGGGAATGAATGTTCAGGCGTTCAAGTTTCTTCTGATTCTAGTTTGCTCCTTTCTGGTCGCCTCGGTGACCGCTTACTGCGGGCCGATTGGCTTTATTGGAATCATCGCGCCTCATCTGGCGAGAATTTTTATTAAGCGAAGTGATATACGACTGGTGATGCCGGCGGTGTTTCTGGTCGGAAGCTCTCTGGCCCTTTTCACCGAACTCATCTTGATATTTACCAGTGAATATTCGCTGGCCACAAATTCAATTCTTGGGCTGATTGGTGCACCTGTTATCGCGCTCTATCTCTATAAAGAAAGGAGAGTGTTGTGATCACTTTCAAAAATCTTAGTGTCGGTTTCGATAACAAATCAATTTTAGCAAATCTTTCAGGAGAGCTTAAGCGAGGAGATTTAATCGCCTTGATGGGAATCAACGGAGTAGGGAAGAGCTGTTTCTTAAAAACCATTAGTGGTCTTCATCCGGCAATCGATGGCGATATCAATTTAAACGAAAGGTCTTTCACTCGTATAACACCAGCTGAAATTGCAAAAAAACTGGCCGTTGTTCTGACTGATAAAATTCACGCAGACTTTCTGCGCGTGCATGAGTTGATTGCACTCGGAAGATCCCCTTATACGAATTTTTGGGGAGATTTTCTGGAGGAAGACGGACAAGCGGTGGAAGAGATTGTGGGCCTTCTTAACATCAAAGACCTCAATCAACGTCTTTTTTCGGATCTCAGCGACGGACAAAAACAAAAAGTGCTTTTGGCTCGTGCGCTTGTGCAGACTCCAGATTACTTATTCCTTGATGAGCCCACCACTTATCTGGACATTCCTTCCAAGATAGAGTTGATGAAGCTTTTGAAGTTTGTCTCGCGGGAGAAACATACCGGGATTTTATTCAGCACTCATGATTTGAGTTTAATTGAAAAGGAAGTGGACCAAATTTGGTTGATTGATTCAGCAGGCGTCTTACATAAAAAAAGCCCTGATGAAATGAATCGATCAGGGCTTCTCGCAAAAAACTTCAATATTTAAATCAGATCTGGATAAGAGTTACATCGACGTTTTTTTCTTTCCCGTCGCGGACGATTTTGACCTTAACTTTATCGCCGATTTTATATTTATTCACAGCAGAGTACAGGTCATCGTAGTTGTTGATCGCATCAGCATTGATACCAACAATAATGTCGCCGAAATAATACTGACCGCGACGATCGCGGGTGATTCCCTGAAGACCTGATTTTGAAGCTGGGCCTTTTGGATCAACAAATTTAATCATGACTCCAGTTCTCAATCCAAAGCGGGACGCAAGCTCTTCTTCAAGAACCGCCACTCCTAAACCTGGACGTGTGACTTTTCCGTATTGGATGATTTGAGGAACGATGTTTTTGATTGTATCAACAGGAATCGCAAAACCCAGGCCTGCACTCGAGGCTCCGCCAGCGCTGTAAATCATAGTGTTCATTCCGATCAGGCGCCCTTGTGAATCAAGTAAGGCTCCACCAGAGTTTCCGGGATTGATGGCCGCATCTGTCTGGATCATTCCAGTGATTGAAACTCCACCGTAACCTAAAATTTTTCTTTCAAGTGCCGAGACACTACCGGTAGTCAGCGTATGATCGAGTCCCAATGGATTTCCGATTGCGAGAGTTTTCTGGCCGACTAACAATGACTTCGAGTCACCACGTGGAATTGGTTTCAGGCTTTTTGGAACTTCATCAAGCTTTAAAACAGCGATGTCATTTTTCGGATCACCGCCAATAAGCTTTGCACGGTACTGTTTCTGGTCTCCGCGAAGCGAGATGATGAAAGAGTCACCGGAAGCGATAACGTGATAGTTCGTGATGACGTGGCCGTTGGTGTCCCAGATAAATCCGGAGCCGACACCGGCCGGGATTTCTGTTGCGTCCATATCGAATACACTTCTGGTCTTTCTAAGATTGGAAACGTTGACAACAGAATCTGCAGTATTTTGAAAGACAGAGATAGAATTCTTTTCGCTTTCAAGCAACATCGCAGTTTCTTTCTTAACTAGCTGCGAGTGTGCCGGGGCGATTAAACTCATAGTTAATATAACTAAAAGTCCTAACTTACGCATGAAACTCCTCCTTGCATGGAATGTACTCTATAGATATAATCCCGGAAGACTTTTTGATCAAGAGGCCATTATGGAAATTAAATTCTACAACCGCATTACGGGTAAAATCGACCACGAACTTGTTTATGGCGACAAATTTATTGAGTGGCTTTACGAGTCTAACAGTGGGAGAGGTCTTTCACACCTTATTTGCAAAGCGCCAATCAGCAAATTTTATGGGGCCCTTCAAGACCTGCCTTTGAGCAAACAGAAAGTTGATCCTTTTATTAGAAAATTCAATATTCAGATGACTGATTATCTTCCAGAGAATGGCAGGGATGAGAAGTCACCCTATTCGACTTTTAATCAGTTTTTTATTCGCCGTTTTCGCCCGGGAAAGCGTCCTTTTGTTGAAAACCCTGGAGAGATGGCCGCTTTCAGTGAAGCCCGTTATTACGGCTATGAGAGCGTTCACGATGATGAAACAGTTCCGGTCAAAGGCCATAACCTAAAGCCAAAGGCCCTTATTGCCAACGAAAAATGGGAGAAGACTTTTGAGGACGGACCGTTGCTACTTGCCCGCCTCTGTCCAGTTGATTATCACCGCTATCACTTCCCTGACAGTGGAAAGATCGTCGATGATTACCGCGTGAGTGGAATGTACCATTCGGTTAATCCACTGGCCTTAAAATCAAAAGGCGATATTCTTATCACCAACGAAAGACACGTCACTATTTTAGAAACAGAGAATTTTGGTAAACTCGCCTACATTGAAGTCGGAGCGATTTGTGTTGGAAAAATCATCCAGTCAAAGCCACTTGATAAAGGAAGGTCTTTTGTCCGTGGAGAAGAGAAAGGTTATTTCTTATTTGGTGGCTCAACGGTTATTGTTGTCGGCGAAAAAGGTAAGTGGAAACCAAGCGCTGATATTTTAGAGAACACTAAAAAAGGGCTTGAGACTTATCTTCATTTGGGAATGACTGTCGCAAGTATCGGGTAATGATCTGAGGGAAATACTCCTTCAGGGTTCGACGACTTCATCATCACCAAATCTTCGCATTCAAATTGCTCAGGAATGAGTATCCAGTCAATGCGATCTCCGCTGGAAGTTTCACTTCCCTTGAACCCATGATGACTGGTTTCCTCAGGATACTTCTTTTCAGTCCAGGGATCTTTTAAAGCAAAAGCACTCATTAGGTCTTGTTTGATGCCTGTTAGAGGGGATTCATTAAAATCTCCCATGATAATCACCGGACGCAGGCTGATTTTTTTTATCTCACAAATCAGCACCTCGATTTGTTTTTCACGGGTCGAGGAAAGAATGTGATCAAGATGGGTGTTGACCACTATCATCTGCAATCCACTTTTTTTGAAAGTCACTTCTGCCCAAGTGCAAAGCCTGGGGAATGTACTCTGGAATGAACTTGATCCGGCCACGGCAGGAGTTTCGGAAAGCCAGACGTCACCAGAGCGCTCGACAGCGACAGTCTCGGGATTTACAAAAAGACACGGGTACATCCTTTCATCAATCCAATTGCGGTGCTGGTCGATTAAAATTAATCCTGGAAGTGCTTCGTCCAGCTCTCTGAGTTGAGTCCTGCGCCCTTCCTGAGTCCCTAAAATATCCGGTCCGAACCTTTGGTAAATATCCACCAAAAGGCCTTTTCTTTTTTCCCAGGAATGAATCCCGTCTCCTGAGTTAGCGAATCGAATGTTGGAAGTAATCAACTTAATCTTCATAAATTGTTCTTATTTTAAAACGGTTCATTCTTATATGAGAACACTAATCTCAAAAGCATCGAAAGAAATAGCTTTAATTTCAGATTCTTAAGCCCATTTTTCCTTTGGCACAGCTTCTGCTTTAGCGAGTCATAAAAGAGGAGGAAATATGGATGCACAAGCGACAATTCTAAACCAGTACATGCTTTTAAACGGCAAACCAACTTTAAAGAGGATTTCCGAGGATACAGGAATACAGCTGACTCGTGTTTTCAGACTCTTTAATGGAAGTAAGATGAAGCTCTCCGAGTACCAGATCTTTAGTAAGAAGGTAAAAGAGAGGATGGGACTCTCAGAAAGTCTTGAGGCCATCGCCTTTGAATGCTCCCAGCGGTTGAGCCCAGAGGCCATTAAAGAGCTGGAGCTTTACCTGAAAAGGAAGATTGAAACCTGGAAACTTATGCAGTTTCAAAAGGCCCCTCATAGCAACACATTAACAGCATAATGACGCAAGGTGAAAACATGAAAGATGGACTATTGATGATTGAAAGAATTGTGATTGAATCGCTCTCGAAGAAAGAAAAGAACATCCAAGAGATTGAAATTGATACGAATTTAAGCCACGGACTGCTTTTAAACATTCTCCCCAACCTCCTGATGAGGAACATGATCCGTTATAAGGGGGGAGTTTACTCTATCGATAAAGACCAATGTTTTTCATGGTTAAGTGAAGTTAATAAGCGCGAAAACGTCAAAGAAGAGGCCCGCGAAATCTTTACGAGTCTGGTGAATCAGTACTTTAAAAAAGATCTTCAGACAGAGGCCCAAAACAGCTCCCACTTAAAGATCCAAAAGATGTGGTTAACCAAAGACGAGGAAATGATTTTGAAATCCCATATGGCCGCCCTGGAAGGTTTCTTTAATGGAATAAAAGAGGCGAGAAAATATCATCCTCAGAGGGAAAAAACCTGTGAGCAAAGAGTGGTGGTTTGGGGTTTTTCCCATTATTCGGATTTAATTGAGGGTGTTTTAAAAGCCGTCTGATGAAAACTTTTTTGCATTTTTTTTTAGAAGATAGTTGACTTCGATACAGCAAAAGTAATATAAATTTAATAATCATTATTGTGCACGGTAACACGTCATCATCTAAACGAAAATTAGGAGATTTGAGATGAAAAAATTATTAGTTCTTGCTCTTGTTGTATCTGCAATGTCTTTCGGTTGTTCAAAAAAAGAAGAAGCTACTACTGAAGCTGCTCCAGCTGCAACTACTGAAGTTGCTCCAACTGAAGCTCCAGCTACAGAAGCTGCTCCAACTGCAGAAGCTGCTCCAGCTGCAGAAGCTGCTCCAGCTGCAGAAGCTGCTCCAGCTCACTAATTAGTTATGAACCACTCGCAAGAGTGTTAAATAATATAGAAAAGGCTCCGCAAGGGGCCTTTTTTATTTGTGGAGTTCAAATGGCCATCGGTAGCGCAATCTCTCATTTCATCGGAAGCCATCGCTTTCTCAGCAGAAGATTCAGGCAATTTCAGCCAAAGATGTCAAAAATTACGATTTCAAGAGATTTTGATCTGTTTTTAGATCCGAGAGATCTTTATGGCCCTTCTTATTACGTCATGTATGACAAGGCGGCTGCGTTCTACCATTACGAAGAAAAATTAAAGGCGGACATTTTAGAATACCTTCCAAGAGATGGTGTGTTTTTCGATGTTGGCGCCAATATCGGTCTTATCAGTTTTTTTGTTAAAAAATTCCATCCTAGTGTTTCTATTTTTGCTTTTGAACCGGGTCTCACTATGAGTGCCTGTATTGAGCGGACATTGGAGCACAATCGTGTTGCTAATTTTCACTTGATCAAAAAAGGTGTGTCTGATCATACGGGAGTGGCGGAGTTTTTCATTGATCCGACTTCAACCGGTGGGTCATCACTCGTCAGAGATCATTTCGGCAAAGATAAAAAGAACATTGAGAGAATCGAGCTTGTGTCGCTTGATGAGTTCGTGGGCCAGCAGAAAGTTAAACCAAGCTTGATTAAGGTTGATGTCGAGGGCGCGGAAAATTTCGTTTTAGGTGGAGCGAAGGAAGTTATAAAGAAAGCAAGGCCGGTTTTCATCATCGAAGCACTTCATGAAAAAATGCTCTCGGATATTAACCTGTGGACGACTTCGTTTCAGGATTACCGCTTTCGTCCGGTAGGGACAAAAGAGTTTTTCGATATTAAAAGTCTTGGGGATTTCGCCAAAAAATCATTAGAGCAGGGAAAAGTCGCACACGACTATCTGTTTGTACCTAACTAGCCAACATACCCGTGAGTTTTAAGCATATCATCTACCAGGTCTAGAAAATTGTGGTCGATATCTTTGTTCTCAGGAGATTCTTCACAGCATTGTAAGTAGCCGAGCATTTTCTGAAAAGAAGTGGTGCGGTTTTCTTTTTCTAGCCATTCGTGGAAAAAAACAATCGCAGAAAGCCATGAGCCTAGAGAGAAGTGGGAGTGGTCGACAACTTTGAAAAAAACATCAATGCCAGGAATTCCAACCGGGCGCTCTTTTGAGTCCTGGAAGAGAAGTTTAACCATCAGTTCAGTTTGTGGGATGGTTGCCGCGCCTTTAGTTAAGCGGACCAGGTTTCTATCAGTCATGAATTTATCGGAAAGAGTCACTCTGGCATAGTCTAGGGTCGCACGCCATTCTTCGCCTTTAGCGGCAATGACGTCTTCCAGAGTGTTTATTTTTTTTGCCGGATTATTTTGGTTCATATCCTAAATTCGGTGAGAGCCATTTTTCGACGTATGAGAGAGTCTCTCCCTTTCTCTTGGCATAATCCATGATCTGATCTTTTGAAAGTGCTCCTACGTTAAAATAACGGGCCTCAGGGTGATTGAAGTAGAATCCTGAAACAGAGCTTGGTGGATTCATCGCGAAGTTCTCGGTCAAAGTCACTCCGGTTAATTTTTCAGCACCTAAAAGATCCCATAGGATTTGCTTTTCTGTGTGATCCGGGCAGGCCGGGTAGCCTGGTGCCGGGCGGACGCCGCGGTACTTTTCTTTGATCAGGTCTTCGTTGCTTAAATTCTCATCGAGTCCATAGCCGAAGATGTCGCGCACTTTTTTGTGGGCGAGTTCGGCCAGTGCTTCGGCGATGCGGTCACCGATAGCTTTCACCATGATTGATGAGTAGTCGTCGTTTTTGTCCTGGAAACTTTTAGCGAATGCTTCGACTTCGTGACCAGCGGTGACGACGAACCCTCCAAAATAATCATTGTATCCTTTTGGAGCGATGAAATCAGCGAGTGAGTAATAGACTCCGTCATCGCCGATTTTTTCTTTCTGTTGGCGCAGAAAGTGGAAAGTGGTTTTGTTATCTACAATGACGTCGTCGCCTTGTGAATAAGCAGGGAAAATACCTACGGCCACTTTTGGCGTGAAGATTTTCTCTTTGATGATTCTATTTAAAAGTGCTTGAGCGTCGTTGAAAAGTTTTTGCGCCTCTTGTCCGTAGACTTCGTGGCCCAGGATTTTTGGGTAAGTGCCTTTTAATTCCCATGTCCAGAAAAACGGAGACCAGTCGATATATGGCACGACTTCTTCCAGTGAGATTTCCAGGTTGAAAATTCCACTGCGCGAAGGTTTAGCAATCTCAGTCTGCTCCCAGTTTGTTTTAAAAGAATGGGCGCGTGCTTCTTCATAAGAGACAAGCTCTTTGTCCTGCGCTTGATTGGCGTGTCTTTCTCTCAAGCGTTGGAAGCTTTCATTTAACTCCTTCACGTATTGAGGGCGTCTTTCAGGACTAATCAGATTTGTACAAACTTCAATGACGAGAGAAGCATCACCAACGTGGGCGATAGGAGAGTGGTAGTGAGGAGAAATTTTAATAGCAGTATGGGCCTTGGATGTGGTCGCTCCACCGATTAAAAGTGGAGTTTTAAAGCCCTGGCGCTCCATTTCTTTTGCAACGTGGATCATTTCATCCAGCGATGGAGTAATAAGTCCTGAAAGGCCGATGATATCCGCTTTATTTAGAATGGCGACATCGAGAATTTTTTGAGCAGAAACCATGACTCCAAGATCGATAACTTTATAACCGTTACAGGCCAGGACTACTCCAACGATATTTTTACCGATATCGTGAACATCGCCTTTAACTGTCGCAATAACAAATACGCCTTGTTCGCGTACATTTTCTTTGTTGGCGAGTTTTTCCTGCTCCATGAATGGTTCAAGATAGGCCACGGCTTTTTTCATTACTCTGGCCGATTTAACAACCTGAGGAAGGAACATTTTCCCTTCACCGAACAAATTACCGACAACTTTCATCCCGTCCATTAAAGGACCTTCGATGACATTCAGAGGGCGACCAAGTTTAACTCTTGCCTCTTCTGTGTCGGCTTCAATATATTGGTCAAGGCCTTTTACCATTGAGTATGAAATGCGCTCTTCAAGCGGAAGAGTTCTCCATTCATCAACTTTAGTCTCGGTCTTGTCCGACTTTTGTGATTTTAGTCTTTCAGCCAGCTCTAAAAGCTCTTCTGTTGCGTTCGGGTGAAGGTTTAAAACAACCGCTTCACACTTTGCTTTTAATTCAGGCTCGATTTCATCGTACACGGCCAGCATTCCGGCGTTGACGATACCCATGTCCAGTCCGGCCTTAATCGCATGATAAAGGAAGACAGAGTGGATGGCTTCGCGGACAATATTGTTTCCTCTGAACGAGAATGAAAGATTTGAAACCCCACCACTGGTTAAAGCGCCAGGGCAGACTTTTTTAATTTCTCTGACGGCTTCAATGAAGTTCACGCCGTATGAGTTGTGCTCTTCGATACCAGTAGCAACTGTAAGGATGTTGGCGTCGAAGATGATATCACATGGATCGAAGTCTAGTTTAGACACCAGAAGGTCGTAGGCGCGTTTACAGATGCGAACTTTTTCGTCTTTAGTCGCCGCTTGTCCTTGTTCATCAAAGGCCATGATCACTACGGCTGCACCGTATTTTTGCAGTAGTCTTCCTTGTTCAAGGAATTTCTCTTCGCCTTCCTTTAGCGAGATTGAGTTGACGATCGGTTTTCCCTGCATGCACTTAAGACCTGCTTCCAGGACTTCCCATTTTGATGAGTCGACCATGATAGGAACGCGGGCAATGTCCGGTTCACTGGCGATGAGGTTTAAGAAGTGGACCATGCACGCCTTTGAATCAAGCAGACCTTCATCAAAGTTAATGTCGATGATGTTGGCCCCGTTTTCTACCTGCTGGCGGGCAACGGATAAGGCTTCGTCGAAATTTCCTGCTTTGATAAGTTTTGCGAACAAAGGGGAGCCGGTGACGTTTGTGCGTTCACCGACCATATAAAAGGGATTGTTGTGTGTAAGTTCAATTGTAAACGGTTCAAGCCCGGAAAGCCTAGTGGCTTTTTTGATTTCCGGCCTTTTTCTCGGCTTTTTCTCCTGACATTTTTTTACAATGGCGGCGATATGGTCCGGAGTTGTCCCGCAACAGCCTCCGAGAATATTGATAAAGCCGCTGTCGACGAACTCTGCTACGAACTTAGCTGTCATTAGCGGAGTTTCATCATACCCGGTAGGTGATAGTGGGTTGGGAAGTCCGGCATTCGGGTAACAGCTGACAAAACAATCAGCGATGTTTGAAAGCTCTTCCAGGTATGGACGCATTTCTTTTGCCCCAAGTGCACAATTAAGCCCCACTGAAAGTGGTTTTGCATGTCGGACAGAGTTCCAGAAAGCTTCGGTTGTTTGCCCGGAAAGTGTTCTTCCGCTGGCATCAGTGATAGTTACTGAAAGCATGAGTGGAAACTTGATTCCTACTTCATCCTGGTATTTTTCGATAGCGAAGATCGCCGCTTTTAGATTTAGTGTATCGAAAGTCGTCTCTGGCAGAAGAATGTCGGCTCCGCCTTCAATCAGAGCTTTTGCCTGTTCGTAATAGTTATCGACTAGTTCGTCAAATGTAACCGCACGGAAGGCCGGGTTGTTAACATCCGGAGAAAGGGAAAGTGTTCTGTTTGTAGGTCCCAGAGCTCCGGCGACGTAACATTTTCTTCCAGGATTTTTCGCCATGAAATCAGTACAGGCCTTCTTAGCGAGCTTTGCCGATTCATAGTTTAATTCATAAACGATGTGCTCAAGCTCATAATCTTTTTGTGCGATTCTGGTTCCTGAGAAAGTATTGGTCTCAATGATGTCTGCTCCACCTTCAAGATATTTAGTGTGGATGGCGTAGATAACGTCAGGTCTGGTTAAACTCAAAAGGTCGTTATTTCCCTTGAGGTCGCTCTTGTGGTTTTCGAAATGCCCTTTTCTAAAGTCCTCTTCCTGAAGTTTGTAAGTCTGGATCATCGTCCCCATGGCGCCATCGAGAAAAAGGATTTTCTCTTGGAGCGTTTTTTCAAGTTCGATGAGAGTCGCGTGTTTTTTCATAT
>JBEIPI010000001.1:0-68757 GCA_040377165.1 Bacteriovorax sp.
ATGGTAATACAGCTCGGCGAAGTGCTGACCATTTTTCACATAACACGACCATTTCATTGTTCCTTTATCCTGAAAAAACTTCTCTAATTTCGCTGACGCTTCCTTGATTTTTGCATCAAGAGCGGCTGTGTGTTCTAAGTGTAAAAATGATGTTGTAATTTTCATAATTGCCCTTCTTTCGTTTGATCTTTGCCCCGCAAAGATGTCAGTTCGTAATAAAAAAACTAGTTCTTTTCCTTTCGCTTCGATGAAGGTTCGATTCCTAACATCTCACGATACTTGGTCACAGTTCTTCTTGCCACGGTCAGGCTCTCTCTCGCCAAAATCTCCACAACCTTTTGGTCAGAAAGAGGCTTAGCTGGATTTTCTCCTTCGAAAATCGCCTTAATCTTTAACTTTAAAACCTCACTTGCGATATCAACACCACCATCTTTACCTCCAATACCGGTGTTGAAAAAATATTTAAGCTCAAATGTCCCCAATGGGGTGTGCATATACTTATTGGTCGTAACTCTCGAAACCGTCGACTCGTGCATTCCGATCTCGTTGGCGACATCCTTCAAAACCATCGGCTTTAAGTGCTTTGGACCTTTTTTAAAGAAGTCCTGCTGTTTTGCCACGATCGCTTTCGAAACTTTCTCAATGGTTTTCTGTCTGTTTTGAATCGACTTAATCAACCATTCGGCCGCACGAAGCTTGTCTTTTACGAACTCACTTGCCTCATCGGTTTTATGTCCGGCACCTTTCTTAATCATTTCCTGATAAAGCTTAGAGATTTTAAGGCGAGGAATCCCCTCATCGTTAACCTGGACAACAAACTCTCCTCCGGCCTCAACAACATAGATGTCCGGCAGAATATAGTGAGTGTCCGGTGTCGCCACCAGGCGCCCCGGCTTCGGATGAAAGTTCTGCAGAAGCAGTGAAGTTTTCTTCACCTGATCCACACTCACCGCCAAAGCTTTAGCGATTTTATCAAAGCTTTTCCCTTGAAGATCCTCAAGGTGGTCACGGATTAATTTCTCTAATAATGGAGAGCGCTCTTCTGCGATTCTCGCCTGAGCGAGTAAACACTCCTGCAAATTGCTGGCACCACAACCAACCGGATCAAGTCTCTGGATGATTTCCAGGACATCGAATGCATCCTCGCGCTCCAGACCGCTTTCCGCGATCAGGTCTTCAAAGTTCACATCCAGGTATCCATCGTCGTTGATGTTGCCAATGATCAGATGAGCGAGTTTCCACTCTTCATCTGTTAATGTTTCCATCTTTAATTGCCACTCTAAGTGCTCGGCCAGAGTCATCCCTTTTGAGACAATGTTCTCGTAGCTCGGCATCTCATCAGAGTCACCTGAAGAGGTCGCCATATTCGGTGCAGTCGATGAGTTTGAGTTGAAGGAGTCAGCGTATGAGTCCCAGTCAAAATCATCTTTTTCTTTCATTAATGGAGTTTCTGAGAAATCGTCTGAAGTCGCTTCTCTGGCCTCATTGTCGCCTTCGGCCTGGGCCTCGACATCAACTTCACCACCTGCTTCTTCCAGCATTGGATTTTCGACCATCTCTTCTGCAATCACGTTAGTCATCTCGAGATGCGTGAGTGTTAAAAGCTTGATCGCCTGCTGAAGCTGCGGTGTCATCGCCAGGTTCTGAGACTGCTTTAGGCCTTGTGATATTTTAATGGCCATAAGAACATTTCGAATTACATCCTGAATTCTTCTCCTAAATAGAACTTCCTTGCTCTTTCGTCGTTAATTAATTCGTTTGGTTTTCCACTTACTAATAATTCTCCACTGTTCATAATGTAGGCGCGGTCGACAATTCCTAGCGTCTCGCGGACATTGTGGTCAGTGATTAAAACTCCAATGTTTCGCTTCTTTAATCCTTGAATCAACTGCTGAATATCGGCCACGGCAAGCGGGTCAACTCCGGCAAATGGTTCATCAAGAAGCACAAATTTCGGCTCTAGTGCAAGCGTTCTTGCAATCTCTACACGTCGCCTTTCTCCACCCGAAAGGGCCGATCCTTTCGAAGTTCTCACGTGGTTAAGCTTAAATTCCTGAATCAATTTCTCCATGGCCTCCATTCTTTCACGTCTGCCCATAGATCTGTTTTCAAGAACAGCTAAAATATTTTCTTCAATCGATAGGTCGCGGAAAACCGATGCTTCCTGTGGAAGATAACCGATTCCATTTAGCGCGCGGATATGAATCGGCTCTGCCGTCACATCTTTATCGCTCATTTGAATCTTGCCTTCATCTGCTCTCACTAAACCTACCATCATATAGAACGTCGTCGTTTTTCCCGCGCCGTTAGGGCCCAAGAGGCCCACGATTTCACCTTGTGCGACTTCCAGACTTACACCTTTAACGACGGTTCTTCCGTTGTAGGTTTTTTTCAAATCGAAAGCCTCTAATTTTACTTCACTCATAATTCGCTCTTTCCCTGGCTACATCGTTCCTTCAGTCTCACGTTCCAATGTGATGTTTGTATTGGCGTCGTCAACCTCTACCGTCTCAACATTCTCGCGAATAATAATCCGGTTGCCTTTGATGACGTCCTTTCCTTGAAACACTTTAGGCAAACCAGTGAGAATGACTTTCTTCTCGCTGATAAGTCCTTCAAGTTTCTCAGAAAAGGCCTTTCTAACCATGGGTTTTCCGTCCATAGATAGAGTCTCCTGTAATCTCACATCGTCAGAAAGTGAGTAATACTTGAGTTTTTTATTATAGTTTTCCAAAAAGACCGCCCCACGGTTCGAAGAGGCGTCTAAGTTGCCTTTTTTAAAGGTCACATTCCCCTTCATTTCCACTAGCCCCTGAGGGGCCGTGAGGGTTAAAAGATCAGTGGTAAAGCTTACACTTTCCTCATACTTACGGCGTCTCTGAACTAGTCCTTTAACTCTTCTTTGGTACTCAAAGAATTCCTGTTCCGGACGGTATAGGGCAAAATCTGAGTCGATAAAAATCTGGTCATTAGTTTTTGGATCAAAGCTTGATGTTTTGACCGAGCCCTCGGCCTCAAGATGGTTGCCGTTGTTGAAAATTGTGACATGGTCTGATTTCAAATTTGAGTTGCCGGAGGTGATATCAACTTCACCCTGCAGGTAAAGCTCTTTGTTACTCATGAGTCCGCGCGAGTTTTTAGCGCTAAAAAGAATTGGCTCTTCCACATTCTTCTTTTCATTATGCCTGTAGATCACACCGTGAGGCTCAAGACCTATGATGACACTGTTTCTCTGAGCGATCGTCAACTCTGAAGCTTCAAGCTGCAGCACAGGCTTACCTGTATCGAGTAAATAGTAATCAATTACTTTAAAATAGCTCTCATCGCTGTCGGAGTTCTTTGCTGGCTGGCCACTGTTTCCCGGGTTCATATCAAGCCCGTCGAAGTTTCCAACATAAGAATAAACAGAAAGTCCTACAGTGATAAAAACAAAAAAAAGAATGATTAAATGCTGGCGTAGTTTCAAAACTTTCCCCCACTATTTATCTTATCGCATTTTAGGCCCTAAATCCTTATAAAATTAAGCATTTATTTTTTCTAACAGCGTCTAGAGTTCCTTGCTAAATCCTTTGAATTTCAGGTACACTTGAGCATATTCATCAAGCTTTAAACAAGGTTGTTTTGTGTCATTGAAAGACTTACAGGCCATTGTGGATTCTGGTACTAAACTCACTCCGATGATGGAGCAGTATTTTCAGATTAAAAAAAATTATCCAGACACTCTTCTTCTTTTCAGAATGGGAGACTTTTACGAAGTTTTCTTCGAAGATGCTAAAACAACAGCAAGACTTTTAAACATCACTCTCACTCACCGTGGGAAAATTGGCGACACTCCAATTCCGATGGCGGGAATTCCTCACCATGCGGCCGCTGTTTATATCGATCGCATCACCAACCGCGGGTTAAAAGTCGCCATCTGTGAACAGATCCAAGACCCGAAAGACGCAGTTGGAATTGTTAAACGTGGGGTAACTCAGGTTGTTTCTCCGGGAATGCCTTTTGACCTGGAAAAAACCCAGGGTCATGACCACCGCTTTATGGTGAGCGCTTTCAAGAAAAACTCTAAGTACTTTTTAGTCGCCCTTGATTTCACCACCGGTGATTTCCACGGCCACAAACACGACAGTTTCGAAGAGTTCATTGAGAATCTTCGCATGCTCGCGCCACGTGAGTTCGTGACATTTATGGGCCAGTGGAATGAGGGAACGGAAGGCAAGGACATCGAAGCGATTCTTTCCCACTACGATGTTTTAAAAACACACCTGAGTGAAGAGTACTTCAATCCAAAATTCACTGATCTTTATATTGAGAAAATCATCCCGGGCTTTAAGCGCGATAAAATCATCAAACTTGATGAAGATGTACTAAACCCAATCGGCGCTCTTGCCTACTACGTCTGCTCGACTCAGCTGCTTGAGAATTTCATTCACATCCGTCCGTTTAAGATGACTTCTCAAACCAACGTAATGAAAGTGACTCTTCCGACATTAGTTGGTCTGGAGATCCTGCCAAAGTCACGCGAGTCTTACCGTGAATCTCTCTTGGGATTTTTTGATAAAACAGAAACAGCGATGGGTGCCCGCTACCTACGTTCGCTTTTTTCAAATCCATTATTTGATATGGACGCTATCAATGAGCGTTTGGATATTGTCACAGCTTTAACAGACAACGATTCATTGATCCGCGAATTAAAAACAGAACTTTCAAAAATCCGCGATATCGAAAGAATCCTGGCGAAAATCTCAATGAACAAAGGCTCAGCTTCAGATCTTTTGAATTTAGCGACTGCCATCAATTCATACACTCAAATTTTAAAAGATGTTAAGACTCTTCCAATCAAAGCTGTTTTAGCTCCCGCTGAAATTAAAAAGTTAAGCGCAATAGCTGAAGCGATCACAAATACTTTAAACGATGAAATCGGTGCTTCACTTGAAAAAGGGAACCTGATTAAAGAGGGCGTGGATAAAAACCGCGACCGCCTGGCAAAACTTCATTTAAATGTGGCCGAAGAGCTGCTTAAGATGGAGAACCGTCTAAAAGACGAAACCGGCATCCAGAAATTAAGAATCAAATCAAACAACGTTTCAGGATTTTTCATTGAAGTTTCCAAGGGAAGCACAGTAAAAGTTCCAAAATCTTTTGAAAGAAGACAAACACTCGTGAACGCCGAACGCTACACGACCCCAGACCTGATTCAACTGGAAAAAGAGACCATCACTGCTCAAACCAAGCTGGAAAAACTTGAAAGAGAAATCTTTAAAGGTCTTATCCAAAGCGTTGCGGATATGAATCACTCTGTACTTTTAATGAGTGAACATATTGCTTTCATCGACTCTTTCCAGGGTCTGGCCGCGATCGCTCTGTCAGAAGGATTCACGCGTCCAAATATCAATGCAAAAAAACAAACTCTCAACATCAAGCAGGGTTTTCACCCGCTGATTAAGTCCCTGATCAAGGACCAATTCGTTTGCCACGACCTAAACCTGAACCAGGACGCATTCTTCGGTCTGATCACCGGTCCCAACATGGCCGGTAAGACGACTGTAATGAGAGAAGTGGCGATCATTCAATTGCTCGCTCAAATCGGCTCTTTTGTTCCGGCGAAGTCAGCTGAACTGGGTCTGTGCGATTTCCTTTTCAGCCGCCTTGGCGCAAGTGACGACATTCTAAAAGGCCAGTCGACATTCATGGTGGAGATGGCTGAGACCGCGGAAATCCTCCGCCATGCAAGTTCCAAATCTCTCATTATCCTGGATGAAGTAGGAAGAGGAACATCAACATATGATGGTCTTTCTATCGCATGGGGATTGGTTGAGCACTTCATTGAAAAAACCAAAGCACTGACACTTTTTGCCACTCACTATCATGAGTTAATCGAAGTGGTAGAAGGATACAAAACAGCGAAGAATTTAACGGTGGAAACAATCAACCACAATGGGAATGTTCAGTTCTTATACCGCTTGATTGAAAAACCGGCCTCACAGAGTTTTGGTATTTACGTCGCAAAACTTGCAGGCCTTCCGGCCTCAGTTCTTGCCCGCTCAGAGGAAATCCTGCACTTGTTGGAAAAAAACCACCACAATCCGGTCATCACAATGCCTGTTGCGGAGTCGGTTTCCAAAGCAAATAAAAATGCTCAACTATGTTTCCTAGACGATATGATCAGCGAAGTGGAAATCCCGGTGCACCTAAAACAGCTCGAAGCCGACCTGCAAAAGCTGGACGTTATGAGGCTCACTCCAATTGATGCCCTTCTAAAGCTCAATGAAATGAAGAAAAATCTCGAAATTCAATAATCTTTTCCTCATCTTTTAGCGGTGTTTTTCGATAAGAAAGAAACCACTATCAGATGGGGGAAAAGCATGAAAACAGAAATCTCAATTTTAAAAAAACGCGTTTATGCTTTCACCATTGATTTGGGAATCGTCACTGTCGCCAACTACTTCCTGATGGCGGCCTTCACCCAGTTCATTCAGACGGTTTTTTTCCACCTACCAATGAGAGCACAGCTTCTTTTGGTGGATAAGATGGGAATGATGTCATCGGTTTCTTTGATGTCTTTAACGTTCGCTTATTTCTCGCTTTTTTATTTTATGACCAATGGTCGCACGATGGGGAAAACTCTTTTTGCTCTCAAGGCCCAGAATACTGACAATACTGAACTAACTTTAAATCAATCAATGTTAAGAGCGCTTGCCTACTTCACTTGCGCGATGACGGGGTCTTTCCTGTTTGCTCTTTCTTTCATCAGAAAAGATGAGAAGAGCTTAGCTGATGTCTTTTCAGGAACACGTGTGGTGATCGATACTCCTGAGGAAGTTATGGAGTTTAACACGACCCTTTCGATCGCAACTGCTAAAGAAGAATCTGCACTTGATTACACAGAAGAAAAAGAAGCCGCATAATTTGAAAGAGGATAACAGAAGTTATTCTTTGGTTGATGAGATTAGTAAAAACATAGTTTCATCTGGCTAAATAAAAAAGCCTCCTAACGGAGGCTTTTTTATTTCGAATTTACGATTCCAGCATCGATCTCAACATCCAGGCCGCTTTCTCATGATCATTCATTCTTCTTGTCAGAAGATCCGCTGTCGGCTGATCATGTGATTCATCAACAACCGGGAAAATCCCGCGAGCTGTTCTAACGACAGCTTCCTGTCCTGCAACCAACTCAGCGATCATTTGATTAGCGCTTAAATCCCCTTGGCTTTCTTTGATCGATGAAAGCTTTAAAAACTCAGCGTATGTCCCTGGCGCCTTAACACCAAGAGCTCTGATTCTCTCTGCAATCTCATCAACCGCAAGTGCCAGTTCGTTGTACTGACCTTCAAACATTGTATGAAGAGTCTGGAACATTGGTCCAGTTACGTTCCAATGAAAGTTATGAGTTTTCAAGTAAAGAGTGTAAGTGTCAGCAAGCAGTCTAGATAGACCTTTCGCGATTTCTTCACGGTGCTTTTCATCAATACCAATGTCAATTTTTGTAGTTTTCATTCAAATCTCCTATCGTTGATATAGCTCTAATAAACTATAAATTATTAAACACAATTACTAAAGCTACTCCGCTCAAAAATCCTGGGCGAAATAAAAATCCGTAGCTTTCACCTTTTAATTTTTCCATCAGCTCACTCAACACTACACTCATCATTGCTCCCCCGGCAAATGCCATAAGCAGAGGAAGCACACCATCAATTTTGGTACTCATGTAGCCGCCGATTACACCACCAACTAATTCAACTAATCCAGTCATCAAGTTTCCACCAAAGGCCATTAAAGGGTTAACACCCAAAGTGATAAAGCTCAGCGCGGTTGTAAATCCTTCCGGTATGTTTTGCAAAGCAATCGCACCAAGAAGTGAGGCACCTTGAGATCCCGGTAAAGTCATTGAGGCCCCGGAGGCCAGACCTTCGGGAAAATTGTGGACCATCATTGCTATAACAAAAAGCAGTGCCTTTTTATTTTCGCGCGCGTTTTGATTATTGCGAAGTACATACTCTAAAAACTTTCCCGCCGATTTAATGAAAACAACTCCACCAATCAAAGCTACGCTCACCAGGATAAAGTGAAAACTTTTCTCCGCTCCTGAATAAGCTTTTTCATAGGCCGGCCAGATTAGCGAGAAGGCAGCCGCTGAAAGCATGAGCCCAATCACGAAATCCATGTTAATATTTTTCAGGACCTTTCCAATCTTTGAGTCTTTGATTAAAATTGGAGCACCACCAAGTGTTGTTGCCAATCCAGAAGCCGCTCCACCAATCAAACCAAGCATTAGTCCAGTCATATTCCCTCCCGACCTTTTTCTTAGTTCAACTATCGCACTTTTTTCAATTTCAATGAAATCAATTGAAGTCATAAAGCGATAGATAAAAACGATACATTCTTTTTACCTTAACTTAACGCAACACGGCCATCATTCCTGACAACCCAAGTCTCTTGACTGCAACGGATAAGCCAAAGTAACCATTTGAAAATATTAGATTGTGTCCTAAAAGAATCGCCCTAAAAATCCTCTTTTCGAGGCAAAAGTCCCAATATAAACTTTGTTTATTAAACAAATAGAGATATTGTTCTGTCCAATGATCGTAGGAGCTGAATGAAACACCCCGCTGAAGATATGAAATTGTTTGCGGATAATATGCCACAAATTATTTGGAAGGCAGACAGTGAGGGCACTCTTCATTACGCAAATCTTAGATGGAGTGAATTCACCGGCTCCACTCATCCCGCAAATATTTTTGAGTATATTCACGAAGACGATATCGATAGAGTAAAAAACATCTGGAATAAATCACTCGAAGCAAAAGCCCCGATGGAATCAGAATTTCGGCTTAAAAGAAAAGATGGTCAGTATAAATGGCATCTCACTCAGGCCCGCCCAGAAATAGACGCCGAAGGCAGTATTTGTTTCTGGTATGGAACATCCACCAACACTGAAGAACAAAATCTTTTAGCGCAGGAACTCTCCATCGCGCATTTAACGGTGGAATCTGAAAGACAAAAGTTTGAAACACTTTTTCAAAGTGCTCCAGCGGCCATGGCAATACTAAAAGGCCCAGGGTTGATCTATGAACGGGCCAACGCCGAATACTTAAAAATTGTTCACAATCGGGATATCATCGGAAAGCCACTACTAGAGATAATGCCTGAGTTTCTTGACCGGCCCGAGCTTTTAAAAAACTTACAGAATGTTTTTCTGACAGGACAAACCTACAGTTCTAAGGAGATGAAAGCAGTCCTCCCTAGCATTAGCGATAATGGCAGCAAACAACCTCGCTACCTGGATATCTCATATATGCGTATGACTTCTCCGAATGGAGAGCCTTACGGTGTTTTTATCTTTGCGGTCGATGTCTCTGAAAAATTCATGGCAAGAAAGAAAATTCAGGAAAGCGAAAGTGAATTCCGAGCGCTCACTGAAGTCATGCCACAGATCATCTTCATCGTGAATCCGAAGGGAGAGATCAGTTATCTTAACGAACGCTGGGAGCTCTATACCGGCCATTCATCCGTCGAGGGGTTGGGAAGAAACTGGGTACTCTTTCATCATCCAGATGACATAGAGGCAATCAACCGGGAATGGGAAAATTCACTGGTGAGCGGACGGCCTTACCAGCTTGAGTACAGGCTAAAGGGGAAAAATGGCGAATACCGCTGGTTTCTTGCACGTGCCCTTCCGATGAAAGATGAAAGTGGAAAAATCCTTCGATGGATTGGAACCAAAACTGATATTCATGAGCAGAAAATTCTCTCGCAGAAACTTGAGTTGCTTCTGGATGAAGTTAAATCCTCCAAACAACTCGCAGAAAGCGCCAATGATGCCAAAAGCGCTTTCCTGGCAAACATGAGCCACGAAATCAGAACGCCTCTGGGGTCGATCATGGGTTTCATCAACCTAATGAGAAATCCAAGTCTTTCGCAGGAAGACCTCAACCGCTATATATCAATCACCGAGAAAAACTCAGAGCAGCTTCTTCGCATCATCGACGACATTCTCGATCTCTCAAAGGTCGAGGCCGGAAAATTAGTGATTGAAAAAATTGATTTTAACCTAACCGACCTGCTGGCCGATATTGCCTCTCTAATGGAATTCAGGGCGCAGGAAAACGGTATTAAATTTATTATCAGAGCAACCAACGAACTCCCTGAAGTCATCAACACAGATCCGACACGTGTAAAACAAATATTAATGAACGCTGTTGGAAATGCCATTAAGTTCACACTTAAGGGAACAGTTGAATTGCAAGTGAGTTATCACAATTCCAGATTGCGTTTTGTGATCTCTGATACCGGCGTTGGCATTTCAGAAAAACAGGCCTCACAACTTTTCCAGGCCTTCACTCAGGCCGATATCTCCACCACCCGCAAATATGGCGGAACCGGGCTTGGCCTGATTCTCACCAAGAGATTGTGTGAGACGATGGGTGGAGAATTTTATTTGCAAAAAAGTCAGCTTGGAGTGGGAAGCACCTTTGTGGCAACGATAAAAGTCGACACTATTTCAGACACAAAATTTTTCACCGAACCTAAATCGCACTTCTATATTCCCACCCCATTAGTTATGGATCAAAATGCACTCCATAACAAAAAAATCCTGGTAGTCGATGACCTGGAAGACAATCTCACCCTGATCAAAGTTATACTTAATAGCGCCGGCGCCCATGCCACAACAATCAGTGACCCTCTCTCTGGACTTAAAACAGCAACTGAAGGAGGCTTTGATTTAATCCTGATGGATATTCAAATGCCGCATTTGAATGGCTATGAATTAACTACACAAATCAGACAGAGTGGTTTACAGATCCCAATCATCGCCTTAACCGCCCACGCAATGAAAGAAGAAAAAATGCGCGCTCTCAATTTTGGCTTCTCCGGCTTCCTGCCAAAACCGATCAATGCCAACGATTTGATCCAGGCGATTCAGGAACTCACCAGCAACAAACCGAGTACTAAAAGCATTGCTATTGTCGAAGACGACCCTGACTTGCGCGAGCTACTTGAGGCACTTCTTCGTAATCAACATATCGATGTGTGCTTCATGGAAACCGCTGAAGACCTGCTCGATCACTTGAAAGCTAATGAAGTGCCTGAACTGATTATGGTAGATCTGTATCTACCCAAGATGTCCGGGGCCGAACTGATTCCTCTTCTCAACTCACGAGCGGATCGCTCTCAATTTAAAGTCGTGATTGCTTCTGGGGCCGATGATATTTCAGGCAATGTGAAAAACTTGAGAGCTGACGGCTACCTGAAGAAGCCGTACAACTCTCGAAGCATTGTTGAATCTATAAAAGCGTTTCTGCTTTAAGCTTTTGTTGTCCAGTTGAAATGAAGTTCTTTTAACTGCGCTTCCGATGGACGCGATGGTGCTTGCGACATTAAATCACTCGCCGACGCAGTCTTAGGGAAAGCGATAACATCTCTAATCGAGTCTGTTCCCGTTAAAATCATAATCAATCTATCCAGACCAAAGGCCAATCCCGCGTGCGGAGGAACACCGTATTTCAGAGCTTCAATAAAGAATCCGAACTGTGCTTTTGTCTCTTCCGGCGTAAAACCTAAAACTTTAAACATTCTATCTTGCACACTTTGATCGAAGATCCTTACCGATCCACCACCGATTTCATACCCGTTACAGACTACGTCGTAAGCTTCAGCTGTAAGTTTCGCTAAAGGTCCATTCGGGTCTTTATGGTCAGCATTCATGAAGATGTCTAACTTTTCACGCGTTGGCATTGTGAACGGGTGGTGACAGGCCGCAAATCTTCCTGCGTCTGGTGCCCATTCTAATAACGGAAAGTCATAGACCCATAAGAAGGCATCTTCTTTACCGATAAGATTTAATTTGTGCCCAAGATTTCTTCTTAAAGCATCTGCACTGGCGTGGGCCACTGAGTGGTCGTTGTCCGCGAAAAATAACCAGGTCCCATCGCCTTTCTCTTCAGATTTTGCAAAAAGAGCGGCTTCGATTTCCGGCGTGATGAACTTGGAAATCCCTGTTGACCTCTCGCCTTTAGAAAGTTTATAGAAGGCCACTCCTTTTCCACCATAAGGCTTAACGACTTCAACGAAACCGTCAGTGTCTTTACGAGTGAACTGGCCATAAGCTTCCGGAACAAACATCGCTTTAATGATCCCGCCTGACTCGGCGACAGTTTTAAAAGTCGCGAAGTCCGATGTTTTGAAAACATCAGTCACAATCATCTGCTTTAGACCAAAACGGACATCTGGTTTATCACACCCATAAAAATCCATTGCGTCTCTGTAAGTCATCATCGGAAGTTTGAAGTTATCATCTTTCTTGAAGACCGCTTTAAGGATCTTCTCAACAAGATTTTTCATATACTCTTGAGTAGAAAATGAAACCTCAATGTCCACCTGAGAAAATTCCGGCTGACGGTCAGCACGTAAATCCTCATCTCGGAAACATCGACAAATCTGGAAATACTTGTCAGTTCCACCAATCATCAGAAGCTGCTTAAGCGTCTGTGGCGATTGTGGAAGAGCATAAACTTGTCCAGGGTGAACGCGCGAAGGAACAATATAATCGCGGGCCCCTTCCGGAGTCGATTTATAAAGAATCGGAGTTTCAACTTCGACGAAATCCAGATCAGATAAAAGACCGCGGATCGTATTCATTGTCTTTGATCTTAGTTTTAAAATATCCTGAAGTTTTTTTGTTCTTAAATCCAGGTAACGGTATTTTAAACGAAGATCTTCTGTCGCTTCTACCGCACCAAAAGGTAAAAATGGTATAGAGTCAATATCTGACCTTGAAAGCAGTGTCAGCTCTTCAACCTGAACTTCAACCATACCGGTATCCATCTGCGCATTCTGCGCCTCTTTCGGACGCGGCTGCACAACACCCTTAATCATGATGACTGACTCAAGTGAGCATTTCTTTAGCTCTTCAATGTTGCCTTTAAAATTGACGAAGCCAAGTTGAGTTACACCGTACTTATCGCGAAGGTCGATAAAGTGTAAGCTTCCTAAGTTTCTATATTTGTTAACCCAACCGCAAAGCACAACACTCGAGCCACAATCCGAATCTCGCAACTCTCCACAGTGATGAGTTCTCAAGAGTCCTTTAATTTTGTCGCTCGCCATTGCAATCTCCCTGCGTTTTAGAGACAATTCACTGGAAACTATTCCCAGGAATGCTAATGATCACTATATACCAAAAGCCCCTAAAGCTCATTAAAAATCTGGTTGTACTGGCAGCACTTTTGCCAATGGTAGCGCTGGCAAACACCGACTACAAAATGGAGAATTCAGCAAAAGCTATCGTGAATTTACGACTGGCCCTGACTAAACACGAACACTCTAAAGGTCTAAGCGGGATTAAACCCTCTGATTTTCCCAATGATTCCGGAATGCTTTTTGTGAATGACTCTATGGGGACACGCCGCTTCTGGATGCCTGACACTTACTTTAACCTGGACATTATCTTTCTCGACTCCGATCTAAAAATAGTCGGAATAGAAAAGAACGTTCCGTTCCATCCGGGTTACACTGAACCGCCAGTTATTTATCGCACGAAAAGTTACCAGGCCCAATTCGTCCTGGAAACCAAAGGTAATGCCCCTTTTTCGGCAAAGCTAAAAGTTGGTGACCAGCTGAAATGGAAGAGCAATACTCCTATTCAGGATATTATCAAGAGAGCCCGTTAAAACTAGTTACTCCAGCAAACTCACTGGAGCACTACTTCGCTGTAGTTGGAAATAGTACTAAAAACTCGTCGTTCGCAATAAAACCAAGATTGTCGCGAACAAGTTTTTTCTGAAATCCGGTATCCGAACGCATACGCTCGATCTCGCGGACTAGTTGCATATTTTCTTTCTTGATATCGCTAAGCTCCCCGAGTCTTTCATTCACCGTTGCTTTCTGTGAATAAAAATCTGTCACTCCACCGTTGGCGAAAATGAGTCTTAAAACCATGATCGCACAAAAGGCCCAGCAGCCTTTGACCAGATAGTTAGTGTATTTCGGGTCAACTGATTTTGATTTCTTTCTTGAAGAGGTTGTCGTGTAACTGATTTGCGAAGCTACTTTTCTGGTTGCTCGCTTTACCGGAACAAACTCAGTGTCTTCAGGCTTGGCCACAGAACGACGGCTCACCACTGTTGATTCTCTTGGTGGCGGAGGTGGTGGATCTGTACGAAGATTTTCCCTCACTCTTACACGAGGAGTTTCCTGGTATGTTGTTTCTTGTGCCATCTGAGGCTGAGGTTGAGCTTGAGGCTGAACATGAACTTGCGCCTGCACCTGTGGTTGCGGCTGAGGTTCTGAAAAAAATGAAGCTTGCTGATGCTGTGACTCCTGAACAGTCGCTGACTGCGGCTGAACTTCAGGTCTCCCCATATCTCTTGCCGCTTGTTTGGCACGGTTTCTTTCAATCGCTTTTCTTAAACGTTCATTAGCAATCGTTGAAGGGTCAACTGTATTTAAATCAGGGCCAGGTCTGACACTTGAGGCCTGAGGTGGCTGCTGCTGCGGTTGAGGCTGTGCCTCTGCTCTACGCTGAGTTGAGTCTTTTGAACGATCGTATGAAAATTCCAAGCCTAACATCCTGTCGTTAATGGAAACTATAGGTAAAAACAAAACATCCTGTTTTCTTAATTTTACCCGAGCTTGGTTTTGACTTCAATCCAAAATTTGCGAACTATCGCCAGTTCATGGAAATAATAAAAAAGCGTGCGCCCGAGGGAATTATCGGGGAAATTTTCCAGTTCGGTGTTGTTGATTCCTTCCAGGAAAATGTTCTTGAAAGAGATAAAACTTAAATGGTCAGGTTTTTGTGAAGCCACACTAAAACTTTTGTCATCACAAGAGAATTCGCTGATCGGAAAAGAGCTTCTTAAAAGCGTGCGGGCCTGATTCATTCTAAGGGCCGCAACTCCACCATCTCCTATAGGACCAAGTTGGATGTATTTTTCAGCGCGGTTGATACCATGAGAGCGGAAGAAAATCTCAAAACGCCCTTGTTTCATACCATCTTCACTGGCACTGCTTTCATCCATCCACCAGCTAAACCCCGGGTCGCTGATGTTACAAACAGCGTCCTCTTGGTGAGGAAAGCGGCGGTTGATGATCTGCTCTCTGATGGCTTCGGCCAGCTCAAGGCTTCTGGTTTCAAAATACATAACATCTGAAACGTCACTTTCAGCGCTCAGTTTCAGTACCGGTCTTTTGCTGGAACTCAGGTTTTTTAGGTCCACAAAAGCTTCGCGGATATTTGCCACAGAGTAGCCTCTCACACAAAAAGTGCTCGGCCCATTATCGATTTTATAAACAATCCCCGGGCAATCCGGATAAATTGCACTTGCAGTTTGAGCAAAATTTACCCCAAGAGCATTTCGCTCAGGAATCTCAGGTGTTTCAGCCTCTACGACGGCCTCTTCGCTGATCATACTGTCTGCAAGGTCTAACAAATAGTCAGTATCGTCTTCTTCAGGAAGAAAAGACGTTTGAACAGGTTCTTCTTTTTTTGAAGGTGTGGAAGTGCGAAGGTACTCGGTGAGTGCCAATGTTTCTTGTAAAAGTAAGTCTAGACTTAAATCGTTTTGGTCCATTCATATCCTATGAAAGGAAAAATTTTTAATCTCAGTAATAATTGTAAAATTAAAAAGACTCTATTGACAAGAATTTATGTGAGTAAAATCACCAAAGGTAATTAAAAACTTCGATGAAAACATAAAGAAGAAAAATAACAATCATCGGAGCGAAATCAAAAGGCAGATGATTCGGGAGAAAGCGCCTGACTGGATTGCAGGTATAATCACAGATTTTTTTAAGCTTCGCTCGCCACGGGTACTTATTAGTCTCAGGGAAAAAACTCAAAATTGCGTCGATCATCAAAAGAATCGTATAAAATCTAATAATCAATCGGATCATATTCCCTCTTTTCCTGCTTAGTATTTTCTACTGGCGATCTCTCGCCTTTGTCGGTAAACATGACAGACACAGGCCCCGTAAAAGAAAAAGCACATTAAATAAAACAGCCAGATCACCCCGACAACTGACGTATAAAGATCCCCGTAATTTCTTATCAAGCTGCCGCGGACGTAATACATATAAATCCAAAACAGGGATTTCCCGATGAAAAGTGAGGTCGAAAAGGCCAGGGCCGCGATGAAGGCTTCCTTAAGTTGAATTTTCCATGAAAACAGCCAACGATAAAGTACGGTGAAATAAGCGATCATGATCGTGATATGCAGGAAACTGGAGTTTAACCAGTATGATCTTCTCAAGTTAATCTTTTTAATGAAAGTTAAAGCTGGGCGAAGGAAATCAAAATTCTCATAGAAAAACTGGGTAATCATGTTGGTCTGGATGAATTTCACGACATAAATGATCATCGGTGGAAGTAAAAAGAGCAGCATCACCATCAAAAGCGTGATCCCGATAATCACAAACCCCTTCAGGATTCTCCATACAGACAGAATACTTTTGTCTTCTGTAATGAAGTAGATCCCCATCCAGATCGAATTAAGAAAAGTGACAGTGGACACCATAAGGACAAAAAAGTTAAGGACAGTAAACTGAGTACCAGCAAAAAGCGGCCCTTTAATCATGTTTTGCAAGGTCACTAAAAACTGCGGCGCCACTTCCGGAAAAAAGCGCCCGCCAAGCACAAAAAGATATTTTTGGGTGCGATTGATGTTTCCCAGAAAATACCCGATTCCTCTGACAGTCAAAAGCAAAAATGGAACTATGGTGATGAGTGCATAGAAAGTTGACGAAGAAGCAAGGGTGGTCCCCTTTTTCTCATGAAACAATAGGGCGCCCTTGTACAAATTTTTTGCACCATCTTTAGCATTTCTTCCCAAGTCATGAATCAACTTCATAACCTAATGCTAACTGAAAGATTAAAAAAGGGAAAGCTGAGGACCGCGCATTTCTTCAAAACTTTTTCCAAAAAGATTTAAAATGCTGTCAGCAATGGGAGCAAGCTGTCTTTCGATGTAGTAATCGTAGTCAATATCATCATGAGGAAGCTCCACCGGAATCGCTCCCCTCATCGTCATCACGTAATGGGGTCTTCTTTGCAGGATCCCCTTTTTTTCAAAAAGAATCTTGGCGGCACGGGCATGCGGAGGCACATTTTTGACATATTCAACAAGCGACTTGCTCAAACGTTTGCTGAGCACGAGTTGATCATCAAGCTTGCGGGCCTCAAGATCTTTTAAAATCTGATCGATGTAACTCTGCAGGTCTTCCCCGTAAAACACCCTTCTGACCAGTTCATACTGAAAATTGCGGGCAAGCAGCGACCAGTCCGAGCGGACGTACTCCATCCCTGTCAGAACAATCTCTTCCTCTAATTTCCCATCTACTTCTTTTTCGGCAAGACCGGCATAGCGCTTTTTGGCCCCTTCCTCCATACCTCTGGTCGAAGTAAGGATCAGCGTTTTAAAAAACTTGTCGTACTGAATTTCAAGGTGAGATTCAACAGCATAATCATCTTTCAATTTGTTTGTAAGGAATTGATTCACTTCACTTACTAATACTTTTGCCTGAGACGAATAACCTTCATAAGCATGAAGCTGAACAAAAAGCGAATCTGTATCTCCATAGAGAACACTGAAACCTTTATTCTCCAGAAATTCAATAACGGTTTTTAAAATCCACTGCCCGCTTCCGGTAATTCCATCCGGTAAATCCTCATGATAAAAACGGCAGCCATTTGATCCCATGACTCCATAAAAACTGTTCATCAGGATTTTTACCGCCTGAGAAAGGTTGGCGTTCTTTTCCTTTTTTGCCTGGGTTCTTCGCTCCAGTAGTTCTGTAATTTTTCCCGGAAGGATATGCTCTGTTCTGGAAAAAGTCAGACCAACTGGAGTTGTCAGCGGCTCAATAGAACGGTGAAAGCGCGAAAGTGGGTCAATTAAAAAAGTCCTGATCACTGTCGGATACAGGCTTTTAAAATCCATTACCAGAACGTTGGGGTGAACGCCAACTTTCGGATTCAAAACAAATCCGCCTTTGGCCTGTCTGACCCAGCCAATGTCATCCACGTTCGGAGCGACGACACCAGCATCATGTAAATCTGGCAGGTAAAAATGGTCAAAGGCCGCGACCGATCCCCCCACTCTCTCCATCAACATTCCTGAAATGTACGAGCGGGTTAAAAGAAGGTCGATGAGTTTTGTCTTTTCAAAAATATCCAATACCAATACAGCATCTTTCACGTTGTACTTGGCAAGCGCCATTTTATCCTCGCGGAAACGGCGTTCGATCTCATCCCATTTATCGTAAACTTCATCCTCATCGATATCTTTACTTTCACCCAGAAGCTCTTTGGCAACGTTGCCCAGTTTAAAACTCTCAAAAGTGAAAAAGTTCATTTTCATGGCGCGAGGCCCATCTATGACCACTCGTCCTTCAAGATTAACCTGCCATTCACCGCGGCCATTCTGAAACATATCCAATGCACGCGTGCCGCGCCCGAGATAAATGGGCATTTTCAGCTGTTTGGATTTTTTATCGATGAAATGAAAATCAAAACCGATGACATTCCACCCGGTGATGATATCCGGATCGAGTCTCTTTACTGCTTCCTGGAAAAAGGCCAGAAGTCCGTTTTCATTGTGTGAAAAACGCACATTTTCAGTATTAGTCCCTTCCCCCAAAACCACGGTGCGGTCTTCTTTTAAGGTCTTTGACCTGAAACTATAGGCCAGTGAAAGTAGTCTTCCGTCTTTACCTGTTTCAATATCAAAGGACAAAATTTTATAATCAGGATAAAAATTTCCAGGGATGACTTTGGGGTTAGCGAAAGTGAGCAATCCATTCTTCAAAACAGCATCGCCTTCAATCTTCACCTGAGCGAAAATATGATTGTCCATCAAGTAGCGGTCAAGTGCTTTGATGTCCGCTTCAAAGGTGCGCAGCCCCTCTGACTCAAATTTCTGCTTTTTCGCTTTCAAATCTGCCTGGTTAAAACAGACGCATTTTTCCACCCAGAAACCATCCAGACTTCTAAATGATGTAGGACTTTTACTCTCTACGAAAAAATAATTTTGAAATTGATCAATTGTGACAAGAAAAGAGCCTTTATCGGACTGTCCGTAAAGTTTTAAAATCTGGCGGTTCTCCAGGTCAAAAGCCGTTCCGGTAAGAATAAATGCTTCGATTTGTGTCTGCATCTAGGCTAGAATACCCTCATCAATTTTGAATTAAAAGGAAATATCATGAAAGAAATGTATCCTGAAATTGCCCCTTATAACACGGGCCTTTTAAAAGTCTCAGACCTTCACACGATTTATTTTGAAGAAGCGGGAAATCCCAATGGCAAACCTGTGGTATTTTTGCACGGAGGCCCGGGCGGTGGAATCACCGATAGCATGCGCAGGTATTTTGATCCGAAAAAATGGCGTGTGATTTTGTTTGACCAAAGAGGTTGTGGAAAAAGCACTCCGTTTGCAGAGCTAAGAGAGAACACAACATGGGACCTGGTCAGCGACACTGAAAAATTAAGAAATCACCTCCAGATCGAGAAGTGGGCAGTCTTTGGCGGATCTTGGGGATCAACCCTTGCTCTTGCCTACTCCATCACTCACCCTGCTGTTTGTACTGAATTATTCCTGCGCGGGATCTTCCTGCTTAGAAAAAAAGAGATCGATTGGTTTTACCAGGAAGGATGCTCGCGCATTTTCCCTGATGCTTGGGAAGGCTATGTTAAACCTATTCCTGAAAATGAGCGCCACGATTTCGTCCAGGCCTTCTATAAAAGATTAACCAGCCCGGATGCTCAAGTGAGAAAAGAAGCGGCCCACGCCTGGTCCGTTTGGGAAGGATCTACATCAAAATTACTACCGGACACCGGCTTTACTGCGCGCTTTGGTGAAGATGATTTCGCCGACGCTTTCGCCCGCATTGAGTGCCACTATTTCATCAATAAAGGTTTTTTCAAAGAAGACAACTTCCTGATCAACAACGTTGATAAAATCCGCCATATTCCGACGGTCATTGTACAAGGGCGCTACGATGTTGTTTGCCCGGCCGACAGTGCCTGGGCACTTCACCGCGCTTTCCCTGAAGCAGAACTGCATTTGATTGCCGATGCCGGCCACTCGCTTTCGGAAAAAGGTATTACTTCCAAGCTAATCGAATACACGGATAAATGGGTCTAATATGAAACTATCCTCACTCTCACTTCGCACGAACATGATTTTTGCCAGAAATGAGAGTGAGATTATTTCCCGTGAAAGTTATATTGTAGTCAAAACCATGAGCAACCCCACTTTTCATTGGGGAAATTATCTTATTTTCAAACGTGCTCCTAAAGACGGCGATATCGTCAACTGGATGAATATCTTTCAAAAAGAGTTCTCCCATTACAAAACATTCGATCATTATGTTTTTGCCTGGGATGAATTGGCAGAACCTGAGTCAGTCGAGTACTTAAGCTACGATTTTTCGCTTGAGCAGTCCGTCTCGCTTCAGACAAACGCAGTGAATCCTCCCAAGCATCATAACCGCAATGTTGTTGTCCGCCTTCTATCTTCAAAAGAAGACTGGGAAGGGGCCACAGAACTTCAGGTTCAATGCCGTGATCCCAAATTCAGTTATGAGGAATACAAGGAGTTCAAAAGCAACCAGGATAAGTCCTATCATAAACTCATTGGAGAAAAACGCGGTGGAAGGTTCGGCGCTTTTCTCGACGGGAAAATCGTCGCAGACCTGGGAATTTATTTTGAGGATGGTCTCGCCCGCTACCAAAGTGTCGTCACTCACCCTGACTACCGAGGTCGCGGTATTTGCGGAACGTTAGTCTATGAAAGTGGTAAGTATGCCTTAGACAATTGGAGCGTTAAAACTCTATGCATGGAAGCTGACCCGGATTATCACGCGGCCAGGATTTATGAATCAGTTGGTTTTACACCGGCCGAAAATTCTTATAGCTTATATAGATATAAACCTCATCAAGGAAATTCTCATGTTTAAAAAACTTTCTCATCCCATGATGTACGTGAACGATCTTGAGCGTGCAGTAAAATTTTACTGTGACAAACTGAACTTCACCAAAAAGTTTTATCATGAGAATGCCTACGCTTCACTTTACCATGAAGGGATGAACTGCCGCCTGGACCTTCACCCGACAGAAGCGAATTCTAAAGATGTTGGTTTCGGTCCGATTATTTATTTCACGACAGACAATATTGACCGCGACCTGGCACTTTTAACCAGCTCAGGAGTTAAAACCGGAGAGCCTAGAACGGAAGGCGGAAGCACGCGTTTTGCCACTTTCTGGGACTCAGAAGGAAATGCTTTGGGGCTTGAAGAAAAAAAATAAGCTTAGTGCTTTTGCAGGTATTGAATTAAATCAATGGCCACACCACCAACCAGCGCCGATTCAGCAGAGCATTTATCGTTGAAATTATAAACTTCAACAGAAGCAGCTTTATCATCCACCAGCGTTGAAAGTTTTTTTGCTTCAATGGAAGCGCGCATGATTTTATAGTCGATCATCTTCGCATGAATATGGTTGTCGACCATCTTAGCTTCATTGTTCTCGATCTTTCCGATGATCACCCCGTCTGAGAGGATGTTCTTATTCTCATCAAGTTTCAAAAAAAGAGGAACACATCCCGAGTTGTAGGCCTTGCATTTAGCGTCCCACTTAACCTCATTATTAACGACTTCAATTGAGTATGGCCCCCAGTACTTCTGGTCTCTCCACACCGTGCAATTAGCACTTTTATTAACACCATCAATAGAAGCACAAGAAGTGAAAAGCGCGATGGTTAATAATCCTAAAATCTTTTTCATATTAAACTCCTAATTTTTTGACCTTCTCTAAAGTTTCCGCGCACCATGAACGGTCAGCTTCACTCAATCGCCCAAAAGCGATCTCCATGCCGGTCAAAGCTTCCATATAACCCGTTCTATTTTCTTCCGCATGATAAATCATTGCCAGAATTTCATTGCCGAAAAAAACTTCCAGTGGCTCATTGCCGTTAGCCTCGATAATCTCCAGGCATTTTTTTGCGTGCATAAGTGCTCGCTCTTTTTGATTGGCCTTTAAGTATGTGGAGGCCAGGCGGTATTCAGCTCTTTCGACTTCAATCCAGCCGCCGGCAATCTCCCAATACTTCCTCGCCATTTGAGCTGCCATGACCATGAGTTCAACTTCCGCTTTTGAGCGCTCATTTTTTTCCTCTAAAGCACTGGCCAGGCTGTTTCCTGTAATCGCCAATGATCTGTTAGCTGGGTCTTCTTTAGTAAGCCCTTCTTCGGCGAGTATTTCTGCCTGCTCTAAATAATCCGAGGCCCGGGAAAGATCACCAAGTGCTGCTAAAGCAGAAGCTGTCACTGCAAAAATCCTGATCTGGTCGCTTTTTGGAAAACCGAGAACAGAATGAGCTGGATTTTTTCCCAGCTCTAAAATTGCGTTAAAACGATTGAGCCCGCTTTGGTCTTGAATATTGCTGTTGAATTTTAATTCGTTAATCAGAGCGAGACCTCGGTCCCAATCCCCTAAATGCTCGCCGCAAACATGGACAATGAGATTGCCCATCGCCAGAGCATCGCCTTCTGAAGTAATGAGTGAAAAATTATCTTTGAAATTCGCAGCGACGGCTTTTGCGTCGTGAGCGTGATCATTCCAGGCCTTATTTAAATAATCTAGAAAGTTCACACGCCCCCCCTTGAAATTAAAGCTCTACTTGAACTCCGACTTCCATTACGCGCTTTCTAGGCAGCTGGAAGAATGTCGTTGCATCCTGAGCGTTGGTTGATTGAAACGCAAAAAGTTTTTCTCTCCAGATCGCCATTCCTGGCTTTTCTGTAGCGAATAATCTTTCTTTCCCAATGAAATATGTTGCTTCATTTGGATTGAGCAAAATATTCCCAATCTGAAGCTGATCTAACTCTTTCGGGATATTCGGTCTTTCCATGTAACCATAGTGAATGAATACAGTGTAGCAACCGTGGCCGATACTGTTGACTTCGACACGTCTTGATTGAGGCACTTGTGGAATCTCCTCTGTGACGACAGAAAGGAAAATCAAATGCTCATGAATCGATTTATAGTGCTCATAACTTTGAATTAAAGCATACGGTGTGTCTTTCAATCCGCTCGCCATGTAAATGGCAATTCCCGGATTTCTGTATGGCTTTTGCGAGTCAATCTTATCAAGGAAAAGCGAAAGAGGAATAACCTCATCCCTGATTCTTTGTGCAAGGAGTTTTCTACCTTTCTTCCACGTAGTCATCATAACGAAGATAAATAAACCAACGGCAAGAGGTACCCATCCTCCGTCGACGACTTTCAACAGGTTTGCACCCCAGAAAGAAAGATCAATGATCAGGAAAAACCCACAGATGATACCAGCTTTATAACGGCTCCATCTCCACTTCTGTCTTGCGACTAAATAGAAAAGAATCGTCGTGATTCCCATAGTGGTTGTTACAGCGATACCATAAGCGGCTGCCAGGTTACTTGAAGTCTTAAAAAAGAAAACAAGCAAAATACATGCAACCATCAACATGCGGTTCATACTTTTAACATAAATCTGTCCGAATTCTTTTTCAGAAGTGTGCTCAATGAGTACGCGCGGAATATAACCCAACTGCACTGCCTGCATAGTGATGGAGAAAACTCCGGTAATCAAGGCCTGTGAAGCGATAACCGTTGAAGCCGTCGCTAAAATTACCAGCGGAGTCAACATCCAGTTTGGCGCCATTAAGAAGAATGGGTTTTTAGCAGCTAAAGGATTGTGAGTTAAAAGCGCTCCCTGCCCGAAATAGTTTAAGACAAGACATGGAAGGACCACGAAAAACCAGGCGCGCTGAATTGGGTGCCTTCCAAAGTGGCCAAGGTCTGAGTACAGGGCCTCTCCACCAGTTACAACCAGGAAAACTGAACCTAAAACCAAAAAACCATTCCACTGATTCTCAAGGAAGAACTGAAATGCATAATAAGGATTCACTGACATGAGTACAGCTGGCTCTTGAAGAATGTTATAGATTCCTAGTCCACCCAAAGTTAAAAACCAAAACAAGGTCAATGGTCCGAAAATTTTCCCCACTGCATCTGTTCCGTATTTTTGAACAGAAAAAAGCCCGACTAAAATCGCAATCGTGATCGGAAGAATGTAAGGAGAAAAAACCGGCGTGATTAATTCAAGTCCTTCCACGGCAGATAAAACTGAAATGGCCGGAGTGATCATCCCGTCCCCATAAAGAAGAGCGGTTCCGAAAAGACCTAAGCGAATCAGGTTTTTTCTTTTGCTGGCATGTTTGTCAGTTCTTGGAGTTACCAGTGCGGTTAGAGCGAGAATCCCGCCTTCACCTTTGTTATCAGCTTTTAAAACATAACGGAGATACTTGATAGAAATAACAATAATCAGCGACCAAAAAATCAGCGAAAGAATTCCAAAAATATTTCCCTGAGTAAGGCCGATGTTATGGCCATGGTGAAACGACTCTTTTAGTGCGTAGAGAGGACTGGTTCCAATATCTCCATACACAACCCCTAAAGCAGACAATGCCATTAAATATTTATAGCGGTTAGAAAAATTATGATCATCCTGTCTAGCTGACACCAAATGCTCCAAGATCGAGAATTAAGAATTAACGACCATTTTATGAGATCTCGTTTGAAATGTCGCTATTCCTTTTCAACAATAATGCACATAAAAGTAGCAAGCTTCGAGTACTTCCCGAATTTGTAGGGGTCCAGTGTGCGGAGGGCATCAATGGGCTTGAGGTCTTCGACCTTAAGAATTTTAAATCCAGCGTTGATCAAAGGATTGATGACTTCCTCAAAAGAACGGTAGTAATCCGGCATAATTACTGGCTCTTCAGTGAACCCCTTCCACGATGCTTCCACGTATTGAACGCCGAAGGCCGAAGTCGGTTTATACCAATTCCATGATCCGATAGGATGCTGAATGGTGAAAATGAATTTCCCTTTAGGTTTTAGCAGTCGATAAAATTCGCTTAGAGGGATTTCCCAGTTCTCGATATAATCAATTGACAAAGACGCCACTACCATATCGAACTGAGCGTCTTGCCCGATCGGTAAAGGCTTCGCCATGTCCGCGACAAAAAAAGTAGCATTGTCTGGAACGCGTCTCTTGGCCAGGTCAATCATCTTTGGACTGACATCAAAGCCTACTACCTTTGCACCTTCATGAACTAAATATTCCGCTAGGATTCCAGGACCGCATCCCGCTTCGAAAATTTTCTTACCTCTCACATCGCCAACAGCTTTTCTCATCGCTGGCTGCTCAATGTAAGCGTTTTCCGCTTTTGCCGGAGCGATTTCCGAAAAGGCCTCCGCCAATTTCTCATAGGCTTCAAGTGCGATTGGCTTTTTTGAATTTTCTTCCATAACAATGACCTTATTTTAAAACTTGCAGGATCTCTTTGAAATAGGCCGGCATTTCCGGACGCGGGTACCAGGCCGCGCACAAGTCCGACAAATCCAGGGATTTTCCAGGTAAGAGATCCGCCAGGATTTTACGATTAATCAGATCATCTGCCAACTCTTCGGCCAACACACTATAACCTGCCCCACTAGAGATCATCGATGCCAGAGCGTCTGTGTTATTCACAAAATGGCGTGAAGCCCCGGCCTCTTTTTTCAGCCCGTGTTTTTCCAGAAATTCAAAGGTATATGTATCGTTTTGGTCGAAATCGATGATTGTCTCTGTCTTCAGGATGTCTTTGATCGAGCGCTTTTTCCAAGCATAAGGTCCAACCAGAATATAGCGCTCCGGGCGAAGGACTTTAGAATCCATCTCCAGGGCCACATTTGCTGAGCTCATCAGGACAATCTGGGCAAAACCGCTTTTTAGTTTATAAGCAGCGGACTGCAAATCCATCAAGTCGAACTGCACACGCAGGAAAGGATATTTCTTCAAAAGCCCCGAGACATTCGGGATCACTCTCGATCGCATCAGGCTGGAAGGCCCGCTGATCGTGAGTTTGATCTCCTGTTGAGCGGATTCAAACACCAGTTGTCCTTCTAATTCAGTCACACTCTGGCAATAGCGCTGAAGCGACTCTCCTTCGGTGGTGAGCTTCATTCCAGTGCGCGAGCGGATAAACAGGGTTGTTTGCAATTCCTTTTCAAGGGCGCGGATCCGCTGGGTCACTCCGGTTTGGGTGAGTCCGATTTTTCGAGCAGCGTCCTGGACGGTTTTTCTTTCCACAACGGCCATGAATGCAATTAAGTTAGGATGAAGTAAACTCATTTATATTCATATATAAATCATAATTATGAATTTTTCAAATACATTCCCAAAGATTACATTGCCTCTACTTTCACAGGGGGTAACAATGAAAGTACTTTTAACATTTCTCGCGCTTTCACTATTTTCTGCAAACACTTACGCCGCCAAGGCAACTCATGGAATGGTTCTCTTTGGAAAGGAGCATCTCATGGCCTACCACCTTCCGATGTTTCACAAAATCCATGCGAAGCAGGTTGTGTTCTCGTACACATTGCCACAATTATTAAAGGATCAGCTTCTGTCGTACCAGGACGCTCTTCTCACTTTTGTTCCTGAGCCTTTTGACCTGGATGCTTTTTTAGCTGCGCCTCACCCACTAAAAGGGGATGTTTATCTGGGGCATTTTGAGAAGGATGGAGAACTGGTTATGTCCGGAGTAACTTTGGAAAATGTCTACGTTCAATATAATAAGCCGCTGAAAAAGCCTGAGGGTCTGGAAAATCATTATGTCTTTTTTGGGACTCAAACAGACCTTTACCAGGTTCATTTAATTGATGGCGGTCTACCAGTGGATCACATCTTAAAGGCATCAACCACTGCAAAGCCTTGGGAATTTGAACATCTTATTGGCTGGTTCTCAAAACCTAAAAGCAGCAGCCCCGAGCTTATAAATGAGGGTGAGACTTGGACAGTGACGATTTCTTACGAAACCCATTGCCGCCTACATGACTGTCCTACGATTACCAAAAAACTTGAAGTGACTTCTGAAAGAACTTATTTCAAAGACGATGTGATGTAGCTAAAAAAAGGCCCGCTTAAAGCGGGCCTCTCATATTAAAACCAGTAACAGATTAACGAGTGTAAACACATCTTACAGCGCCGTTCATTACCGGACTCTTAATTGTTCCTTCCGCCATTCCCATTTCATCGCTTTCATCCATGTAGTAAGAAAGTGAAGTGCCTTCCCCTTCATAAAGAGCAAGAACATCTTCAGAGTTATCTTTTACAACAGACTTATGAATCACTTTCCAGTCTGATGGAGATTTTGTAATTACCAGGACAAATTTCCCGCCTTTTTCTTCTTCAATCGTCGCCACCGGGCTATTCTTATAAACTGCATTTTCAAGAATACACTTAAAGTCGCCGGCCGATGCGTTGAAAGATAGAGCTAAAGTAAGTGCAAGAATAGATGCTTTCATAAAAGTCTCCCGTTAGTTGTTTTGAATTGGGAGACTTTTATGCGCAATTGGGATTTATTTCAATTATATTAAAACTATGAATTCGATCTAATTTTAAGCTAGATGATTTATTGTCTCTTTTGAACCAGGAACATCCCATCTCTAATCGGCATCAATGTCCCGTAAAGTTCAGGGTTTGCGGCGATATAGTCGTTAACAGCGCGGATGAAATCCGTATTGCGGTCGCGAAGGTCACTACCTGTCGACTCTGATCCTGGAAGGACTTGGCCTCCCCACAGAACGTTATCAATCACAATCATCCCGTTTTCTGAAAGCATAGGCACTGTCAATTTAAGGTAGTCGATGTAATTTCTTTTATCAGCATCGATAAACACAAAATCAAACTTCCCACCAAGGGTAGGAATTACTTCCAAACCACTTCCAAGGACACTTTTAATCTTCTTTCCATGAGCTGATTTCCCCCAGAAATCTTTTGCCAGGGCAACAGTCTCCTGATTGATATCCACAGTGATAATCTCCCCGTCAGCAGGTAAATTTTCTGCCATCGTCAGGGCCGAGTAACCGGTGAAAGTCCCCAGTTCCAGCACTCGCTTAGCTTTAATCGAACGAAGAAGAAACCCAATGAAAGACGCTTCCATCTTCCCGATCAACATTCCCGCCCCGTGAACATTCGCTCTTGTATACTCTTCAATGGCCTGGCAGTCCCCTGATGGCAGGTTACTTTTTGAGATACAGTACTCTTCAATTTTTTTATCTGTGATCTGCATATAAATTCCTTAGGTTTAGCTCGTAGTTTAGGCCCTTAACATTAACCCAAAAAAGGAGTAAGGTACAGCGGCAAGGACTAATATGAAAATCGACGCTTTAAATACATGGCTCCCTCAATCAACACCCGGCACACCACTTGTCATGGCAGGTCCGTGCTCTGCTGAATCAGAGGAGCAGGTTTTAAAAACAGCGCACGCGCTTAAAGAAATCCCATCGGTAAAAGTTTTCCGCGCAGGAATCTGGAAGCCGAGAACTCGTCCGAATAATTTTGAAGGCCTTGGAGAGATCGCTCTTCCATGGCTGGCGAAAGTAAAAAAAGAAACAGGACTATTAACAACCACTGAAGTTGCAACGGCAAAACACGTTGAGCTTTGTTTAAAGGCCGGCGTTGATATTTTATGGATTGGTGCCCGCACGACAGCGAACCCTTTTTCTGTGCAGGAAATCGCAGACGCACTCAAAGGCGTCGACATTCCAGTCATGGTGAAAAACCCAATCAACGCTGATTTACAACTTTGGATCGGAGCACTTGAGAGATTCAATCTTTCGGGTATCACTAAACTCATCGCTATCCACCGCGGTTTTTCTGTGGCGGAAAAATTAGAATTCAGGAACGACCCGCTTTGGAGAATTCCAATGGAGCTAAAAGTGAAGTTCCCGGAACTTCCACTTCTATGCGACCCTTCTCATATAACCGGTCAAAGAGACCTGGTTTTGAAAGTCTGTCAAAAAGCGATGGACCTGTATATGAACGGCCTGATCATCGAAACTCACCCGGATCCTGACAAAGCGTGGTCGGATGCTTCCCAGCAGGTCACTCCGGAAAAACTCAACACCATTATCAACTCCCTTTCATTAAAAAAAGAATACTCTCAGGATAAATCCTACACTGTCGAGCTGGGCGATCTTCGCGAGCAGATCGATCGTCTTGATAATGAACTTCTTCACACGCTGAAACTTCGCTCTCAGGTTGTTGAAAAAATCGCCAAAGCGAAAATTGATCAGAACGTAACGGCCTTGCAAAGAAACCGCTTCGATCAATTGATGAAAGAAAGAATGGAGACCGGATTAAAACTCGGACTAAACCAGGATTTCATCAAAGAAATTTTCGATGCCATCCACGAGCAGTCGGTGCAAATTCAAACTGATCTTTTCGAAAAAAATAAAAAATGAATGTTATCATCACAGATGGAACTCTACAGTACTTTGAATCGTATGTAGATTTGCCACTGGAAGAGCTCACAAAAGGTGTGGTCTGGAGAAACGATCCTATCACCATGTTCGGGAAAACTTATCCGCAACCCAGGCTCACGGCCTGGCACGGCGACTCCGGAGTGAAATACAGTTACTCTGGAATAAAGATGGACCCCGCTCCCTGGACTCCAGTACTTTTAAAATTGAAAGAAAAACTCGAGACCGATCTCAATTGCCGTTTTAACTCTGTACTGATTAATTACTACCGCGATGGCAACGATCATATGTCCTATCATTCAGATGACGAGAGAGAGCTTGGAGTTAATCCTCTTATCGCCTCGCTCAGTTTTGGAGAGGTCCGCTCTTTTCAGCTTAAACACAAGTTCAAAAAAGAACTCAAGACTATCGCCATTAATGTCACAGATGGGAGCTTGATTGTCATGAAAGATGAATTACAACATTTCTGGCAGCATAAAATAGCTAAGACTAAAAAATTAATTGGTCCGCGATTGAATTTAACTTTTCGTTATATTTACTGAGAGCAGATAGGCTCAGAGCGGTCGACCTGACAAAAATACTGAATCTGCACTTTCAGGTTTCTCTCCGAGACACTCAGGCGGTTAGAAATAAGGGCCAGCTGGGATAACAGTTTTTTCACTTCATTGTCATTGAGTTTAATCAGACCGTGGCTAATCGCCGTCACTGTCACATAGGCGCTCAACATTGCCCTGAACCCTGGTGGGAAATACGCCTTGTAACTCCCGATCACAATCCCGACCATGATGACTGTGCCGGCGATGTTTTCAAATTTTAAATAAATGTTCTGTCCTTTTTTCGTCAATCGCAGGTTGCGGTCCACTCTGTTGAGTTCACTCCGAAGCGCTTTTACTTCATTGACTTGAACCTGGAGTGCTACCAGGCTTTTTTGGATGTCTTCAACGTAGAGTTCTTCAAGCCTTGAACTCGCCAGAACTTCACCGGCCAATACAGCTTGCAGGCAAAACATGAGGACCATGAATTTTGAAATAAAATTCTTCATTTAATCTATTGTAGATGAGTGGAAGGCGCCCTAGAAAAATAAAGTTTAGAGGATGAAAAAAAGAGCGTGCTGTCTAAAATTTAGACAGTTTTATCCGTGGACTGGGCGGCGTTTTTCGCCATCGCCCGGCGGTTAAAAAGAGTCTGAATCACCATAAAAATGCCGATAACAATAAAGAACCCTGCGGTTTTAAAGAAGGCCCAGACAGAAGTCGGAAACCATAGCGCCAAAGCTGCCATCAAAAGCCCGTAACAGGCAAAAAGCCAGACCATGTTTTTCTCCATGGACAGCAGGATGAAATCTGGGGGCTTTGGCCCATCCGGCCTCATATCCATCATCATCTCTTTAAAAAAGCCACTGCCTTTTCTAATTTTAACTCCCATATAAATGGCGACCGCCCAAAGAGAAAGACTCGGCTGCAGTTTAAACCAGATGCCGTTTTCTTCCATCAGCGAAAAACCACCAAGGAAAATAATGAGAAAAAAATTGAACTTGGATAATTGGTGAATGTGTCCGGTGAAGACTCTTTCAAAAACGATCTCGGCAATGGAAAGACAGATACCGCCGATGAGGGCGATTTTCACCGGGTATTTGGTCTCCAGATACCAGTAGAGAATCGCGGGTAAAAACGAGATAAGGAAAAAGTTATTCGATCTTTTTTTTTGTTGTTCCATTAATTCTTAAGAAGCTTTTTTTCCGCTCTCTTTTTTCAGCTCGCAGTAATGCGAAAACTCTTTCCTGATATGACCCGGATCGAGAACTTCCACACGGTCACGCATATTGTACAACCAGTGAAAGACATCGTCACACATTTCTATCGTCGCCGCCCAAATCATATCCCCTTCCGTGCTGGAAGTGACAAACGGATTGCCTAGGAAGTGATGCTCTGGCAGAAGGTCTGATTGATCCTGGCTGTAAATTTTTAAAACCAGTCTCTCTTCTTTGCTGTTGATCACACGCAAGTGACCTATGAACTCATTGACTTCAATCTGACTTAAATTCGGCTCATAAATCGCCTCGAGGTTTTTGACATCTTTAATGTCTTCGACTCCGAAATAAACCAGAACCTTGTCGGCCACACTCTCACCGACAACACAAAGTGTTCCATCTAAAAACACCAGGCGGTGAGGGAAAATATCGCATTCTTTCTGAGAGTAAAAATGAATCCTGATGGATTTTCTGCACATGATATCGTAATCGATTTTTTTCACCAGCTTGTTAAAAGTGGTCGCCTCCACAGGCTGATCCTCTGCTTTCCTAAAAAGCGAGAACTGCTCATAGGCCCTTTGGGCCATCTTCATTTTATCCTGAACTATCTGATGGTAGTAATTAGCTATTTCTGACTGAGTTGTCGTCGCCAAACTCGCTTGAAGGGCCAGCCATTCCGCAAGTGTAAATTCCATCTTGATACGGCATTGCTCTTTTAACGGATAAACATAATGCTCATCTCTTAACACCGCGACCTTAAAACGATTCAAGAAAGTACAGTAATGCTCCAGCGTATCTTCATCTATGGCCAGGGAAGAGCAAAACAAGACGACTTCTTTACGCTCTTTCAATTCTTCCAGTGACACTAAAAACTTCCAAAAGCTGTTCTCTAAAATTAATTGCGAATCCGACATCGACTCTTCCTAAAATGGGGTTTAAAAAGTCCTACTATTCTTGTCGGCTATTTGGGTTTTGCGCTTGAGTTTTTTCTTGCTGAAAAACAACGAAGTGATCTATAGACCATTGAAATCATGGGGCTTTGATTGCCAGAATAATTCTTGTCCAAGGGCCGCGATCCGGTAGTTATAAGCGTGTAGATACAGCCTTCTGGCGGCCTTTCCACCATAAAAGGTATCGCCGGAAAGCGGGTATCCAAGATGGGCCAGCTGGGCCCTGATCTGGTGGCGAAGCCCGGTCTTCAGGCTTACTTCGACCAAAGTTTTATTAGTAGACGGATTAAACTCCAGGGCCTTCACAGAAAGCTCACCCTCTTGATCGTACACACCGACCGCCGCGACTTTCACTCTTTTTCCCTTCTCCTCAGCAGACGAGAACGAATGGGTGAAAGCACCCTTAAGAGTCATCTCACCTTCCACCCAGCACCAGTATGTTTTCTCTTTGGCGACGGTCTGGAAGTTCTCTCTCAGCTCTTTATAGAGGGCTTCATCCTTCACATAGATCATCACACCTGATGTCTCGTAATCAAGGCGATAAAGCAATCCTCTGTCGTACTGAGCGGCATTCACTTTCAAAAGCTCAGGTCTTTTGCTTCTTATAAATGAAAGGCAGTTGTCGCTTTCATCGTAAGTGAGCGGATGAACAAATTGATTGGGGTTTTTTTCAAAAACAAAAAAATGCTCGTCCTCAGCGATGACTTTAATCTCATCACCGACATAGGCCGGATTGATCTGCCCGTCATTGACGTAGTTAAGCGGTAATGAAAGCGTACTCTTTTCTCTTAGGCTTCTTTGCAGAAATGTTTTCTTGAAATGTTTTTTGAGTTTGTTTGAACTGGAACCGAAAGTGAGCTTTAAAAAGTCTTCGACGGAATCGACGCTTTGAAGAAGGCAATAATCAGTAGTTTTTGGTTCCATAAACTAGAAAGCCTAGCATAAGCCAGGCTTTTTAGTAACTAAAACCAAAAGTCCTACTGACAAAAGGTTTATTTAATTTTTTAACTAAAAGACGAATCCAGGTAGGCTAGAACTTTCGCTCTTAGCTCTTCCACACTTAAATTCTGCTCACCTTCTAAAAGCAATTCCCTTTTGATGTAATCAACTGGAAATCCGGTAAGCTCTGCAAGAGATCCTAAAGACACTCCCGCTTCTACTGAGTCTGGTTTATTAGAATCCTTTAAACCTATAGCACCCATTCAACACTCCTTTGTCTAATCCATTCGGCCTATCCTGTAGCTGGTAAATCGATCCTTCGATTAAACCACCTGGGATTTTTTCCTGGCCAAAAAGTCAATTACTATGACGCAAAAAAATCATATCGGGTGTAAGAAAACAGTGTCAATCATTCTTGTCTTTAATAGTCGGAATGTAAGTTTTTATTAGAATCGAGCAATTTTATAGAGTTAGAGTATCAATGTAGCTGTCGTGCTTGTAAGTCATCTCTTCAAACTCTGATTTCACATCTGAAAGAAGTGTAATACCACCACCGGCCTGGTAAGAAAGTGTGCCAGAATTAAAATCAATAACACTCGAGCGGATGTTGATTGAAGCTGCAAGGGAGCCTTTGGAAAAAATCAGGGTTGAGCCGCAATAGAAACCGCGCTCGCGTGATTCGAGTTTTTTTAAAATGCCCATGACTCTTTTTTTCGGAGCACCAGTGATGCTTCCACCTGGAAAAATTTTTTCCAGGATGGTTTTTAATGTCACTTGATGACCTAGCGTTATTTCCACTTCCGAATACTGATGCAATAAACCCGGGACAAATAGCGGCGCTTTTTTCTTTGTAACTTTTGCTGTCGGTGTGTCGATGCGGTTGAGGTCGTTTCTTAAAAGATCAGTGATCATATAAAGCTCGGCCTGGCTTTTTTTATCATTAACCAGCTTCGACCAAAGTTCTTGTTTGGTTTTACCGCCAAGCTGCTGGGTTCCTTTTATCGGTCGGGTGATCAGCTTTCCTTCTTCATACTGAAAAAGACACTCTGGAGAATTACTTAAAAATAAACTATCAATTTTCTCACACCAGGTGGCAGAAGCGTAAGCTCCACATTTGCCTTTTTGATTCCATAAAGCGGAGATAAAATCCATCGGCCCGTATTCATTTTCAAAATTGTAACGGTATTCACCGGTCAAGTTGAACTGATAACAATTGCCATTCAGAAGATGGTCATAACCTTCCTCGAACTGTTTTCGGTAATCATTGAAGTGAGGGGCCTCAATCAAACCCAGATTAATTTTTTTAGGTTTCTTTTTTAGTTTAACAAACTCGCGGGATTCATACTCGATATCAATCCCCAGCATAGTCGTCGCACTCACCTCTTCCAGCGGCCCTTCAAACAAAAATCCCAACTCATAAAAAAGATGAATCACCCTGTTTTCTCTGCCGTGCCCATAAAGCGGGAAATCCAGCCCTGAGAGCCACCCTTCGATTTCAAAGAGGTGGGATTCACCGGTGATTAAATCGACGTAATGATTTTTGTAATAAGCGCGCGCGCTTAGAGCTTCCTTGAACTTTAGAAACTTATTTTTATACGGAATAATGGTGTAGAGATTATGGTCCGTCACGGTGAGCGAGGTTTTCGAAGCTGGTATAAGCTCCTACCCATGCAAGTTTCGCCGTTCCGATTTCTCCGGCACGGTTTTTACCTACGATGATTTCCGCCACTCCTGGCTCTTTTGTATCCGGATAATAAACTTCATCGCGGTAAACGAACATTACGATATCCGCATCCTGCTCAATGGCTCCAGATTCACGAAGATCGGCAGTGGTTGGACGTTTGTTAGGACGAGACTCAACTCCACGGTTAAGCTGAGAAAGAGCGATAACCGGACAGCCAAGTTCCTTGGCCATGGTCTTAAGACCTCTTGAGATTTCGGCAATCTGCTGCTCTCTTTGAAGTGATTTATTAGTTGACCCCATCAGCTGAAGGTAGTCGATAACAATCAACCCCAGCCCCTGATCGGCCTTAATTTTTCTACATTGTGACTGGATATCAAGAATTGTGGTGTTACCTGAATCATTAATAAAAATTGGCAACGCCGAAAGCTCCTGAGTTGCTTTAGCAATACTGCGAAGATCGGTATCAAGGAAAGCTTTCTTACGAACTCTTTTTGAGTCCACTTTCGCTCGTCCGGTTAAAAGTCTCATCGAAAGTTCTGTCGCGAGCATCTCGAGCGAAAAGATCGCCACAGGAAGCCCTGACTGAAGACATGAGCTGATCGCCACATTCAGTGCGAGTGAGGTCTTTCCCATTGCTGGACGGGCAGCAAGAACGATCAATTGACCTGGCTGCATACCTAATAAAAGTTCATCAAGGCGTGGATAGCCGGTTGATAGACCTGAGATCTCTCCCATCAGTCTTGTCGTATCTTCTAATTCTTTTAAGTTTTGTCTTAGGGTCTGATTGATTCTGACCATACCGCCGGTTTTAGCTTCGTTGGTCAGCTTGAAAAAACTTGCCTCTACATCCTGAATGAAGTCCGCCGCTTCACCAGTGTAACTCATTCCGCGGGCAACAACTTTCATCGCGGTCTTGATAATTTCTCTTACCGAGAATTTATCCTTAACAATTTTTGCGTATTCATAAACGTTGGCCGAAGAAGCCTGATCCTCTACTAATGAAGAAACAAAAGACTCACCACCTATCTCTTCTAGTCTTCCCTGATCCTTAAGACGGTTACAGACTGTAACAAAATCCACCGCGCGGTTACCGCCGGCAAGGTCGATAATGGTGTCGAAAACTTTTCCGTAACGAGGATCATAGAACTGCTCACCTGTGATCTGCAGGTTTGAGATTTCATCGAAGGCCGATCCATCAATAATTAAACAGCCGATTAGCGCTTTTTCAGCAAGCAAATCGTGAGGGAGTTCGTTGTGATTATTATTGATTGAAGCCATGATCGTTTACCTCAAAAACAAAGAAGGACCTCTCATCGAGGTCCCTCTTATGATAACATTTTTTAAGCTAAAAATTAAGATCTTAGAAGTTTATCAACTTCCATTTTTAATCTTTGCTCTTCAGTCATTTCAGTAACTGGAGTTGCAGTATCACCTGCAGCTTTTGCTTCAGCAGCAGCTTTCTTACGAGCTTCTGCAGCTTTTAGAGCTTCTTCCTGAGCAAGTTTTAGTTCTTCAGCTTGCTTAGGATCGATAGCGATTTTTACTTTGAAAGTAGCTTCGATATCCTGGAAAATTTTAGCTTTTGCAGTAAAAATACCAAGACCTTTGATTGGAGAATCAAGGTGAATTAGTCTTCTTTCTACAGTAAGGCCTCTGTTTTCTAGCTCTTTAGAAAGCTCAGCGTTTGTAACTGTACCGAAAAGTTTCCCAGAAGCTCCAACTTTCTTGATAAGTTCGATTGTAAGACCTTCGATTTTCTTTTTAGTTTCGAGAGCGCCATCTCTTTGTGCCTGGATTTTCTTCCCTAGGCTTTTTTGTTGAGCTGCAAGTAGTTTCTTATTTGAATCGTCAGCAACCATTGCGAAGCCATTTGGAACTAGATAGTTTCTAGCATGACCAGCTGATACGTTAACGATTTCTCCGATGTTCCCTAGAGTAGGAACTTTTTCAGTCAAAATAACTTTCATATAGTATCTCCTTCATCTTTTTTTGTTTTCGTAAAAAATTTTCTAAAATCAAACCAAAAATCAAATATACCTAAGATCGCGAGGAACTTAGATGCGAGCAAAAAAGTAAAAGCGATGAACAGAGTCTTGATAAATCCGCCAATCTTCAAAAACTTCAGGAAATCATTGTAGACCCCGAATCCCTGGAATAAATAAAATACCCCAAGACAGTAAAAAAGATTGCGCCCGATGATTTCCGTTGTTTTCGGCAGCATCTCGTATTCAGCTCCAAGCCATAGGGCCAGAGAAAGAATCAGAGGGTATACAAAAAAATCCGGAACCTTAAAGTAATTCAGGTCGTGAATACTGAAATCATAGCGAACCTTGTATCTCCATACGATCGAGTTGCGAAGAGTGACATACAAACACACCCACAATCCAAAGTATGAAAGCACAAAAACAATCAGTGGGAGCGAGCTGTAGATATCGTTGGCCAGTCCTTCCGGATTGTTTACGAAGTCTTCAAATGCCCTTTCTTCTTCACCTGAAATTTCAGATGAAGGCGCTTTTTGTTTTTTGATTTGCGCCAAGAGACCAGAAACCGAACTGCTGATTACACCTTTTAACGGAGTCGGGCTTAAATTCTCGTAAGCGATCAGTGCCGATCCAAATAACAGCACAAGAACCAGTCCGGAATAGATAAAACCTTTAACCGGAGCGATATTGCGCAAAATGATCTCAGACACCAATACAGAATACAAGAAAGCCATGACATACATTTCCAGAATATATCCTGGAAATCCTTTAACCGTCATCGAAGCACCCCAGATCGCTCCAATTGCAGCCGCCGCCACTCCAAACGTCACTAAACGCCCGTAAAGCAGAAATGCAATTGATAACGGAACAGAGGCAAATAAACCCATAGGCCCAAGCGAGCAAAGCGCAATCGACATAATCGCCAGGAACAACAGTTTTGGAACTGATGAGCCCTGATCGAAAATAACTGAATGTGATTGTTTCGCTTTCATCATCGTAAAACTCTTAAGCTAATTAAGCTCTATCTGCTGTACGGTTTGAAAGGTAGCTTGAAATCCCAAGATTTCTAGCGTGCTTAATAGCAGCGTTAGCAAATCTTTGGTGCTTTCTAGAGATACCTGAAACGCGAGCTGGAGAGATTTTTCCGAACTCAGAAACTAACCAGTTCCAAGTTTGAGGATCTTTCCAATCTGCTTTGATTTTCTTAGCTGTGAACCAGCAAGACTTTCTCTTAGCAAATTTTCTTCTGTCGTCTTCCATATCCTCGAATCCTGCTTCATCATCGTCTTCAGTCTTGTTATCAAGAACTGATCCGCGGTGAGCTTTCGAAAGTGGAGACTTGAAGTTCTTCACTAGAGTTTCTTTTTCTTCATCAAGACCGATGTTGAAGATTGCTGTACGAAGAACACCTTCGTTGATACCAAAACGACGAGTTAACTCAGTGTTAGCTTTCGTGTTTGATTGGTACATGAAGTAATGGAAGTGACCGTGACGAGCACCATTTGCGTATGGTTGAGCAAGAGCAAGTCTTCCCCAATCATCACCGATAAGAAGTTCGCCTTCGAACCCTTTTAACGTGTCTTTCACGATCTCTGTGATCTGTGCGTGAGCTTCAGCGCCAAGCTCCGGCTTTGTCACTACTGACAATTCATAAATCATAAATCCCCCTGGACTAATAAAAATTAGGTCCTGGCCCACCATTGGGCCAGAACGAGTATGTTTTCAGACTGGGAAATTTAACACTAAAGGTGCGACATAGGAAGGAATTTCAGAGAGACTTCCTTCGATGGGCTTGTGCACAAGAAGGCGTAGTTGAACTGGGTCTTGTCCTCCAGGGTCTCAGGCAGAAGCGGCACACATCCGGCCGGAATTCCGATTGAGAGAGATAAAGGCCTGATAAACCCGTTATTCTGGGTATCTATCATACTGTAGAGGCGCTCTCCGTAGATCAAAGTTGAGTTGATATACACACCAGGACGCCCTTCCGAAAGAATCGGAGTGAGGGTTTCTGAGAAGCTTTGGCCCGGAAAACTTGAGTCGCGATAGATCGGAAGCGACGCTTTTTCGCCATTAGCACGTAGCGCAGTCATACTTGAGCGGCTTTCGACTAAATAAGTTTTAGCGCGTTCTTCCTCGAAAATGGCCGTTAGAGAGATAATCGGGTTCTCCCATTCCTCGGTTAGTTTCTGAATCGAGCCGATTTCCGTGTCGTTTTTCACCAAGAATTCAGCCGTCGCACGGTTGAGTAGACTGGTGAAAATCGCTTCGCTTGTGATCGCTCCGGTTTTTGAATCAACGATCGGATAGATCAATGAATCACCTACCGCTTTTTCACTGTAAAGTGGGCTTAGCGCTGAAAAATTATTCCCGCTTAAAGATAAAGTTGTCTCATAAAGTTTGCCGACACCATCTTCATCCACCACAATCATAGACCTGATTAAACCTTTCGCCGACTCAGCTTCAGTCTGCGGAAATGGTTTTAAAAGATAAACTGACTTCGTATCAAACGCCCCCAAAATCCCCAATGAAGATCTTAGTTTTTTCATCATCGTGACTGAGTCAACAACACGAAGCTCAAGCTCAACTTTGTTATCCGTCACTTTCGGGTTGAAGTAGTACTGGTGAGACATTGTTCCGATGACTCGCTCAGAAATAACTTTCGAGTTATCTGCTTCCGGCATTGTGTATCCGCGGTAGATCGAAGGGACCACAATGTTTCCTAACTTGTCATTGCTAACTTTAATCCACTCAAACTTCTCCACTCCACCTTCGATCGGCAGACCTTCGAATGTTGAGAGAGTCAGTGACCACATCGACTGGCCCTTGAACAACGGATTTAACTTCTCGTCATATAAGTAGAATTGAAGCTCATCTTTTTTATTCGACAACGTGTAAATGAAGTAATCCAACTTTCCATCAAGATTGATGTCCTGACGGTGCATAGAGAGAACTTTGTTCACCTTTGGAAGGCCGATGGTCTTCACTACGAACTTGCCGTTTTCTTTTGTCAACAGAGAGACAACCGTAGCGGCTTCTGTCTGCTTCAATTTTTCCAGGTAGAAATATTCCGGGAAACTTAAACGTCTGTGTTTATCGAAAACACGGCTCATACGCGAGAGCCTTCTATCTCCACTGATCACGCCCATATCATCAAAGCTGATTTGCCCTAGTGAATGTGAAGTCAGGTCGGCATCAGCATTTAAGTCGCGGCTAAATACCAGGCTGGTCGAATAAGTGCGGCCATCGAGTTCAACCTGCAACAGGATGTGAGAATCAAGAGAAAGGTCCTGAATTGTTCCAGAGACTGCAATTGTTTTTGTCTTGTGAGCGGCAAGTGACTCAACCGAGACACATTCTAAAGCGAGCTCAATCGCTTTAGAAGCAGTCTTCAGGCACGCCTGTCCCTTGTATTCAACGTTAGAAAGATTTTTAAGATCCAGGTTGAATGAGAATTTTTTGTCTTTGGCATTGAACTTCACTTCAGTCAATGATTTCAACTGTGGATTGATAAAGGCCTTGGCCTCTTCAACTTTGGCCAGCTCAAGCAGGGCCTTCATGTCCAGCATTCCATATTTCACGAAGCGCTGGGCATTCTTGTTTAATTTTTTCGTGCTTCTAAAAAGTAAACTTCTCACCTGGTCATTCGACAGACCCGGGTTAAGAAGTTTCAAGTTAGCGACCGCGGCCGCGACGTAAGGCGCTGCCTGGCTCGACCCACGCTTTGTCTCGTAGTTCTTAATACGAAGCACGCGCGACTCAAGCGCTCTCGGGTAAGTGCTCACGATCGACTCACCTGGAGCGACCATATCAACTTTTGATCCGTGGTTGGTGAAATCTGTCAGCTCTCCGCGGTTATCAATTGCTCCGACACAAATAACATTCTCATAACTACATGGAAAAGTCGGAAGGTCTTTATTGTTGTTTCCTGATGCAGCGATAACGATAACATTATTTTGTTCAGCAAGATCAAACGCTGCCTTTACTTTTGCCAGGTCGACCAGCTTCGGCCATCCTAAAGAAAGATTGATAACCTCTGCACCGTTTTTCACAGCGAAAGTCATAGCATCAGCGATTACATCAGTGATAACCTTTCCATTATAAACAAACCCATTCACCGAGTTGTTCATAACTTTTAACGGCATGATTTTAACTCTCGGGTCCCCTGCTCCGGCGATACCGAGTGTGTTTCTGTTGGCGGCGATCAAACCCGCCACATGCGTTCCGTGACCGATATCATCAGTCAGGACTGTATTGTTATCGAGATAGTTAAATCCGTTACAAGCGCGTCCTGCCGGGTTTGGTGCCGTTGCCGAGCAGATTTTTTCATTAAACCAGATGCGCCCTTTTAAATCTGGGTGGTCTGTGTCCAAACCGCTGTCTAAAACCGCGACGACCAATTCCTTTTTCTCTGAAGCGATGTCTTTAGTCTCAACCCAGTTGATATCAACACCGGCGATCCCTTTTACCTGAATGCGGTCCAGGTCAGAGATGTTCTTTAAAATAATCTGTCCGCTATTTTCCAGCGCCCATTGTTTGCTGTAAAGCGGGTCAGCGCTTGAGGCAAAAACCTGAGAAGACATTACAAGAGTGGTTAAAATAATCTTTTTCATTGTCTTCACCTATAATCCCTGGCGAATCCAGCTTCCGCTGAACTCTCCGCCTGATAATCCCAGTAAATCGCGTACCACATTAAGTGGACCGTTCCACTGCTTACTTCCGATTCTTCCGATTGTGTTCGAGTAAAGCGTATCGTTTAAAATTTCCGATTTCTCTCTGAACCCGTCAATTGAAGCATAAACATACAGGTTGTCTTCACCGACCAGTTTCTTGAAGTCGCTGAATTCAAGGTCATCCATCATGTGCTCAAAAAGCGCCACGCTACAGTCGGCCTTATCCTCTTCAGTCTGGGTCTTCAAACACTTTCTGATCCTGCTCTTAAGCCAGGTCAAATCCCCGCAGGCAACAGTCTGAATCTTTTCGTCACTGATATGACATGCTCTTTGTTTTTTATATTTTGCCTCGATTGGCGCAATATCGTTTTCAGTAATAGCGTGCAGACGATCCAACCCTCTATTGTAAAGGTTCATGTGGTAACCCACATTGAATAAGCGCAGCTTCTTAAAATCGACCTGGTTGACGTCAAACAGGTTGTATTGGAATTTCTCGTTAACTGTACCCATGAATTTGCGGATTCTCTTCTCGCCCATTCCCCATCCTTGCTTTACATCAGACAGGGCAAGGAACTTCTGGCCGAATTTTTTATCCGAACCAACTTCCGCTTCAAAACGCATTTTCTGTGTGTGCGATCTTCCAAAAAAACTCTCTCCCGGATTGCGGTCGGCCTCTTCAGTGATCTGAATATCTTCAGATTCTTTGGCCAGGTAATAGTTTAATAGCTGTTTAGTGAAAGCTTCCGGGTTTAATCCTGTCAGGAAGTCTTTCTCCAGACTGTAATATGTCCCCTCAACACCGTCTTTTGCCTTGATGTCGTAATATGTTCTTCCGGTAAGGGACTTCATTCTCCAGAAAAGAAGTGAGATTCCTTTGGTCTTATCCTTAAACTGAACATCCAGTTTAACCGGAGGGGTGTTTTTATCCAATAACTCAAAGTTCTTGTTTTTTAGAACGTTGTAAACACCAAGCGCATTCGAAAACAGGTTCGGGTTCTCTGAAAGATCGCTTGAGAGGTTAACCATGTATGAGTTTACATTGTAGTGACCTTTATCCAGGCGGGCATTGGCCTTTAAAAGAGTGATGTAGTTACTTACAGTGAAGCTTAAATCAATGTTCTTAACAAATCCTGAGTCATCATAGATCTGAAGGACTTTTGCGCTTTTCTTATATAAGTGAATGCGCTTTAAGATCGTCACACCACCAGATACACCGACACCTGCGCCGATCAATCCCTGGTTGAAACTTAGACGCACGCTGGCCGATGGAACCAGGCGGTCTGTGATAATCAGAGACTCACCAACATTTAACGTTTTATCAATTGTAGAGAATAATTCTTCAATCTGCTTTTTCTGCTCTTCTTTTGCGCTCTCCCCGTCTTTTTCACCAAGCTCTTTAAGCTCAGATAGAGAGTAGAAATTTTCTTTCAGGCTTTTCTTTAAAAGGTTACCGAACATATTTCTATATGGCTCTTTTAAGCTCTCTCTTAAATTCTTAACCGGTTTTAAGTGAGAGTATGAACGCACCAGTGAAGTGCTTACCTTAGCGCTTCCTGCAAGGTCATATCCCAATCCTTCAATACCGATGAATAAACCGACATCAACACTGGCGCCGAAAGTGTCAGCAAGTTGAACCAGGTTGTCCGTTCCCAAATAGTTACCAAGAATGATATCTCTTGAAAGAAGTAACTGAGCGTTCAAAGTCGGGCTATACCATGCCCCAACTTTAATTGGTAAAAGCTCTCCGGTTTCAACGAAATGATCCAACCCTTCCTTGAATTGCTTCTGGAAGTACTCTGTTCTCTTGGCGCTTAAATCGAAGGCCTCTAATTCACTGTTGAGTTTATTAACACCGTTATCGATTACGTTACTTTGGATTTTCGAGTAAAGGTAAAAACGCAGTTGATCAAGTGGAGACTCTGCATCTCCGTAAGCAAAACGAGAGGCGTATTCAGGGAATTCTTTCTGAGTTATCTTTCCTTCAACTAAAGCTGTCCCTGATGTCAGTTTCGCATTAAAAGGCAGGTCAGCTGCCTTTAGTGAGAAAAGGCGGTTACATGAATTTCTTCTTGAGATGATTTTCTCAACCAGGATGTCTGCAACTTCTTTCGGATAATAAGCGTCTGCAACAATCTTCTGAAAATCAGCGCGTGTCAGCTTATTCACTCGATCAAGCATCCAAACAGCATCATCTACCGTCGTTGCGAAATCATTACCAGTGAAATGAGGAAGGACCACCGCTTTATTGTCGATCTTTCCACATACCCAGTTAAACTTATTCACGCTTTCATAAAGGTCCACAAGTGCGTATGGAACAAGCAGTGCCCTAAGAGAGCGGCTGTTAATCGTTTGGGTGGGAACTCCCATTGACACGTTATAGAAGTCGAATTCATTCGGCTCACTGACCGCAATGTCTTTTAGGGTAAGAGTCAACTGATCGGCCCTTACTAAGTCGCTTGAGGCCCATCTGTCAGCAGCACCAAGAGTCGCTTCAGGAATCTCTCTCTTTAGGAAATTCTCCATCGCGAATTTTGAACTGAACTGGATGGTAAGTTTCTTTAAGTATTTCATCGCCGGGATTTTGTATCCCAGAGAGCGAAGCAGGTTTTTTCTCAAAAGCATGGTGTGGAGTGATTTATCCAGGTGAATCGTATAAACCTTATTCCCATCAACCGGAATCGCGTTGAATCTATAGAGGCCCGTATTTGAAAGGAGCCCACCTTCATAAGTCAGTATATCGTTTTCTTTAATAGCGATCTCTTTCTGATCATCAACTTTCACCGGAGCTTCATCCCAAAGGTCATTGGCCTTAGGTCTGAGTTTTGACAAGTCCACTTTTTGGTTTGTACTTAATAAGTCCGCATCTCTTGAAGAGAGTACCTGATTGTTATAAATCAAGTCATCACTCGCTATCCTTTGCCCTTTTTGGAGAGGAACAAATGATTCCCCTGCATAAGCAGCAGACGCCAGTAAAACGCAGAAACCCACAAGTGTAACAATTTTTGTTTTCATAATAGTTCCCTTAAGAGCAAAAAATGGTCCAAATTATGAGGATTATACCGCTTTATCAATTCAAGAGATTAGTACCGGGTAATTTTAGGAGCAGGTGTCTAAAGTTTAGACACCTGTATTTTTCGTAATCGTCTACTTTGAGAGACTTGGAAAGGCCTGAAGATAAGCTTTGTATTCGCGGACCAAAGTTGTGGCCGGCGTTGTCGCATTGTTTTTCAACTCGCACGTCCCTGGTTTTGGAATTCCAGTGATCAAAACCTTATCGCAAGAGATATCGGCCTTACACCCTTTGAAGTCACACTCAACCTGAGGACGTGAAAACGGATTGTAAGTCATATCATTTGTTACCAGTGCTTCTTCAAGTTTAGCTTCACACTCTCCGCGCAAATCTTTTTTCGAACTGACCGGGCAAAGAAAATCCACTACCGCTTTTTTATAAAGTTCCAGTGAAGATTCTTTTTTCAGATTCACGATTAACGTATGAGAGAGCATTGATTTCGCCATCACTCTCAAACAGTCTTCAGTATTGTTTTTCACGCAGAAGAATTTGTAAAACGGTAGCCCTCCGCCTCTATAAGCTCCCCAAAAGCCTACGTAAGGAGTGTTGTCTGGTTTAAGTCTCTGGCAGGTACCAGTCTTACACTCAGACACTGTGTCGTTTGAAAGAGTATTTGTCTGTGCCCATTCGCTGTTAGGAGCGTAACCCTCTTCAGACAAATAAAAATTCCCATCACTATGAAGCTTCTGGAAATTTGTCGAAGTCATCGAGCCCGCGACCGGAATCCCCCACACATTGGATAAAAATGGGGCCAGGTTAAAGCCTGAGTTACAGCCGTGCAGGTATGCATAGGCATCTTTCACAAAATTAGGCTTAAGCGCTTCCAATCCCTTTGTATTAATATTTAAACGGTTCGCTTTTCCATCAAGGTGAATCCCAAACTGGGCCGAGCTATGGCTGAAGATATCAAGAGAGAGAATTTTCTTGTAACGAGAAAGTTCTTTAATCAGCTCCTTTCCATCCAGTTGCTCGTTTTCGTTTCTGATTAACTTAAAGCCAAAACGCTTTAAACTCCACTCACTTCCCATTTCCTTTTCGTGAATAGCGACAAAAACAATCTGATCTTTCGGAAAATTCTCAGCGTATTTCACCGCCTTCGCTTTAGCGACTTCCTGAAATAATAGTCCAAGGTCATCACCGTTTCCCGCCACCATCACTCTGGTTGGAAGACTCGGATTCAAATCCTCTGTGTTGTATGTGGCCACATGGTATGAAGCCTGTGCGTTCGATAAAATGAGCGTTGCCGCTACTGTTAAAATACCCTTAATAAACATAAAAAAGCCCCCGCTTAATATACGCCGGGTTTTACCAAGGCTTGGGGGTAATGGTGAAGGGAGATGGTATTTTTTACACCCTATAAATAAAAAACCCCCGCTACAAAGCGGGGGCCTTCACTATCAGGGTCATCTAAACCTAAACTTAAAGTGTAATCCCGAAAACTTCCGGAAGAACTCTTTGCTCTAAGTTAGAAGCACTGGTACCAAGTTTCTGAGCGATCTTAGCGATAACGTCTTCCTTAGCTTCAGCATCAACAGCTGCCTTTTGGATTTCTTCAAGACTTACACCTGTAAGTGTTTTCATATCTCCAAGAAGTGCCAGTTGATCTTCTTCAGTTAACTCTCCGTTAGCTCTCGAAAGCATTTTTTCGATTTTTGATCCTAGAGTTACCATTGACATAGATGTCTCTAGGCTTACGTTGTATACGAAAGATACTTTTGAAGCTTTTGCGAAGAATTTCTTCTGTTCTTGCTCTTTAGCAAGAAGAGAAACGTCTGTTGAACCAACTTCGTCTTCGTATAGGTAACCAGACTGTCTTCCTTCGTAGTATCCAGAAGATAATCTATCTACAACTTCGTAGTCGTTACCATAGTAATCACCGTTTAAGTCACCACCAACGATATCGTCTCTTTCAATGTCTCTGAATTCTGCAGCTACGGCTCTGTTGTTAGCGTAGTAATCGTAGTAAACGATTGAACGTACATATTGTAAACTTACAGCTTTGTATTCCTGGAATTTTGAATCCCAGATAACGAACCAGTCATCTTGTCCTGCTACTGATGATCTTAGTGTTTCGTTAGTGTAAAGCTCTACACGTGATGAATAAGTCCCATCAACTGAGTTAAGTGATGATACGAATTCCGAAGCCAGGATGTTGGCCGAATTGTACTGGCCATAAGTTGACGTTGGAGTTGTTGGTGTAGTTGGAGTCGTTGGAGTTGTCGGAGTTGATCCTCCTCCAGTTGTCGGTGGTACATAAACACCGCCGCCTCCGCCGCCGCCTCCACAGCTAGCTAAAGTGACAAGTAACGCGAGCATCGATAATTTTGTTAACATTTTCATAAAATAAATTCCCCCTCTTCTCTCTAGTGAATTTGTCGTTAAAGCGACTTAAACGATTTGTAACAAGGGTTTATTTTATAGTCGAGCGTTTCAGTCAACTTGTAAGTATTTAAGATTTTTGGTTAAAAATTCAGAATCAGTGTGACACCGATAAAGAATATTTAGTTTCAATATGACACCAAAATAGTCGGTTTTTTGGATTTTCAAAAACGAGCAGTGTGAACTTTTTATAATTGAAGTAAAAAAAAGGCCCCGCTTTCGCGAGGCCCTTTATAGTCATTCTTTAGTTTTATTTAAAGAGTGATACCGAAAACTTCAGGAAGGAATTTTTGCTCTAAGTTTTGAGCAGAAGTTCCGATCTTTGCAGCAACTTTTGAAAGAACTTCTTCTTTCTTAGCTGAGTCTTCTGTAGCAGCTTTTAGTTCTTCTAGAGATACACCAGTAAGTGACTTGATATCTCCAACTAGAGCAGCTTGGTCTTCTTCAGTAAGTTCCCCGTTAGCACGAGAAAGCATTTTTTCGATTTTTGAACCAAGAGTTACCATCGACATAGAAGTTTCGATGCTTACGTTGTAAACGAAAGAAACTTTTGCAGCTTTATCAAAGAATTTTCTCTGCTCTTGCTCTTTAGCAAGTAGAGAAACGTCTGTAGATGTTGCTTCGTCTTCGTATAGGTAACCAGAGTTTCTTCCTTCGAAGTATCCAGAAGAAAGTCTATCTACTACTTCATAGTCGTTACCGTAGTAGTCACCGTTAAGTTCGCCAGAAACGATATCATCTCTTTCGATGTTTCTGAATTCGTTAGCTACAGCTCTGTTGTTTGAGTAGTAATCGTAATAAACGATTGAACGGATGTACTGAAGACTTACAGCTTTATATTCACCGAATTTTGCATCCCAGATAACAAACCAGTCATCTTGACCAGCAACTGCTGATCTAAGAGTTTCGTTTGTGTAAAGCTCAACGTGTGAAGAATAAGTTCCATCAACTGAGTTAAGTGAAGAAACGAATTCTGAAGCAAGAATGTTTGGTGAATAATAAGTACCGTAAGTAGACGAACCACCGCCGCCTCCACCACCGCCACCGCAGCTAGCAAGAACAGCAAGCATTGCTAACATAGATAATTTTAAGAACGCTTTTTTCATAAAACTCCTCTCTTGATAAAGTTGTCAGTTGCCTGACGATTATTGTTGCTCTAGTAACACTCAAACCTATTACAAGTCGACTATTTCACTCAACTGTTAGTTTTTCGCCTAACAAGCAAGAAAAACAGTCACGTTTTGGCACCGGCACGTCTTATGCGTGATCCAAAAATATGCGCTGTTAAATCACAATCAGGAATATTTAGATATGGGTTCTGAAAAAATTACTCATAATTGTGGTAACTTGCACATCTCCCCTTGTGTTCTTTCAAGCTTTTAGACCTTATTCATCACTGAATAAAAGACTCAGTTTTATGTCGAAATCACTAAAGCCCGCCTTCATATATGCCGTTAAATTACGAGGAACTATGTTTAGGAAAAGGTCATGAAAAAAATTGTCGCCATTGCACTCGCTTGCTCGCCTTTTGGTATTCAAGCGGCCGAACTCAGTTCGATTGAACTCATTACTCCTCTATCATATGAGAGGCCATCGTCGTTCAGTCAGACAATGGTTTCAAAAATAAAGGCCGGTGCCGCCAACACTTTTAATGTGAACGTTGAAAAAATGGTTGCGGAAAAAGTGGCTCCTTATAAAAAGGACCTAATGGGTTATTACCCACAGGCCGGAGAACTAGATGCTTTCATAAAAAGCACAACTCAACTGGGAATCAAGAGACATCTTGGAAAGATTACCGATGACAATCTTATTAGTTTTTATGGGTTTCTTGGTAACTCACTAATCGGTGGGTTCGCTGACCGCATTCTGGAAAAAGAAGGGGTAACCGATCCTGCAAGAAGAGCACTATGGGTGAACAAACTTACCCAGCCTTTTAATGACTGCATGACTGGTGCTTTGAATTTTAACTCCGATGCCAGCCACTGCATCGACGCTCTTGCAAGCAGCTTAGTTCCAAGTGCCGGAATCGGGCTCGTTTATGAGCTTTCTCGGGCAAGTTTAAACTCTCCTTTGCCGGAAAAAGAGCGTTTGCCTTTCAACAAAAGTCAGGCCGATCTTTATAAAGTCTGTGTTACTAAAACTAAGGCCACTGCGACAGATGTCAAAAATTGCGCTCTTTCAACAATGAAAGTCGGTGTAGGCAAAGTCACAAGCAGCTCTCTTACCAAAACCATTCAGGAAAAAGCATCTTCAAAAGAAAAAGCTGAGAGTATTAAAAAATCTGTCTGGCCTTCATTTGAAACTTGTACTCAAAAAGTGGGAACCCCCGGCATCAAGGGAAGCTACACTGATCAATTCATGGGTTGTATCGACAACTTAGTCGCAACGACCGGAACACTTTTAGTCCAGGATAAAATCACCGGTACTCCGGCCATCGCAAGCGCAATGAGTGAAGCAGACGTCAAAAAACTCTCAACTGAAAAAAGTGCCCAGTTTAAAAAATGTGCAGAAGCTCAAATCAGTAAGGGTCTAAGAAAAGACGGTCTGCTTGATATCGGCCCTTGTGAATCGGTCATCACTAACGAAGTGACATATAAAGTAGTTACTGAAACACTAAAAAGCACAGCTAAATCTTCTCTCAAAAAAGACCCGGCCCATGCCGCTAAGCTTGGTGTGGATGGAGTTAAGCTTTTAGATAAATGCTGGAGCAATCAGCAAACAGAAAGCGCCCGTGAAACATGTTTAAGAAAAACTATTGTCGACTTCTCCCAAGTTGTAGCAACGGTAAAATTAGAAGAGGCCATCCCTGCGACAATGCCGGGAAAATCTGATCTCAATAAAGCGTCAGTCGCTGAACTGGCCAAATGTATCGACAAAGAGCTTCCTGCCAATATCTCAGAGTCAAATGACCTTTCGGCCCGACTTGGAGGCTGTACGGGAAAACTAACCCGCAACGTGGCCCTAAAAGTGGCAGACTACCAGATTCGCGATACCGCAAAAGGAAATCTTTCGGAGAAAGAGACAGAAGCACTGGTTACCAAATTGGTTAAAGGTGAATTTGCTGCGTGTATCGGTGATGCTCCAGAGGATGATCAATTAGATAAGTGTAGTAGCGCACTGATTGTTAAGGCCGCCACCCAAATCACGGAAGTAAGCTTCCAAAAAGAAGTTTACGGCTACCTTGAAAAGGCCGGAGGACTCAAGGCCCTTGGGGTCAGTAAATCTGATGTTGATTCTTTCCTGGCAAATCTGAACAAAACGACACGTGAGTGTATCAACAAGAAAACTAATGAGCCAGCAATGGATCAGGTCAATTCTTGTATCAAAGGTTCAATCAAAAAAATCGCCCTCTTTTTTGGTGATATTCAATTCAATAAGAGTATTGGAAACATGTATGCCGGCCGCGATGAAGACAAAAAGAAAGTTGAAGACCAATTCAGGGCCAACCTACTCAAGTGTCTTGGCTCTAAAGACGGATCGCAATTCTCTATTGGTGATTACACGAAAAATCTTTATGTCTGTTCTGATTCAGTCTCTGGGTCTACAACTCTCACAGTTGCCCAGGACCAGGTTGAAACCTCACTTAATCAATACCTGAAAGATAAACCAGGTGTTGACCTGTCAGCAAAACGCACGGCCATCAAGACAAAACTCTTCAGCGATTTTCAGGCCTGTATGTCTAAATCAACCAATGCTAATAGCTGCGTTGATAAATTAAAAAAAGAAGCGACAAAAACCATCGTTATTGAATACGGAAGATCTGAAACAAAGACTCAAGTCAATGCTGACAGAACTCCTGCTTCACTACGTCCGGTAGAAGACGAATTTATCGCCTGTACTGAAAAGCCTGGTCTTGAGGGTGACGCCCTTGCCGCTCATTTAGATGAGTGTACGAAAAACTTCGCCTTGAATTTCGCCAAGCAATTGGGGACTTTAAAACTCGTGACACTTCTAAAGCAAACGCTTGGAACCGAAGATTACAATCTTCAGAAAAAGAATATCGATGATTCAATCGCAAGATACAACTCGTGTCTGGAAGGATTGAAAAAATACAACATGAATGACGGGCTTACATCAAAGCTCAGCATCTGTACTGATGGACTGACAAACGACGGTTTAACAATCGTTAGAAGCAGTATCAATAAATGGATGACGACAGAACAAAAAGGCGCTGCTGAAATGGCCCTGGCGCGCGAGTTCTCAACTTTCCTTCCGTGCTTAAGCGCTTTTCTTCCCTCTTCTCCGTACACACAACAGCTTCAGGATAATATTGACTCATCAGTTAAACCGCTGGCGGTTCTGCTTGGTCACTATATCGACTACAACCCAGAAAACGCGAAACAAACACTTGATGGAATTATCCAACAGCTAAATGTCGACTTGTCCGATGTGGCAAAAACCACTCAGGCCAAACGCGACCTGCTGAAGTTCCTTTATGAGAGTGGCGGTCTTGATCAATTCCTAAAAGGGATTGTAAGAGGAACAGTAAAAGACGCCCTGGCGGCCATTCCAGAAAAAGACGTCTCAAAAGACATCCGCAATGTTCTTTTGAAGAAAGAAAATTACGAAGAAATCTTCAACACAACTGAAGGTTCAAGAATTAAAGACATAGTGATGGAAAAACTTCTAAAGCCGGCGCTACTTGAAGGCGCGGACATGAAAGGTATTGCTTTCAAAACTAATATGGATGCTATCAAGGACAATGTCGTAAGGCTTCTGGTTGAAGCTCCGTCTTTCGGTCAACAGGCCCTCAAGATCGGAATTCAGGAAAAGATCAACGAGATGAGCGGCTTCACAAAATTCTTCGCCAAAGCTCTCTATGGTGGCGATGCTCTTAAGTGGGAAAAAGTCCGCGAGACTCCGGACGGGAAAAAAGCGGAAGCCTACATCAGAGAGTATTTCCTGATGCCGAAATTCAAAGGAACACCTCAGACCCTTGAAGAGCAAAAGAAAATTCTTGAGGAAGCTGAAAAAATGGTAACAAAAGCTGTTAAAGCTTACGGATAAACAATGACAATTTTTAAAACGCCCGCTTTTAAAGTTTTAATCGTCAGCGAAAACATTAATTTCCGCAATATCCTGGCGGGCAAGCTGCGCACGCAAGACAACTTCGAGGTAGAGTTCGCCACTGGCGGCTTTCACCTACTCCACCTATTAGAAAAGCACAAAGACATCAACCTGATTATTTGCAATGAAGACATGGCCGATATGCCGGCCCACGAGATAATCACGATGATCAGATTGATAAAAACCAAGGCTGAATTACCAATTTTATTTATCTCTAAAAACGGCGATGAAGAAGAGATTTGCGACCTGATTTTCCTGGGTGCCAATGACTACATCGTCCAAACCGCCAATTACAGGCCCATTATTGAGCGCGCTCAAAAATATCTTCACCAAATCAAGTCAAATGCCGCTTAACCCACAGCACTGAATATAGACGATCCCCCTATTTCTCCCATAGAATCATGGCAAATTTAGCAACGTACAAACGTAAGGAATATGCGCATGACAAAGATTAAAGTGGCCAATCCTGTGGTGGAACTTGATGGCGATGAAATGACCAGAATCATCTGGAAGTTCATCAAAGAAAAACTAATTCTTCCCTACCTTGATGTAGAGATTAAATATTTCGATTTGGGAATGGAGCACAGAGATGCGACTAATGACCAGGTCACTGTTGATGCTGCTGAAGCAATCAAGAAATATAACGTTGGTATCAAGTGCGCGACTATCACTCCAGATGAAGCTCGTGTGACTGAATTCAAACTAAAAGAAATGTGGAAGTCTCCAAACGGAACAATCAGAAACATTCTTGATGGAACAGTATTTCGTGAGCCAATCATCTGTAAAAACGTCCCAAGATTAGTTCCAAACTGGACTGCTCCAATCATGATCGGTCGTCACGCTTTTGGTGACCAGTACCGCGCGACTGATTTCGTTGTTCCAGGAAAAGGAAAACTGACGATTACTTTCGTGGGTGAAAATGGCGAAAAGATCGAAAAAGAAGTTTACAACTTCAAAGGCCCGGGTGTTGCTCTTTCTATGTACAACACAGAAGAGTCAATCAGAGGATTCGCTCACTCATGTTTCAACATGGCCCTTTCTAAAAAATGGCCATTGTATTTTTCATCGAAAAATACAATCTTAAAAAAATACGATGGACGCTTCAAAGATATCTTCGAAGAAATCTACAACGCTGATTACAAGAAGAAATTCGAGTCTCTGGGAATCGTTTACGAACACAGACTAATCGACGATATGGTTGCCTCTGCTCTGAAGTGGAATGGTAACTTTGTTTGGGCATGTAAGAACTACGACGGAGACGTTCAGTCCGATACAGTTGCTCAAGGTTTCGGGTCTCTAGGTCTTATGACTTCAGTGCTTGTCACTCCAGATGGAAAGACAATGGAAGCAGAAGCCGCTCACGGAACTGTTACTCGTCACTACAGAATGCACCAACAAGGAAAGCCAACTTCAACTAACCCTATCGCTTCTATCTTCGCCTGGACTCGCGGTCTAAACCACAGAGGAAAGCTAGATAACAACCAAGCGCTGGTTCACTTCTGTGAAACTCTGGAGAAAGTTTGTGTTGAGACAGTTGAATCAGGCAAAATGACAAAAGACCTTGCGGTTTGTATCCATGGAGATAAAGTGTCAGCTGATCAGTACTTAACAACTGAGAAGTTCCTTGATGCTCTTGATGAAAACCTTAGAAAAGCACTAAAAATGTAAAAAAAAGGGCCTCAAAAGAGGCCCTTTTTTTTGCTTATATTCTTTTAATTATCGGCAAAGTGATTCACGGTCGATGATCTTATCAGTTTCAGATCCTCTTGCCGGAAGAGATGCTACTACAGCTGTTGAGTTTTCTGGTGAGAACTCAAGCTGAGCAGTGCGATCGATTCTTCTGTAGTGGTAAGAAACATCTTTTAATCCTGAGATAGTGATTGTCACGTCTTTACAAACGACATCACACTTTCCAGTTTCTTTCACACAAACTTTCTCACATCTTCTTTCTGTTTCAGTTCTCTCACATCTTTCAACCACATCAGTGTATCCATAGTGATCAACTTCTGTAAGCATTGTCCCTGAGATATTGAATGGCTGTCCGATTTTTTTACCTTCAATATGGAACTGGCCATTTGTAGGGATTTCAAGGCTGTCTTCTGACTGTACAGGAATTTTTACTTTCTCAAGCGATCCACCGTTTAATTCAAGTTCAAACACTCTTGAACTCTTTGCTGTTAGTTCTGCTGAATATGTTCCCGGTTCAACTTTAATGATTTTTGTTTTTAGGTTTAAGAATCCCGATTTCTTTTTTACATTTAGTGCTTCACGAACATGTAGAGTTCCATTTAGCTCAACACATGAGACAGACAGTAACATGACCCCTAGTAACAACATCGCTTTTTTCATAAAATCCCCTCAGATTTTTGCTTTCATCAGCACGGTGTGGCTTAAAGCAAGGCCTGTGCCAACAAATATTTCATTGTTTAAAATATCTTTTCAATAACATCGGTCGTTTTCTGGCATTGCTTATATAACACCAGGGCCAGAATGCACCAAGAAAGTGGTGTCACTATCATTTTTACATGCTCGCTTTACTGTCTTTATAGATAAGCATACAACCCCACCATCTAACCAACGGGGGATCTATGAAGTACTTAATGCTACTAAGTTTAATGTTTGCTTTTAATGTTAAAGCTGACACAGATATCACTATTTCGGACGAGCTGACTCTTGCTGATGAAGCGATCCAGGCACCTACAATGAATCTTGAAGGGCAATATAAAGAAGAAACGCCTGCACCTGCTAAAAGAGTAGTTGTAAAAAAGCCAGCTCCTAAAAAACTAACGGCGTCTGATCGTCTTAAACTTCTAAGAGAAAGACTTGAAGAAAGAAACCGCATTATGGTTGAAAAGAAAATGGAACAAATCAGATACCAACAGGAACTAGCGCTTGCCCGCCAGCTTGAGCAATCGATGAACCAAACGCTTAAGGCAATCGACGGAATTTAATAAGTTACAATGATCCAGAAGGAGCTTCAAACAACAAAAGCTCCTTCTGCTTATGAAATTATTTCACGCTTTCACCATTCGCCCAATCTATCTGCCATAATCAACAAAATTTAAATACTTTTCAGGACAATCGTATGAAAAAAGTTCTATTAGCGACTCTCGCCTTAACTTCTATTATTCAGTCATGCAGCCAGGGCAAAGCTCCGGTCAACACTGGCGGATATGAAAAGAAAATCGTTTTGGGAGCTTTTAATGATGCTACTTCCGACCCAACCCTGGATTTATCTACACTAGAGGGTGTTCCTCAATCGGTTGACCTGCGTGAGGAAATGACTCCGGCAAAAAATCAGAGCGATCGCGGAACTTGTACGTTTTTCGCCACTGCGGCCTTAGTTGAAGGGACGATCAAGCAGGACTTAGGGAAAGAGATTAATATTTCTGAAGAATACTTAAACTATAAAACAAAAAGCATGGGTTATTTCTCTCAAGTTGAAGGCTCAAATATAAACTCTAATATCAGCGCGATCAAAAATGGAGGCTTACTCCTTGAGCGCGACTGGTCTTACCAACCTTCATGGTTTCAGCCAGGTCTTCCATGTGAGGGACGTGAAAGCACTGACAGATCAGCTCCGGCCACATGTTATTCACACAAATCACCGGATGCAAAAACCCTGACAAAAATTATTCCAGCAACAGGGATCAAATTTGGAAGCATCTATAAAGATACTAATGAGATCATAAAGTTCCTTGCTGAATACAGAAGACCACTTACTATCGACGTTGATGTTAACTTCAACGGCTGGCCGCAAACAGGCGATGTTTTCTACAATGAAGAGCTTCGTCAGCAATGCCTGAATAACCCTTCTTCATGCGGAGGACACTCTGTTCTGTTAACCGGGTACGACTTAGAGAAGAAAGTTTTCTTCTTTAAGAATAGCTGGGGAAAAGAGTGGGGTAACGGCGGATACGGAACTATGACATTCAAAATGGTAGACGAATATGTTAACGCCTCATTATACTACGCTCACATCCCAAAAGCGGAAGATGTCTCAATTCCTGAAGACTATGACCAGGATAAGCTTGAAATCACCAACATTGATTTCACTCCTGTATATAACGAGACAAACAATACGATCAGTATAAAAGTCAAAGGCGACCTGAAGGAAATCCGCGGACGCCTGATTTACACCAGCAGCTTCATCACTGAGAAGCTCAGGTCTATTACCGACCTTCCTGCTGATAATAACACTTCCCTATTGCCGCTTTCAGACTCGGAGACCGTAATCGTGCTTAATCCTTATATCAAGGCATTAAGTTTTAACTTCATCACTGATAAAGACACCTTATCATGGTCGAATGAAAAACCATTGATGCTGAACTTCCATGAGAAAACACTTGAGTTAGACTCTGTTCAAAGCTCAATCAACTCTGAAACCAAAGAAGCACTCCTTAGATCGACAATTTATGTACACACGGATGATGAGGCCTTTAAGACCATCAAGCGCGTTTACCAGCCAATCGCTCAATAAGAATATTGCCTAAAGTTTTGACAGGTATTTTTTATCTGTCAAAACTTTAGACAAGTATCCTTCTTCTCTTCCATATAATTCATAACCTTACCCATTGGCATGTTTGTTGTATTAAGAACTGTATATCAAGTCAGTTCCACCAAGGGGATTTTATGAAAAAGCACTCTATGATGTTTTTAACATTCTCAGCTTTATTAACAGTAAACGCTTTTGCACCTCAAATGTTTTGGGATGCCAAACACACTGGAAGATTTCCTGCCAGTTTAGAAGAAGACCGTCTTGAGGCGCTTGAACTTCTGAAGAAAGAAGAAGAGAAAAAGAAAGAAGAAAAGAAAGAAGAAGATAAAAAAGATGAGATCCAATGCTTAAAAGACGACAAGTCTTCAAAGCTTGAGGAAGAAATCAAAAAACTCATGGCCGACAAAGAATCTATTCTTAAAGAGATTGCCGACCTGAAAAAGAAAAAAGAAGAGCCGGCAAAAAAAGAAGAGGATAAGAAAGAAGAAGTGAAAAAGCCTGTCGTTAAAAAAGAGGCGCAAGAAGATGTTCTTGGTATCATGTCGCAGTTGACATCGCTGATGATGTCTCAGCAACAACAGCAAATGATGATGATGCAGGAAATGTTCTCCATGTTCTCGATGTCAAACTTCTCGAACATGAGTCAGAGACAGCACTCTTACCGCAACCCTTATTTAAATGATCACATGAGTCCGTTTGCTTACCAGCACGACACTTATGTTCAACCGCAATACCGCAGCCCATTTTCATTCGATACGATGAACTATGGAGTAGGTTTATTGTGGAATCAACAACCACAAGCGCAGGTACAACCGGCACAGCCACAAGCGGCCCGTATGCCATCGGCGCAAAGTCTGCAGGCTGCTAACCCTGTTCAACCTCAGCCTCAGGCAGAGATGCCAGGCCGAATGTTTGCTGAGCCACAATTTCAAACACCAGACATGACGAGAAGCCTTTTCCAGTAAAAGCCTACTCGCTTACAACGGCCGAAGGAACATCCCCCCAATGTTTCTTCGGCCTTATTCTTTTTTATCCGATCAATTTACTCCAGTGAAAAAACGGAAAAAATTTCCGCTTTTCCCTAAATATTTTTCCTAACAAGGCGATGAGCTTTTACAGCCAGCTTGAGCTAAGGAATGTTCAAGAGAAACTTGTAGGGATGCCGACACTTCGTGAAATAGGATTTCATCATGAAAGTAGAACTAAAAGGTCAGATTAAAAACGACAAGCTCATTATTAAAAAATGCCATATGTGTGACCATATAAATGAGTCTCACCAAGAGCCTCAGAAATGCACTCAATGCAAGAAGTCATTTCTTCCTGTCAACTACTTCTCTAAAGTTCACTCTAAATCGCAGTCTGATTATGAAAAGCTTTTTGCTTATGGTCATGAACTTCACGATGAAGATGTCATAAAAGGTCTTACAGTTCTTTGGTAATTGCTCCCAATTCATAGCAATAATGTTATGAATAGGTATGCAGCAACTACACCCTATCGTTCAAAGACTCTTTGAGAAAAAAGGTTTCGATCACAAAATGATTCAGGATTTCCTGTCATGGGACTTAAAAAGTATCCCAGACATGGGTTCCTTGAAGGACCTTGAAAAAGCGTCCCAAAGAATCATTGAGGCCTGCGATAAAAATGAAAAGATCGGCATCTACGGCGACTACGACGTGGATGGCACAACTTCATGTGCGCTTTTTTATCACTTCTTCAAGATGATCAATGTGGAAGTAAGTCTCGTTCAACCTTCACGTTTTATCGAAGGCTACGGACTTCATCTCTCGAGCATTGATGAGGCCGTAAAAAACGATATCAAAGTTCTTATTACCGTCGACTGCGGTATCACCAACAATGAAGCGGCCGAGTATGCCCGTGAACGCGGAGTGGATCTCATCATCACTGATCACCACAAAGACGCCCGCGAGACGATGCCTCTAGCCTATGCGGTTGTTAACCCCAACCGCCGCGATGAAATCGATAACCCCCACTACAAAGAACTTAAAACTCTTGCCGGTGTAGCAGTGGCCTTCGCCGTCTGTGTTCAGGTAAGAGCAGACTTAATCAAACGCGGGCAAAACGTAGCTTCGCTTTATCCACTCCTGCAATTTGTAGCGATCGGAACAATCTGCGACCTCGCCCACCTTTCTCCACTAAATTTAAAACTCGTCCGCCACGGACTGAAACTTATCAAAGAAACCCAGTACCCTGGTATTCGCGCTTTCTTCACCAGTGAAGAGCTAAACGCGAAGACGATTCCCTCGGAAAAACTGGCCTTTCATGTTGGCCCATTGATCAATTCAAAAGGGCGATTAGAGCACCCGGAAGCATCCCTTCAACTTTTAATCGCTGACTCACATGAGAAGGCCCGCACTTATTATGACCTGCTGGTAAGCTGTAACCAGGAAAGAAAATTCATCCAGAGCGAAGTCTTTAACGAGGCCCGTGAACACGTCTTGCGCGAGCTTAAGCACCACGAAGGCGAACACCTGATCACTATCGCCTACCAGCCCCACTGGCACGAAGGCGTAATCGGAATCGTTGCTTCGAAGCTAGTAGAGACTTTTAAAGTTCCAGCTATTGTTTTCACCAATTCAGAGCATGATGGAATCATCAAGGCCAGCTGCCGAAGTGCTGGCGATCTCGATATCTTTGCTCTGTTAAAAAAAGAAGAAGCTCTTTTTATTAAATTCGGAGGCCACAAAGCGGCCGCCGGACTTTCAATGCCGAAAGAGAACCTTCGCGCTTTCATTGAAAACATGAATGCCCATCTAAAAGACATTCCGGCCATCGTCAGAACCAGAATGGATTTTTACGACCTGGATATTGAGGCCAATGAAATCAACCCGCAACTTATGCGCGACCTTGACCTCCTGGAGCCGTTTGGAATGGGTAATGAGAAACCAAAATTCCGAATTAAAGGAGTTAAACTCGACTCTTTCGACCTGATGAAAGATGTCCACGTCAGATGGAGCCTTTCTAAGGAAAAAGTTAAACTCAAGGGTATCAGCTTCAACTACATAGGTAAATATGAAGCGATTACACCCAATGAAGTCTACTCAACTCAAACATTAAAAAAAGAAGACCTATCGGTGTATTTTACATTGGGGTTGAACCGCTTTAACGGCAATGAATCAATTCAATTGATGGTCGATAAACTGGAATTTAGTTAGCCTAAAAAAAAAGGGAGTCCGAAGACTCCCCTTTTTTTATCTTAAATCTTGCGATTCAAATTACTTCAATAGGTTCATTCCGAAAGCTAGACCAGCATAGATCTTTTGCTCTTCGTTTTTGTTTCTTGTACCAGCTCCTGAAGTTTGTTTAGCTTCTGATGAGTTGTATACAGCGTGGTATCTCATGTCTTCGTCTTTGTTTGGAACGTACTCAAGACCAAGTTCCCAAGAATTTTTTTCAGTTTCAACTGCACCAGCGATTAAGCTAGAGAAAGAGTTGTCACCTTTTTCCATGATGTACTTGAAGAAAGGCTTGAAGTTTTCATGATTGTAACGAACGTGAGCAACCATTGTTTTCAATTCAGCGTCAGCTGTTGAACCAGCAGTATTTGTTCCGTTCTTTTCTTGCTCAAGCATTAGGTAGTCAAATTCAAATACAATGTTCATTGTACTAACTTGTACACCAGCAGCTAGGAAAGTGTCGTATTGACCTTGGCGAGTTGTTCCTACTTTGTGGTAAGAAACGATTGGTGAAATCATTCCATCCATGAAGTTACCGTAGTAAGCAAGACCAGTTGCCTTTTTATCTGTAAATCCACCACCATTAGAAGCAGTTTCTAAGTGCTGAAGGTAAACAGATTGGTTCATGATTGTGTAACCAGCAGTTAATCCAACTAGGTTATCAGCGATTTCACCGTTGAACTTAGAAGAAATATACATGTCTCTTTTTGACCAGTCGTTCTCACGTCCACCAACTAGTACGCCTTGCTTACCAGCGATGAAAGAGAAGTCACCAAATGTTTTTGTAAGAGTTGCTTCATCAACGAACTCAGAAACAGAGTTTGTCTTTGCTGCATCTGAATCAGTTAGATCAAGAACTAGCTTAAGCTTAGTTGTGTCGTTGAATTTTGCAGAAGTACCAAGTCTTAGGAAATTAATTTTGTATTCCCCTGAGCTTGACTTAGTTGTTGTAGCCGCTTTGTTTTCAGTTTCAGTGCGAACGTAATCGAAACGTCCTTTTAGGTCCAGTGTAGACTCTAATGCCATTGCAGAGCTTGATGCAAACGCAAGAGCCGCTAAAATAATAGATGCTTTCATTTTCTCTCCTCGAGATGTTAATAATAAAGGAAACAGCAATTAATTTTGATAGTAGTCATAATACGTGTCAATTAAAAAATAGACCAATTATCTCTTAATAGTCACTTTTTCAATCTTCACCTCTTTAACTGGACGATCCCCTGGACCTACAGAAGTTTTTCCAATTTTTGAAACCACTTCCATTCCGTTGGTCACCCTTCCAAACACAGTGTGTCTTCCATCAAGGTGTGGAGTTGGAACAAGAGTAATGAAGAATTGAGATCCGTTTGTTCCTGGACCAGCATTCGCCATTGAAAGAATCCCCGGACCTGTGTGGCGAAGTCCTGGCTGGCATTCGTCTTTAAATTTATACCCTGGGCCTCCGCGTCCTGAACCTTCAGGGCATCCACCCTGAATCATGAAATTGTCGATTACGCGGTGGAAAATCAACCCGTCGTAATACGGGCCGGTCTTTGCAGGAGTTTCCTGTCTGCCTTCTGCAAGATTAATAAAGTTCCATACAGTTTCCGGACACTCTTTTGCGAAGAGTTCAACTTCGAACTCTCCCATCGTTGTTGTGAAAACCGCATTTACACGATCAAGCTCTTCTTTGTGTTCGCTTTTTTTAACACTTCCCATTCCAAACATATTTTTCTCCTTCTAGTAGTTAACTAATTTATAATTTCCGCGGACGTCGTCCACGGTTTTCTTCGGTTCTTGTGTATAGAAAATCAGCTTTTGCTCAGGCTTAAAAAATGCGCTGACATTCGCGTGTAGGTTCGGTTTTTTTGCTCCCGCCTCATCGTAGATGGAGAAGAGTTCCGCACTGATCACCTTGAGCGCCAACCCTGGAAACTTCTCTTCCACTTCGCTTTTTGTTAAACAGGCCGAAACCAACACCGGGAATCCATTGTCATGCACCGGCGACTGCAGGAAGTTTCTTAAACGATCCTCCTGCTTTTTCCCGGCCAGAGCTTCGTCCAGCCAGATTAAGTGAATCTGCTTGAATGTCGGGGCATCAAAGAAATTGATTTTACTATTTACTTTTTCACTGGCCTTAAAGAAGAGGACTTCTTCGTCTTTTAATGTCGGTGTGGCCTTGGTAGTAGTTTTTAAGTTCAGGAACTCTTCATTGAAGGTCGCCTGAATCTGCATGGCTTCCGGGTACTTCAATGAGTAGCTCCTCATCAAAGCATCTATGTCGAAATAGCGCATGCCCTTTGTCCTAAAACAGCCGGCCGTCTGACTGAAATTCGCCCACTCCGGAATATCAGAAAGAAAATATTTTTCGATCCCTGAACTTACATAAAATTCGTCGACATTCCTCGACTTAAGTCCGCTCGAGCATCCCGACAGAATGAGAGATAATAAACTTAAATAAACTAACGTCTTCATAGAGACCCTATGCTTTCTTAAAATAATTTAAAATTCGCTCTTCAATACTTTTGATTTCTTCCATCGCCGTATTGATATCCGTTGACTGCATAACATAATACCCGGGCTCGTCTTCATTCAGGGAAGCTCCCCCTAAAGTCTCATCCATTACCCCATTGGCGATACAAATAGCATCGGCAGAGAGGGTCTGCATGTCTCCTGCAGTTCTAACAAAACTTCTAAAACCTGGAGACTCAATCGTGGCAAATACACCGGCACGGTCAAGCAAGCGGTCCACTGAAGTTACATCATATCCTTCATGCACAACCAGTTGGGGAACCGGCTCTACAGGTTTAGGAATCTTCACCTTTATGTAATCTTCAAGATCACGCCATTCACGGACTTTTGTTTCAAAAACCTCTTTGCTTTTTTCAAAACGATTGGTGATCTCTTTTTGGAATTCATCAACTGCACCATCAAGCCATGCAATCCCACAAGAGGTTTCAGCCTTCTGATGAGTCACCCAGTGCAATTCATGCGACGGATTTTTTAGTAGCCAGTCTTTTAATTTTAACAATGAAAGCTTCAGCGGCACGCCCGATCCGGCTATCACGATCACTTTTTTATCTTCAAGAGTGAGTCTGCTGAAGATGTCTTTCCCGTAATAAAGTAATGAGCTCTCGCGCAGATTGTTTTCATTAAGCGCCAGGCTTTTGCCTGCTCCCATCGGGGCGGCTGTCTTTCCAAGGCCCGTGGCCTCTATGACAATATCGAAATCCAGGAAGCTCTCTACAGGCTTATGAAGCGAGTTTATGACTTCCTCTCCAAGTTGTTGGAAGAGTTCCGGGTTCTCCTCTAATTGCTTTAAAATAGTCTCTTTCGGGTTCATAGAATAAACCACGCGAAAGAGGTCGTGCATTCTGGTGCGACCTTCAATCGACTCGTCCGGGTGAAGGAACCGCTTGTGAACGCGCTGAACGTCCCCGCTTTTTGTCAGTCCGTATTTTTCAAGCTCGTTGACAGCGGGGACAATCTCGCTTTCAAAGAACTCACTGATAGTGGTGATGCTTTTTTTATAATTGATCTGGAAATCAGGAAAATAATCTAAAAGAAAGCGCAGGTTTCCGCCCAAAGGTGACCTTTGAAATAGAGTGACTTCAGCACCCATTTGATCAAAATGACTGGCGGTTAATATTGCAAGCGGACCGGAGCCGATGACGGCCATTTTCATAGATTTGCACTCCCTTCAAACGGAGCACAAATCTATCATACTAAATTCTCAATTGAACATTAAATTGCGCTAAATAGCGAAGGGCATTACTTGAAATAGACCTTAGTGTCACCCTTATCAATGGCAGAATGCTCTGCAAATCTATAAATGAAGTCGATAAAACTTTGCATAGCTTCAAAACTCGCGACAGATTTATCGAACTCGCACCCGTATTGCATGTAAGTTATCCCGTCTTTACCAACGACCTCTTTCCCGTGGCGCACGTTCATGATCACCGGAATATATGATTGGTTGGTGAAATACATACGCATATTGACTTCAAAGCCTGATGCTAATTTTTTGTCGCGTCTTGGGTCCCAAGGAACCTGGAATGAACAACCGTCACCGGCGATATCAACCATCGTCACAGGATAGATTGAACCGTTATCATCAATCACCGAGTACGCTCCCAAAAAATTCTGGAAAACGATGCGGTTAAAAGCTCTGCGCTTTTGTTCGATTGTATCTGCTTTTTTCTTGTTGAAATCGAGTACTTTAAATTCAGACATGACATTCTCCCAATTGACTTTAAGTCAGACTTAAATCTTTATCGGAGAATTATTTAATTTTTTGACTATTTTTTTAGGTAACTTGGGGTCTGGGAAATTTCTTCTTTCATTCGTAAATAAGACTCTAAACGAGACATAATTAGTTTAGTTTCGTAAGCGTTTTGGTCAAGCTTTGTATGGAAGAAACACCCGTTGGTGCCCTCCTCATGGCTGCAATTCGAGAACTTACATTTCACCGCTCCTTCTTCGATATCCGGAAAGTACGTTATTAAGTCTTCTTCGAGTAAATCCTCAACCCCAAAGGACCTGATCCCCGGCGAATCGATCAAAGACATACTCTCGCAGTCAACAATCTCACTCCAGGTTGTCGTGTGGGTCCCCTTTCCCACTTTTCCTACATCGCGGGATAAAAGTTTGATCTTCCCTTCTGAAGTGGCAGAGATCAGTTTGCTTTTTCCCACCCCAGACTGGCCCAGAAAAATAGAGGTTTTTCCCTGCAGTCTGTTTTTTAGATCGCTCAGCCCAAGTTTTAAATATTTTGGAGCGTAATCCACATCGGCCGCCGACATTTCAAAGCATTCAATGCCTAAATTATTCATGCGATCAAATTCAAATTGGATATCGAGAATGTTTGAATCGTACTCATCCATTTTATTAAAAACGATCAAGGGTCTGATCCCCCACTGATGAGCGCGAACGAGAAAACGATCGACGATCCCACGCTTATATTCAGGGCGAGAAACAGAGCTTACGATAACCATCAAATCACAATTTGAAGCCGTCACTTTTTTCTTATTCTCACGAATGATCAAGCGGTACATTTCATTATGGCGAGGAAGAACTTCTACGATGGTGTTGTTTTCATCAATCATGACATAGTCGCCAACTACAATGCTGTTTTCATCTCCTTTTAAGAGATTCCCCAGTGCCGTAGCCATCACCATTTCATTGTTATCAATTAATTTACAATCGAATTCTCTTTTTCCTGATTTAAAGACGCGTGCCTTTTTTAGCATGTCATAAATCCTTCAGGAAAAAATTGTCCTTTCGGATCAAATTGTTTTTTGAGAGAGCGGAAAACTGCCTTCTCCGTCTCATTATAAAAAGGAGCAATAAACTTTCTTTTTAAAAGTCCGATTCCGTGTTCAGCAAATGGAGAGCCTTTCCACTCAAGAACCTTGCTGTATAAAGTTTCTAACTGCTCATTGCAAAAATCATTTTTATCCGGAGTTGGCATAAAATTAAAATGCAAATGTGCATCCCCAAAGTGACCGAATAAATTATAAGGCACACCTTTAGTTGCGAACGTTCTGTAAAAGTTCATCAGGTCTCTGAATTTTTCCTCACTGACCTGAACATCTGTTCCTTTCTTCGTCACACCCATGCGGCTATTTACTTCAAAAATCGCTCTTGGAACACTGACTCTCAGGTCGCGGCACTTAGAGGCATTCATTTCAAAAATCTGGTCTTCACTTATAAGAGTTAAATGACTTAACAGATTTTCATAAATCATTTCGAAATCATCTTTTTTAATTTCTAAAAAAATGACGTCCTGATTTTTGCCAGGATTCTTTTCCGCTGGAAGATATGAAAGCGAATTTGAATCAATAAACTCGCAAGCTCGGATTTGATTTCTAAATTTTTGAACTGCATGAAAGATTTGCATGTGTGGCTCAAAATCCTCTTCCCAGCGAGGAAGAAGCATAAACACATACGTCTCAGGAAAATGCTCAATGGTTTTTAAGACAGCGCTGGTAATGACTCCCAATTGCCCTTCAGTTCCCGTCATCAAATCCGTTTCAAATTCCAGTCTTGGGTAAGGCGCATTTTTATAGAACTGGTAGTGTGAAAAATCTTTTTGGTATGAAGAAAGATCAACGCCGCACTCTAACTTCTTCGTGGCCGACAGTCTTGATTCTTGCCCCATATAATTTAAATAAGTAAGCTCCACAATTTGAGAGCGCAGGTTTCTAAAACCAAACGACCTCTCCCCTGTACAGCTAGTAGCGATTCCCGCGAGCACTCCGGCCAACTCTTCCGTTGGTGAAGTCATGACCTCACGACCATGTTGCAAACAGAATTCCTTCGCCTCTTTCCACGTGACAAAACCTGTGACTTTCAAATTTCCATTCGAGAGCATTTCAAGCGAGCCTTTAATCGTCGAGAGATTTCCAAGCACTGTCTCACTCTTCATCAAACCTTCAATCTTCTCAAAAGGGATGACTGTTGAAGTCTGTGATGAATGAAAAAGAGTCGGCACTCCTGCCTCCAGGTGGGCCTTGAGCTCAGGGATCGAATAAAAGCTTTTTGTCTTCATGAGACTAGTCTAGGAAAGATTCTCCAATTGGGAAAGATTTATTTGAAATTTTAGGGGGTTAGCCTCTCTAAAACCTCATCTTTCGCTTGACATTAGGGCTTCAAACCATTAATTTTCTTCTCACTTCGTATTTTTCCACGCACTCGTAGCTCAGCTGGATAGAGCAACCGATTTCTAATCGGTAGGTCTCAGGTTCGAATCCTGACGAGTGCGCCATTTTAAAAATCCTACAATTTCAGAATATTGCAAGACGACCCAAAGGGATGGTTCGAACTTAATAGTTGTGTGGGTACTTTACTCATGAAATTATCTTGATATGAAAATTTTGAATGTTAATAATTGCGATTTAAAAGATTCACCATCTGGTGAAAAGTTTCAAGTAGTGGTTGGCAGACATGAACAACATGGGACCACTAAAAATCATACTATCGCAGTCGTAGAAATTATCCCAGGAGCTTCATCTGATCCACATTTTCACAAAGAGCGTGAAGAATCTTATTATTTTATTTCAGGAACAGGAAAAGCAATTATCACAGATCAAACGTATGAGGTAACTCCAGGAACTTTGATTTATGCCTCTCCCTTGGAAAAACATCAATTTTTAAATGATGGAACAATTCCTTTGCGTTACTTGGTCATCACAGCACCTTGCTGGATTCCTCAAGATTCTTGGAGCTAGAATTTAAGCAAGCGGTTCGAAAGTCATCCACTTGGGTGCGCCATTTAATTTTCCATTACTTATCTCAACACTTCATTTACCTGCTCTTCATAAGCTAAAATACAAATACGAATTCACCAATTGAATCCACATTGAGTCCTGAGCAATTAAGTCACATCGAAATGAATTTAAAACTTTCGGTTGATGAACGAATTGATCAACACAAAAGTGCTGTTAATCTCATTGAAAAAAAGAGATCGTCGTTAGATCCTTCTAATGAAAACTAATTTAAAACTTCTACTATATAAACTATTTTAAAATGATTTTGATTTTATCGCCATTGATGGTTTAGCAGCTTATGGTTCAAGCTTTGCTACAAACTACTTGGATGCTTGTGCGATTCTAACACCAAAAAATATTGAAAGATTTGGATTACTCCTTATAATTTAGTAACTGCAAGGATGCACTATTTTTTCGAATAATAGGAAATTCGATCGAAAAACCTGCCTTAGATTAGCTTTCTTTAAAATTAAGTTCATCTTTAGTTGAACCCGTGCTGACGTTTAAGATATATCCAGAGGAAATAGAGGGATATAATGCAAAACCTTGAAGACATATATCAATTGAGAGCACTTTTTCAAGGAATGACCGAAGCCTTGATTGTATATGATGAAAACGGAAAAATTATTCGTTTCAACGAGGCTGCTCTTCGAATTTTCAGTGTGACTCCAACCGAATTATTAAATCTCACAACTTTTGATCTCAAATTTCGCCCAATAAAAGAAGACCTAACTCCAATTGATGATCAATCAAACCCCATACTACTGGCGAGAAAAACTGGCGTTCCCAAATTGAATTTTGTTATTGGTATTTACCGCAAGAATGAAGAGTTGCGCTGGCTTAGTTTGAATGCTGTACCTATTTTTTTTGAGCAACAAAAGTTGCCTCGTCAAACAATGGTTACTTTCAAAGATATTACCGATGAAAAAATAGCGCGAGAAAAGCTTGTCCATCTTCAACATGAACTCGCTGAACGGGAAAAATTTTTAAGTACAATACTCAACTCTCTGCCTTTACTCGTCAGTTATGTTGATAAAAATCTAGACTATCAGTATGTAAATTCAACTTATGAAGAATGGTTCAGGATAGGCAAGCATGATGTCGTTGGTAAACCAATCAAAGACATACTTGGTGAAAAAGCCTTTGAAATAATAAAGCCTAAAATTGAAGGCGCACAAAGTGGTCAAGTCCAAAGCTTCACTTCCATGATACCTTATCAAGGAGCTGGTGAACGTAACGTCGAAGTTCACTACATACCTGATATAACTCCAGATGGATTTAAAGGGTTTTTCTCCATCGTTAGCGACATAACCACGCAAGTATCAATAAATAAAAAGATAGAAAAACATGAAAAAGAGCTTGAGCAGATTTTGAATGCAATCCCGGCACTCGTCGGACATTGGGATAAAGATTTAATTAATATTCATGCTAATAGATCTTACTCGGATTATTTTGGGAAACATCCAGATTGGATTAAAGGAAAGCACATTAAAGCGCTTTTGGGACCTAAGCTATTTAGTGAAAATCTTCCTTATATAGAAAAAGTTCTTGCAGGTGAAACTCAAGTTTTTGAAAGAGAAATCCCTCTACCAAATGGAGGAAGCAAGCACACACTTGCACAGTACTTGCCAGAGATTATTGATCAAAAAGTTGTAGGTTTTTTTGTTATTGTCACTGATGTGACTCCTATTAAAGAGCTTCTTAAAAAAGAACAAATCTCAAGAGAAAAGGCAGAACATGCAACAATCCTAAGAGATGAAATGATTGCTGTAGTCTCACACGATCTTCGCAATCCTCTTTCAATAATCTTCACTTCGTCAGAAATTCTTTTAAAAAAACTAAAACCAAATGATCCACTTTTTAAAAATGTAGAACGGATTAAAAAAGTATCCATGATAATGTTATCGATGCTCACTGATTTACTTGATGTAAATAAAATTGAACAGGGTCATTTTGATGTCGTTGAGGGAACATCGTTTGAGGAC
>JBEIPI010000133.1:0-7331 GCA_040377165.1 Bacteriovorax sp.
GGATACACCGTACCGATTAAAGCGCGTGCTGGAAGAATTCCAGGCCCAATGGGGTGGGACAAAAAAGAAGATTTTTATCGCCATGGACTTAAACTCAGAGACTGAAGAGTTAAAAAGAGGCTCACCTAAAGAGCTTCTGAATGTAATAACTGACGTCAAAAGAGAGTTTGTTCTAATAGTTTCTGAATAATTTCAGTAGGATATCCGCTTAAAAAGATATGACGTTTATAGGCTTTCATGGTACTTAAAGACCCTATGCAAGAGACAAGGAAAAGAGATCACATCGAGCTCACCCAAAAGGCCCAGACTACTGGCCTTGATGTCGATTTGCGTTTTGATTACGAGCCTTTATTTTCTGCGCATCCAACAACATCAACCGATATCTCAACTGTTTTCTTAGGAAAAAAAATGCAAGCGCCTTTTTGGGTGTCGAGCATGACAGGTGGAGTGGGTGAGGCCCGTCATATCAATCAAAACCTGGCGCGTGTGGCCTCTGAGTTTTCTTTGGGGATGGGATTAGGATCTTGCAGAACACTTTTAGAATCCGACCAATACTTTGAAGATTTCAATCTTCGCCCGATTTTAGGAAACGAGCTTCCGTTTTTTGCCAACCTGGGGATCGCTCAGGTTGAGACTTTAGTTCATCAAAACGACACTCAGAAAATTTTCGACATGGTTTCAAAGCTCGACGCCGATGGATTAATTATCCACGTGAATCCTTTACAGGAATGGTTTCAACCAGAAGGCGACAAACTGCAGTTTAGTCCGATTGAAACAATCGAAAAACTTTGCATTGCTTTTAAGAACAGCAATAAAAAAATCATCGTCAAAGAGGTTGGTCAGGGAATGGGGCCAAGAAGCTTAAAAGCGCTTCTGGATCTTCCTATTCACGCCATCGAGCTGGCGAGTTTTGGTGGAACGAACTTCTCCAAACTCGAACTGCTAAGATCAAAGGGCGCCGCTGTCAATGAGACAGAGGGGCTGGCCCACGTTGGCCACACTTCGCTTGAGATGATTCACAATTTAAACAATCTTTTAAAAACCAATTCAGCCTATAAAGAAAAGCAGATTATCATTTCCGGTGGAATCAAAGATTTCCTCGACGGGTATTATCTGCAGGAGCAACTTCATTTCTCATCAATCATCGGGCAGGCAAAAAACTTTTTGTCCCGCTCGGAGAATTATGAAGAGTTAAGAAGCTTTACCGCTGCCCAGATTGAGGGATTAAAGATGGCCCGTGCCTATCTTACAGTCAAAGCTATCAAGAACCCGGAGGTTCAGTGAACATCGAATTAAACAAACCGGTAAAAGGTTTCTCTAAACTGAGCAAACTGGAAAAAATCGACTTTATTGTCGACAATTATTTTGAACACTCAGACCTGGCGAGAAGCCAGTTCAAAAAGTTCTGGCATGCTGATGAGAACATGCAAAGAACGATTGATGAGTTCAGTGAAAACACACTTACGAACTTCTCATTCCCATTAGGGGTTGTCCCCAATGTGATGATCAATGGAAAGATCTTCTGTGTACCAATGGTCATCGAAGAGAGTTCAGTTGTGGCCGCTTCTGCAAAAGCAGCTAACTTCTGGCTTACCCGCGGGGGATTCAAGGCGGAAGTCTTGGGAGTGAAAAAAATCGGCCAGGTTCATTTCATCTGGAACGGTGACGCCAATAAATTACAAAAATTATTCGAAGCAAGTAAGACGGATCTTTTGAACTCTGTCGCTCCACTGACAACTAATATGGAAAAGCGCGGAGGAGGAATCCTTGATCTTCGCTTGATCGATAGAACCGCAGACGAGCCGGGATATTTTCAGCTTTTAGGGGAATTCGATACCTGTGATGCGATGGGGGCAAACTTCATCAACTCTATCCTGGAAATGTTAGGTCGCAGCTGGAAAGAGACTATTCTTGAAGCAGAAGGTTTTTCTGACTCAGAAAGAGAAGTCCAAATCGTTATGGCGATCCTTTCAAACTACACTCCTGAGTGTATCGTAAGAAGCACTGTTGAGTGCGATATCGCAGATCTTAATGACCCAACACTAGAAATGGATGCGGCGGAATTCGCGGAGAAATTCGCACGCGCTATCCGCATTTCAAAAATTGATACGACCAGAGCGACCACTCACAATAAAGGGATCATGAACGGAATCGACGCCGTTGTCCTGGCAACAGGAAATGACTTCCGCGCAATCGAGGCCTGCGGCCACACTTACGCCGCCCGAGACGGGAAGTACCGTGGATTATCAAATGTAGAAATTAAGAACGGGAAATTCATCTTCAGCCTGGAGATTCCACTGGCAGTGGGCACAGTTGGGGGATTAACATCGCTTCACCCGATGGCTAAATTGTCGTTGGATATGCTGGGACGCCCGAGTGCTCCGGAATTAATGAAGATTATCGCGAGCATTGGGTTAGCGCAGAACTTCGCTGCCGTCAGAAGCCTGGTGACTTCAGGAATTCAAAAAGGGCATATGAAAATGCACTTGATGAATATCTTAAATCATCTTGAGGCCAGTGAAGCCGAAAGAGAGAAAGCAAAAGCATATTTTGCCAATGAAGTGATCTCATTCAAGTCAGTCAGAGAATTTATCGCCAGTTTAAGAAATTACGTTTAGGAATGATATGAACCAGATTAATTTGAGCCAGATTAACAACGAATTGAAAAAGTCCTGCCCGGAAAAAGACCAGTATTATTTTGGACACGGAAAACTTCTTTTAACCGGCGAGTATTTCGTATTGGACGGCGCCCTTGCGCTGGCCCTGCCAACTAAAGTCGGGCAGTCATTGTCGGTTAAGTATTCACCATCATTTTCGCCGACACTTAGCTGGAAATCATACGATGTAAACGGGAACCTTTGGTTCGACAGCCAGTTTGAATTCTGGCACTTCAAATGTCTCGATGAGAATCCATCTGAAGAAGCGCTATTTCTGCAAAAAATTCTTCAGCAAGTAAGAAAACAAAACGCTCACTTCTTAAGAGACAATGTGGATGTGAAGGTTGAGACTCGTCTGGGATTCCCTTTGACATGGGGACTGGGAAGCTCTTCATCGCTGATTTATAATATCGCTCAATGGGCGTATGTTTCGCCGTTTGAGCTGTTATTCAAGACCCATGGTGGTTCTGGGTATGACATCGCTTGTGCTCAGTCTGAAGGGCCGATTGCCTATAAGAAAGTTTCAAGTGGACCGTCATTTTCTCCAATTTATTTTAATCCTGATTTCAAAAACAACCTTTACTTCGTCTATCTTGGGAAAAAACAGAATTCCCGTGAAGCGATCAAAGAATACTCTAAAAAAAGACCGGTTGAGCCGACATTGCTGGCAAAGATCACTGAGCTTACTCAGGAGTTCCTGAACGCTCAAACCTTAAAACAATTTCAGGCCTTGATGCTCACGCATGAACAATTAGTGAGTGAGACTCTCGATGTACCAATGGTGAAAGAGGCCCTGTTTCCCGATTTCCCGGGAGCGGTTAAATCACTTGGTGCCTGGGGCGGGGATTTCGTTTTAGTGGCGACAGAAAAGGACTTTGATTTCGTCAGAAGTTACTTCGCAGGAAAAGGGCTGGACACTTTTTATAAATACACCGACCTGGTGACGGATCCAATCGAAGCTCCTTCTAAGGACGCGGTGAAGATGGGCTTTTCGAATCATCTTCTTCACTAGGATCAAAGCTTTGGACAGTTATAAAGTTTCATGGCAGTCGCCTTCTAATATCGCTTTAGTTAAGTACTGGGGAAAAGTTCCGGTTCAGGTGCCGGCAAACCCATCGATCAGCTTCACTTTGAAAAAATCCCTTACCACTATGGAAGTGGAGGCGGAGAAAAAACTGCCGGGCAAGATCTCGGTGGATTTTTATTTTGAAGGGGAGCTTAATGAGAAGTTCAAAAACAAAATTGTTAAATTTTTAACAGGGCAGACCACAAGATTTCCCTGGCTTTTGGATTTTCATCTGACGATGAAATCAACTAATACATTTCCACACTCATCTGGGATCGCTTCCTCGGCCTCGTCGATGTCAGCACTTAATTTATGCCTGCTTTCACTAGATGAGAAAATTAAAGGCGAAAACTTTCGTCCTGAAGATTTTTATAAAGAAGCTTCGGATTTATCCCGTCAGGCTTCAGGCTCTGCCGGCCGGTCAGTTTATCCATATCTTGCTACCTGGGGAGAAATTGATTCATTAGTGGGATCGAGCAATTTTTTTGCTTCACCTGTTGATAAGAAAGACATTCATCCTCTTTTCCATAATTACTGTGATTCTATTTTGATCGTGGATGGCGCAGAGAAGTCAGTATCGAGCCGGGCCGGGCACGCTTTAATGGATACGCATCCATTCAAAGAGCAGCGTTTTATCCGCGCCCGCCAGAATCTCTCGCGACTGCTGATAGCTATGAAAGATGGTGACATGGAGACGTTCATTGAAGTGGTGGAAGAAGAAGCGCTGATGCTTCACGCTTTAATGATGACCTCTACGCCCAGCTATATTCTGCTAAAACCTATGTCGCTGCATTTAATTGAAAAGATCCGCGAAATGCGGGCCCGGACGAAAATTCCGGTTTGTTTTACTATTGATGCCGGCCCCAACATTCACCTGCTTTATCCGGCCGGTTATAAGAAAGATGTGGAGAGCTGGCTTAACAGCGAATTTAAAGATTTGAAAATCATTCACGATGAAGTGGGTGATGGCCCCGGGAATTTAAAGGCATGACAAGGTCGTCTACTGAAAAAAAATTTTACTCAAAAGTCCTGCTTTTCGGCGAATACAGCGTTATCCAGCACTCAATGGGTCTCTGTATTCCCTATACACTTTTTGACGGCAAATTGACCTTCAGGCGCGACAATACAACGACAGTCGATCCAGAACTCAAGGCCTTCTCACTATTTTTAAAACAGTTGATTGATAACAATCAACTGAGCTTCCAGTTTGATATCACCTCATTTGAGTTTGATATCTCACAGGGACTTTATTTTGATTCGACTATCCCACAAGGTTATGGCGTTGGAAGTTCGGGCGCATTGGTGGCCGCGATTTTCGATCGCTATGAACAGGAGAATCACTCCAGCCTGGATATTGGTAAACTGAAAAAGATTTTCTCGCAGATGGAATCCCATTTTCACGGAGCGAGCTCCGGAGTGGACCCGCTGATTAGTTATTTGAATTCACCGATTCTTATCAAAAATAAAAATGACTTGGGCCCGGTCACCCTGCCAAATTTTCCAAAAGGGAAAGGCGGGATTTTTCTGCTCAATACTAAACGCTCGAGAAAGACTGAGCCACTGGTGAATTTGTTTCTGGAGAAGACAACCAACGCACGCTTTAATGAAATATGTGAAAACACTCTAAAGCCCATCACTAATGACTGCATCCAGAATTTCCTTGAGGCCGATATGCCGAAGCTGATGGAGAATTTCAAGCAGCTTTCTGAATTTCAATTCGAGCATCTCTCGCCAATGATCCCGAAACTCTATAGAGACTTGTGGGTAGAGGGGATTAAAAGCGGGGACTATTCGCTGAAATTATGTGGTGCCGGAGGTGGAGGCTTCTTGATGGGAATCACCAGGGATTTCCAAAAGGTTAAGCAAGTTCTTTCGGCCCATGAGATCCGCCTGCTTCTGAGTTTCTGAGCTATTACCATGTAAAAATTACCACTCCGATCACCTCCGAACACTTTGTTCGGTTCATCCATTGATCCAAATGGGCTTTGTTGATATACCTTGTCTCATGAGTGAAACAGTATTTTACCCAGACAATTACCGCAGGTATTTTATCGAGTCGTTTGAAAACCGCTCGCTGAGAAATCCAAGTTATTCGATGCGCGCTTTTGCCCGCGACTTAGGGCTTGGCACGTCTACGTTAAGTGAGATCTTGCAGGGGAAATATGGTCTTTCAAAATCTAAAGTTGAGATAGTGGTAAAAGCGCTACAGCTCTCGGAAAAACAAGGTGAGCACTTTTTAGATCTTGTGGTCCGTGATCACTCCAGAAGTTTAAAGGAGCGCGATGAAGCTTCACAAAGAGTCCAGGAGCGAATCAAGGGATCGATGCAAACGATGACCCTCGATAGTTTCCGCACGATCTCAGAGTGGTACCACCTGGCCTTGCTGGAGCTTTTGATTTTACCTGAATTCAAAAATGAAACTGGATGGATGGCCCGGAAACTTAATATCCCTGAGATCACAGTCCACGAGGCCCTTGAGCGCATGGAGCGATTGGGGATGATTGAGAGAAAGGGGAAAAAAATCCTTCCGACGGATGATTTCAGTGCCATTGGCAACGAAACACCTTCGGAGCTTATCAGGAAATTTCACCGCCAGGTTTTAGAGAAGGCGATTGTGGCACTTGATGAGCAGACTGTTTCAGAACGGGAGAGTTCTTCGACTATCTTTGCAATCAGTAAAGCAGATCTGCCTAAGGCCAAGAAAAAGTTAGTTCAGTTTAGAAGAGAATTTGCCACTCTTTTATCGAAGAGCCCGGATAAAGATGATGTTTACTGTTTGGGAATACAATTTTTTAGTTTGTTAAAGAAGGAGCACTAATGAAAGCACTTTTTAAAATACTTACTCTGTGTGTTTTAACTCTTACTTTTTCGGGTGAAACTAAGGCCGGTATTCGCGATGTCGGAAATGGAGGAGATGCAGTGGCATTGGAATTCATTCAAATGGCCAATATTGTTTTAAAGGAAATCGAGATTGATGCCTATAAACTTTTTCCGGAGTTTACGACCAGAGATCTAAGAGAGGCGATCGTGAGCACTAAGGTTGTAAGCAAACAGAAAACCATCTTATTAGGTGTGGAAAAGGATGCGATCAATTACCCAAGCAAAAAACTAATTGAAGTCAGCAGAAGCCGCTGGAGCAGGGATTCTAAATTGTCTTATACGACATTGAGTCTGGTTTTTCATGAATACTTGGGAATCATGCGAATTAACGATGAAGATTTTTCTGTTTCAAATAGATTGTTGGAATATTTCCGCGATAACAAAAAAAGAGTTCAGGAAAGAGAGCTTTCGGGAAGAACTGTTTTAACTGACAGTGATGTCTTTATGTCCATGACCATTAGTATGAGTGACAAAAAAATCACTCTTTCCGGGCAAGTGGATGGAAGCGTGGAGGATTGCGCCGGGACTTATCAATTTGATGAGGAGTCTCAAATACTTAAAGCAGACCTTCAGTGCAACAATAAGAAGACAAAATTAGAAATGAATTACTGGAATATCGACCTGGTGGACTACTTAAGAAACGGAATGGTTGATATAGAATTTAGCTTCAAAAATGAAACTCGTCGTTTTTCCAAGGCCATCGAGGCCAAACATTTAAGATAAAAACC
>JBEIPI010000108.1:0-9491 GCA_040377165.1 Bacteriovorax sp.
GAGTTCCGGCCGAAGTATTTTATCAAAACCTCAATGAGCGCTCTCTGCTTGCTCCATTCGAGCAAGTCTCAACTTATTATGGAACAGTCGCAGGAGATTTGGGAGTAGAGAGCTTCGGCTTTCTGGTTGATGATAAAGGCAAAGCTCTTTTTGGACTTCGTGACATTAAAGAAGTTAGCCGCGGGCACTTATACCACGATGTCATCGGGCATCTGGTGTCAGCTAAAAATTATGACAAAAAAATATCGTGGATTACATACTTTGAAGCTTATAAGAGCGGCCTTTTAAATGAGAAGCGTACTTACTCCTATTACGTCGATAAAGGATTGGATGAGGCGCTGGTTGATGTGAAAAAAGCTTTTGAGGCCAATGTAAGCAGCGAGATGCCTTTTGTGTTTACTAGTATGAAAAGCGGTTTTACGAAACCGGCCAGGGAGCACAAAGAGAGAATTGAGAAGGGCCTTAAAACAGTTTATCCACAAATACAGTTTTTTGATATGTATGAATCGGCCCAGGAAAAAGGGCGCTTCCAGTTGCTGGTGCGAATGAGGCCGCAGGATAAAGTTGAATGGTATGAAGTCACAGAGAGTGTCGGTTGCGAATATGAGAAAACATTTCTCACTCACGAGAAACTGACTTTTACAGATAAATTAAATGTCTTAAAAGAGCATGTCTACGATGGTAAACTCGACAGGTCTCTGGCCTCTGTCTCTTTTGATAAAAAGAATTACATCATTAAATCTGCCGATCATTTTGCCTCGAGGTTAAAACTCGAATCAATTCCTTCGGATGATTATCACGATATTGTCCTCGATGAGGCATATGTGCTCGGAAAAATGCACAGGGCTTCTTTAAAAGAGAATGTTGATGATTACGTAAAGGCCTGGGCCCGTATTCCTGCGGCCATGATCGATGAGAAGGCAGTAGAATTAAAGTACAAATTAATAGACACGGCCCACTAGGGGCCTTGTCCTATAAATCTAATCCAATAATAGTTTTGATATCATCCGCTTCATCACCCAATACTTCCAGGCATGCCATTTGATAAACGCATGCATCGATTGTAGTTAAGGCAGCTGGACGGTAGTTCCCTGAATTCTTCACTCCACCGAATGGAAGTTTTGCTGAAGCTCCAACTGTTGAGCGGTTGTGGTTAACTAAACCAGAATCGATCTCCTCTACGCACATTTTGAAGATCGCCGGGTCTTTAGTGAAAACTGCAGCTGCCAATCCGTATTCTGTTGCATTAGCGATCTGGATGGCCTCTTCAATTGTATCGTATGGGATGAATGTTACGTTTGGTCCAAAAATCTCGCTATGAAGGAACATACTGTCGTTGTTCCATCTTTCTGCAAGGTGAATCGACGGGCTAACATAGTGTCCTTTTTTATTTTTATCAAGCTGCTTTCCGCGCATGATTTCCTGAATGCCTTCGCGTTTTGCCATTCCCATGAATAGTAAATAAGCATCAACCGCACTTTGATCCACCAGAGGGCCCATGAATGGCTCGCGAGTGAATTCAACCGGGTGGTCAATGATGATTTTTTTGGCCATTTCGTGGAATTTTCCAATGAAGTCATCTTGAATGCTTCTATGAATAGCGACAATCGAAGTCGATGTACAGCGCTGACCAGAGCTTAGGAAACATGATTTTAAAAGTTCCTGTAGAGCGTGATCAAGGTTGGCGTCTTTGTGCAGGATCGTTGTATTTTTTCCACCAAGTTCAAGTGAAACAAGTTTTGAGAGATCATGATGAGTGACTTCCAGGATTTTTTTACCAACTTCTTTTGATCCAGTGAAGAAAACACCTTTAACGGCCTTCTCTTTCAAAAGACGTCTGGCAACTTCACCGTCACCTTGAATCAAGTTAACGACACCTTTTGGGAAACCAGCGGCGTGGAAACACTCAATCATCAGCTGAGCTGAATAACAAGTTTTCTCGCTAGGCTTGAAGATGATCGAGTTACCGGCCACCAGTGAGCTTAGGATTTGTCCATTCGCCAGATGGCAAGGAAAGTTGAAAGGCCCGATGATTAAACTCGGCCCAAGTGGTTTAAAAACAATATGCCCGTTAGTTTTAGGCAGAATTCCATTAATTTGTTTGTTGGCGATTCGTGGAAGTGAATCCTCGATCGTTACATTAACTTTCGCTACAACAGACGCGGCTTCGGTTTTTGAGTCCCAAAGCGGTTTGCCCGTTTCATAAGCGATGGCCAGTGCGATTTCTTCTTGTCTCTTTTTGACTTCTTCCTGGTAAGCGCGAAGGTATTTATTGCGCTCCTCTTGCGTAAGTTTTTTCCAAGTTTTGAATCCGGCCACTGCCGATTCAACCACGCGGTCCACATCGCGGTAATCAACTGGTGCTTCCCAAAGGGCGAGGGATAAATCCGCTGGGCAGGATCTTTTGATGATGTTTTCAACGGCCAGAGGCCCAGTCGTTGCCGGAAGGTTGAATGAATTGTTGTAGTAGTTTCCAAGAATTTTATATTTTGTCATAACTATCACCTATAAATAAGTTGCGAACGTTTTAAAATCTTCTTTTAGCCCCAGCTCTTTTGCCTCTTCTGGATCGATCATGAACTTTGCCGGGCTCCCTTTATTCAGATTCCCTGAAATATAGGCCGCTTTGAATGTGCCGTCTTCAGTAGGAAGGCTTGCCAGGATATTCTCCATATCACTTTTAATGATTTTGTCTCGGATCAGGATTTCTACTTCAAAAAGATCTTTCACCGGAGCGATGTCTTTAAGTTTGGCGCGGTAGTGGGGACCGCCGTCAAAAGGGTCAACTTCGTTCATGTACTTAAAGCCGATACTTTCCAGCATCCTCTTAACCGGTGCTGTCGAGTCGCCGACTTTTCCAATCGCGTTTCGCGCTTCAATCGGAAGCAAGGTCATATAGATCGTATCCGAAGGAAAAAGATTCAGGATGAATTCTTTATTGCTTCTCGAGAGAACATCAGCTTCATGATACTCAAGATTCAAGAAGCGTCTTCCGATGGCCTCCCAAAGAGGGGCGTGTCCTTCGTTATCAAATGGAGGCATTAGTTCGGAATGAATGGTGTCCTTAAAGCGGTCCTGGTGCATTCCCATATAAAGAAAACGCACGAAAGAGAGTTGTTTTCCAAGTTTTTTGTCGTTCTTTCTGAAATCAGGATCGAGAATCAGGCCTCCGATTTCAGTTGGCCCGTTGGTGTCGAGTCCCAGCTTCAGTGTCCCGTGAATAAACCCAGTGTTGAGTGACATTGAGAATTTATTCTCTTGTCCCACGGTGAAGAAATAATGAGGCTCATCTTCTGTTCCATGCTGGGCATGGATCATGGATGTCCCGACGATTCTTTGCGCTTTGGTGTCTTCCAGAACAAATAGGTAATGGTTTTCCCAAAGTTTTTTAGAGGGTTTAGTAAAGGCCCTGATGGAGCTTTCGATTTTGTTTTTAATAATCTCTTTATCTGGCGGAAGGTTGATAAAAAGCATGAGCTGACTTAAATCGTAAAGATCATCTAGGTCATTTAAGTTTGCTGCTCTAAGAATATACATAAAAGGTCCTTATTAAACTGTCTCGAGAACTGTCTTCTCTACAATAGAGAAAATCTCATCAATGTGCTCATCGAGAATCGCCAGAGGAAGAAGAAAGCGAACTCGCGTCGGCTCTTTCCCGGCAGAAAACGAGATAATCCCGTTCTCAAAAAGTTTTTTCATAAATTTATTGGTTAAATCAACTGAGCCATCGCCGACTTCAAAAGACAACATGGTCCCGATTCCACCGTAATAAGGAATTTTTCCTTTACACGATCCTTCGGAAAGCTGCTTGAATTTGGCCTTGAACTTGTTTTCAAGCTCTTTAATACGCCCTTTTTCACCATAGAAGTTTCCTTCCGTCAGGTAGCGCACAGTCGCTTTCCCGGCGTTTAATGAAGCGATTGATCCGTTGAATGTACCGGCGATTAGTCCCGCCTTTGGGTTTAACTCTTCAGTGTAGAAAGTACCAGCGGCCTGAAGAACTTTCCCGATTGTGACGATGTCTACATACTCATCGAGTTCAAACATCTGGTAAGCAAACATCTGAGTTGTTCGGGTGAAAGATTGAACTTCATCAATCCAGATATAGATCCCATGTTTTTTTGCCCATTCACAGATCGCTTTATAATATTCTTTGGTTCCGAAAATGAATCCTGCCTCACCCTGGATTAGTTCGAATGAAATACCACAGTAGACGTTTCCATTGTCGGCGATAAGCTTATCTAGAGCGTCGATTGTTTCTTTAATCGCGTTTTCAGGGTTTCGGTAATTGTAGTGAGGAACGTGATCGACCTGAATCGACTTTGGCATTCCTTCTCGGTAGGCCTGGTTATAAGTCACATCTTGCATCGCCACTGATCTTCCGGCGAAAGACTTTTGGAAGGCGATCAGGCGGTAGTTAGGCGCTTTTTTCTGCCATAAAATTTTTAGAGCAGTGTCGTTTGAAAAAGATCCTGAGCAAGAAAACCAGAAGTGTTTTAACCGCGATTTTTTAACTGAATCCAAAAGCACTTTTGAGAGCTCATATGGCTCCTGATAAGAAAGCAGGTTTCCGCACATCATAGTGTCGCTGGTCGCAGCTTCCAGGTTGGCTTTAATATAAATTGGGTGTGAGTGGCCAAGCAGGTTGACCCCGATGGCGTTGATAAGATCATATTTCACAGATCCATCAAGAAGTTCAACGAACGGGCCGTGCCCTCTTCCAGTTGCCATGAAGGGATAAAAGAATCCACGTCCTTTAAGGCTTTCGTATTCTTTTAGTTTTTGGGCCAGGATTTCTTTCTTTGCCTCTTCGGCAGGTTTAATTTTGTCGATTTTCTGCTGCTCAAGAAGAATAGAAGTGAAAAGCCTATTAAAATGCTCGTTGATATCGGTTGATTGAACTCCAATTGCCATGATGAACTTTCCTTGATGTTTTTAAATCTCTTGTAGAGAGGGGAACACTTTTTCTCGCTTGCAAACTTTAAGGCCAGTGAGATAATTAATTTATGAAAAATATTAGCACATCTACCAAGACAAAGCCATCAGTTGGCGCAGTTAGAAAACCTCTTTCTGAGACGGCAACACCAGCGAAAGACTCTCATCAGGAACTAAGTTTTGATGAGCTTTATCTCAAAAAAGACTACAAGGGCGCAGCACAGTATCTGCTCAAGAATAAACAACAATTTGACTCAGGTATTTTTCATTACAACTTGGGCACGGTTTATTCAAAAATGGGAGACCAGGCCACTGCAAGATTTCATTTGGAAAAGGCGCTTCAAGACGGCTATATAAACAGTTCTTCCCTCAATAACTTAACTTTTGTTAAGTCGCAATTAGATGTTGATGACCTGACAACTTCGACGAGTCTGCCAGATCAGTTTATCAATTATTCAACATCGCTTCCGATGATGGGTTATGTTTCGATAACTCTGGCGCTTTTAATTGCCTTTGTTTTAAGTATCCGCCTGCAGAAAATTCAGAAAAAATGGTTGATGGGAGTGGCGTTTATTGTGGCATTCATCCCGATGATTTTCGCTCTTACTTATGTGAAAGGCATCAACCACGCAATCGCTTTGAAGGATATTCCAGTGTATGAAGGGCCTTCAAAAATTTTCAATGAAAAAGGAAAGGTCCGTGCGGGATCTAAAATTATATTGGGTGAATTCAAAGAAGGATGGTTCTATGTGGAATTTCCTCTTTCACTCTCGGGCTGGATTAACAAAGATCAATTGGGATTATATTAGGCTTTTGCCGGAGACATTATGAATTCATCTTATGAAAAGAAAATCAAGGAAACGGGATTAGAGGACAACAGCCTCTCAAAGAGAATTGATTTCGGAATGATGAAATACCTTTGGATGGCCAATCCACTCAGCAGAGTGAGAAAAGATTCAATTCCAAGATTTTTAAGAAATGTGGAGCTGCTTAAGAATTTCTCGGATAACGAGTTAAGGATTCTGGCGAAGTTCATGCACAGTCGCAAATTTTCTGAAGGCGATGTGATTTTTCGCGAAGGGGAAATCGGAATCGGCTTCTATTTCATTTTCTCTGGGTTAGTCGAATTAAGCAAGGCCGACTATGGACATGAAGTGGGCGAAGAAAAATTCCTGGTTCTCGATGAGTTCAGCTATTTTGGAGAAATGGCCCTGCTTCAAGACGGCAATCCGCGCTCTGCCACGGCAATCGCGAAGAGCCCTTGCGAGTTGATCGGTATTTTCAAACCGGACTTGGAACATTTAATTGAGCACCACCCGGTGATTGCAGCGAAGTTGATTCAGTCAATCTCACTAGCGCTTGCCGATCGTCTTTATTACTTAACGGAAGAGGCGAGTAAGATCAGCCGCCGCTTGAGAAAACTTGAAAGACAGATGGCCGAAAAACAAGAAGAGCAAAAATGATTCTAAGCAATCGTAAGAATATCTTTAAAATTCAGCTGGCGTTTTTCGCAGTTATCCTGTTGCTGTTTTGCACGCTGGTTCTGGCCTTGCCGCGGATTTCGATTCCGCTTTCTCTCGCCTATATTCTCTCCCTGGCCTTGATTCCGATCGTAAACTGGCTGATGCGCTTTAACCTGACTAAAACCCAGGCGACACTGGTGGTGTTTGTGGTGTTAACGGTGCTGATTGGCTTGCCCTTGTTTAAAGTGATTCCTATTCTTTCGATACAGACTCAAGAGATCCAATACTCACTGCCACAGATCGAGCGTTATATTATCGCCCAGTACGACCTGGTCACGGAGTTTGTTAAAGCAAAAACCGGACATGAACTGGCCGATGGGTATGTCTTCCAGACTCTTTCACAACTTGAGACATGGGCAAGTGAGTTTATGGTTAAGGTTCCCAATTACCTGGCGACTTTGCTGGAGTGGATATTCCTGGTGCCATTTTTTACTTTCTTTTTGATCCGCGATTCCGGCTCATTCAAAAAAACACTTTTAAGTTTCACGCCCAACACTGTTTTTGAGAGATTTTATTACGTCATTCACGTCTTCAACCGCCAACTCGGAGACTATTTTTTCGCTAAGTTTGTGGAGGCCGTGATCGTAGGTGGAATTATTACGATTGGTCTTTTGATTATGGGCGTGGGCAATGCTGTCGTACTAGGTTTCGTAGCAGGGCTTACCAATATCGTTCCATATGTCGGCCCGTTTCTGGGAGTGATCCCGGCAATTGTGCTGGTGATGCTGGAGTCCGGTCTCACATCTCCGACCATGGGAGCAGTGCTGATTCTATATGCGACGGCCAATGCAGTTGACGTCTTTTTTGTATTCCCTTTCCTTGTTTCCAAAATTGTTAACCTTCACCCAATGATTGTTGCGATCAGTGTTATCGTGGGTTCGCATTACGCTGGAATCACGGGGATGGTTGTCTCTATTCCGGTGGTTGCCGCTCTCAAACTTATTATTACAGAGATCTACAATGAAATTTACACTGAGCGCTCCAAGTGATAGGATTCTTTGATAAGAATCAACGCTGGAGCTCTCTTGAAATTGGTGAAATTTTTATTGTTAACCTTGTCTTTATTGGCCATCTCTTGTGCGACTAAAAGACCTGAAGGTTCGACTGAAGCTGAAGTTCTTTTTAAAGAAGCTAACGACCTGATTAAAAAATCGCGTTACATTCAGGCCACTGAAAAACTAAACACTATCCGCTCTCAATACCCTTACAGCTTCTACGCGACTCATGCGGAGCTTTTACAAGCGGATATTTTATTCGCTCAGGAAAACTACCCTGAAGCGGCGGCAGCCTACAGGCTTTTCCGTGACTTTCACCCGAAATACAACGAACTTGGTTATGTCGTCTTCAGGATTTCAGAATCGTATTATCGCCAGCTTCCGGAAACATTCGACCGTGATTTATCTGCAGGAATTGAAGCGATTAAATTCTACGAAGAGTTGCTCCAGACTTACGGGACCACTGAATACGCAAAAGACGCTCAAAAGAGAATCGTTCAAATCAATGACATGATTGAGAAGAAGGAAATCTACATTGCTGATTTTTACTTTAAAACGGCAGACTACTTCGCAGCGAAATCACGCTACGAAGATATCCTTAAAAACTTAAAAGACGAGAGCTCTCGTGCAAGAATCGTGAGCAGAATCGAAGAGTCTGAAAAACTACTTAGCACAACAAAATAGGCGAGGATCTGATGTACGCTTCAAACAACGAACAACTGCTTAAGACCGCTCAAGAGTGTTTTGAGAAACAAGAATACAAAAAAGCACAGGTTGTGCTCAACGAGATCATCGAGTCTGATGACCGCAATGTTGAGGCATTATTTCTGCTGGCAAATATCTTCCACATCAACGGTGAAATCGGGAAGGCGATCAAGGCCTTTAATAAGGTTTTAAACCTGAATCCTGAGCACACAGACGCCGCTATCAGCTTGTCTGTCCTTTACAATGATATTGGACAGTACGAAGACGCCAAAAAGGTTTTCGACACTGCCAATGAGCGCGTAAAAGGCAAGAATAAAGGCTCTGGGTTGATGGAAGACAAACACATCAATAAAAAATTTGCGGCCAAACACTACGAGCTGGCTGATTTATATCTTTCATACAACCGTTATGATGAAGCTCTTTTTGAGTTCAATAAAGTAGTTGGGCTTGATGCTGAAAACCTGGATGCGAGAATTAAGATCGCTAAGGTTTACGCTAAAAAAGGTTTTGTTGCTAAAGCAATCGAAGAGTTAAGAAATCTTAAAAATGAAGAGCCTAACTTCGCTCCAGCGCGTATCGCTTTAGGCGTTATCCATTACGGTAATGGGAACGTTTTAGAGGCACAATCTGAGTGGGAAAAGGTACTGATTAAGGATCCATTCCATGCTGAGGCCAGTATGTATATGAACCTTTCAAAAACTGCGACGGAAACCCGTCTCTAGATTTCAAATCAAAAAAAAATGCACAAAAAAAAGGCTCCAAAAGGAGCCTTTTTTATTTCTAAATTTAATTAAAAATCAAGCTTCAGATAAATTGTCTTTCTTTGTTGTGTTAGTTGCTGGAGCTTGAACAACCGATGCCCCGTTGTCTCTCGCACCCTGAGTAACGTTAGTTCTCTTTGAGTCGTCAGATGCGTTCGTAGAGTAGTTAACGATGTATTTCTTAAGGTCCATATACATTTTGAAACGAACTTCTAGTTTTGAATCCTGAAGAACGATTTGTCTCGCCATTTTCGTCTTGTTATTGATGATGATCGGAGCCTTTAGGTTCGCTGACATCTCTGTAACGTTTTGAGGAATAGTAAGCACTGTGTATACGCTTGCGTTTGACAAATTTTCTAGGCTAAACTGTTAAGTTCAACTGGAAGAAGTTTTACCATATAGTTTGGTTGAAAAATTTTTGGTTCAATAATTGGAAATGCAGTAGCTGCATCATCAGTTGATTGTAGCCAAAGAATAAGCGTTTGATCTCCTGGATCAACGATGAAGAATTTTTTTAGGTTTTCAAAACCGAGTAAACCTTCTGTAAACTCAATAATGTCTTTTTTGTCGAC
>JBEIPI010000012.1:0-40934 GCA_040377165.1 Bacteriovorax sp.
CATCGTTAAAGAAATTGAGAAAATCACCTCAAGAAGACACAAGAAAGAATTGGAGTCTAATGAGAAGGTTTACAAAATCCGTTAGGGTCCAGGTAATTCATTCCCAAAACATTTTTAGATTTTTCATTGGAGATCCTGGTGGGATTTGAGTCTTTTACTGTCTGATCGTATTCTGGGATTGGCAGAGAAAGTTTGGCGGCCATGGCCAGATAGTATTCCTTTTTAGTAACTCTTAAATCGCTGACGATATTGAAGATTTCCCCCCATTGACCGCGTTCTATAACTGCATTGATCGCCTGGATGCAGTCGTCTTGATGGGCAAGATGCAGGAACTCTTCGCCAGTTTTTATATTCTTTTTCCCGGCGAGAAAATAAACAGGGTGTCTTTCTTCACCATAGAGCCCACCAAGTCTTAAAATAGTGAGTTTTGAAAAACGCTGTTTCAAATAAACCTCAGTTTCAAGCAGGAGTGGAGAGCTGGTGTTGGCGGGATCAAGTGCTGCTGTCTCGTCAGTTGCGCCGGTGTTTTTTCCATAGACAGAAATGGAGCTGGTAAAAATAATTTTTTTATCAACAGGGATCTTATCGAAGAAATTTTTTATGACCGAAAGCTCTAGAGGCGGAATGGTATAAATAAGTACGTCTGCCTTTGCGATTTCCAGTGGAAGAGATTGACTCTTCGTTAAGTCAAAATCAATGTAAGAAATGCCGTCAACGAGAGATTCCGGGGCGGTTTTTCCGGTTGCAGTCGCTGTAACCGGGTAATTTTTTTTACTAAGAAAATTTGCCAGAGGCTTTCCTAGCCATCCGCAACCAATCAGACATAAAATTTCGTTCTTCATTTGATAAAGCTCCCGGCTTCATACTATTATTGATTCATCTTTTTTACCCCAAGGAGTTTTGGAATGAGAAGCCTTATTCTTGCAATTGCAGTAACGATTTTTTCCGCGACAAATGCCATGGCCTACACTGATCCTAAGGTCGGTGGAATGGTTACACTAAAAAAAGGGCTGGAATCAAAAATAACCAAGGGCGGTGTGCTTTACATTTTTGCTAAGCAAGCAGGTCCTGACTCAGGACCTAACGACAGGACTCCACCAGTTGCAGTTATCCGTGTGGAAAGACCGACATTTCCTCAGGCCTTCGTGATCACACAAAAGAACGTGATGATCCCTGGTTCAGCTTTTACAGGGCCTTTCCATGTGATTGCCCGCTATTCACCATCAGGCGATGCGCTTAACAAATCAGGAGCGATTGAAGGTATTGACCCGAAATTCGTTTCAGCTGATCTGGGAAATAAGAACCTTAAGATTGAGCTGAATGTTGAACTGAAATAAATGGACTACTCGTTATTTCCAAAAAAAGAAGAATGGGGCAGCGGTGATGAGGCGATGGACAACAAACTGTCTGTCGCTCTCAAAAAAACCCAGGATCATCTCTCTTTTGATTCCATCCGCGAGTTTTATTTTTACGGTCTCTCGTTAAGACCCCGGGCCTATAATCCAAGCTTTCACTCTACTATCGAATTTGTTACCAAAGCATTTCTTTTTCAGCTCTCTCCCGTGGAGTGCAACAATCAATTGATGTTGAAAATTAAGGGAGATTACAACAGTAAAAAAAGAGTCGCTTTCAATTTCCCTCTGGCCGGAAAAATCAAAGAAGAGCTTTTGAGGAAAAGATCTTTTCGTTATCAGGGCGAGATTGATTTTTTCCTCTATGAACAGAGTGTTTCAGAGAGAAACCCTTTCGTGCGCGAACCGCTAAAGCGCGCAAAACTTGATCTTCACACTAAGATAATCATGAAAGACTTCAAGCTCTACTTAAGTGGAGAGAAAGACGAAAGTGCCCACGCTGATTCTTTGTTTCGCGCCCTGCGCATGGGAACTCAAGTGCTTTTCATCGAACATTTCGCCGAAATCTGGTATCATGAGGGACAGATTTTTTCATTCCCATTATTTGATATTTAATCCAGGAGATTTGAATGGATATCAGAAACATCTTAGATAAATTAGATCTAAAAAAATTCCCATGCCATTACGTAGACGTGAGAATTGAGCGTACACAATCGAGCGGATTCATTTTCCAAAACGGAGAGCTGATTGGTGCGAGTGAGAGGCCTGTCCTTGGGGCCTTTGTCCGTGTTTATCACCACGGCTCATGGTTTTATTCTTCGACAACAGCGGTAACGGCGCTGGAAGATGAAATCACTAAACTGATTAAACAAGCTGATGCTGGAAAAAAATCCTCGAATACATACGCACTTCCAGCTAATAATGGAACTCATCATATGATGAATAAGGAAGCGCAGGCCTTCTCGAAAATCACTTTAGATCAAAAAGTAAAAATGGGAGAGAAGTATCTTCCGCTTATAAAAAAGATTGAGAACCTAAAAGATTCAAGAATCCGCTACACGGATTTGTACAAAGAGAAATTCTACAAATCATCGGTAGGGACAGAGTTCTCATACGACTTTAACCAGGCAGGATTCGGTTTTTCCGGAACTTTAAAGAAAGGCGATCAGCTTTTTGAGGATGGTTTTAGAAAGTACGCGGCAGAATTCTCAGAGTTCAATAATATGGACAATGAGATCCTGGAGTATTTTGTTGAGGCCCAGAAATTCCTGAACGCTGAATCAGTGACACCTGGGAAATACAAAGTGGTTCTCTCTCCGGAAATCACCGGTGTATTCACCCATGAGTCTTTCGGCCATAAGTCTGAGGCAGACTTCATGATGGGAGACCCGGAAGCGACAAAAGAGTGGAAGCTTGGAAGCACTATCGGCGCGGCCTGCCTTTCAATCGTCGACACTGGAGTTCACGACAACACTTCAGGCTATTGCCCGATCGATGATGAAGGGACACCGGCAAAGAGAACTTACCTGATCAAAGACGGAGTTTTAACCGGAAGACTTCACTCAACCCACACGGCGAATGTGTTGGAAGAGAAGCCGACAGGAAATGCACGTGCGCTTAATTTTGAGTATGAGCCTATTGTGCGTATGACGTCGACTTATATTGAAGGTGGAAAAACTCCATTCAAAGAATTGTTAAAGCAGGCAGAGGGCGGGATTTATTTCTATAACTTTAAACATGGTTCGGGCGGAAGCACATTCACGATCGCTCCGGTGCGCGCATACCGAATTAAAAATGGCGAGCTTGCTGAGCCGGTAAGGGTTTCCGTTCTTTCTGGATCAGTGTTTGAGACACTAAAACAGATTGAAGCTTGCGGTGATGATTTTCACCTGGAGAGTTCCGCTTTTGGTGGATGTGGGAAAATGGAGCAGTCCCCGCTACCGGTAGCAGACGGTGGACCGTCGATCTTAGTCAATGGAATGCAAATCAGTTAATCAGGGGAATTTATGAAACACGATATTTATTCAATTAATGAAGAATCTCTGGCGATCGAAGTGGTCGCAGGACAGGTGAACTCTTCTAGAAATAAAAACATCACTAAAAAAGGCGTGCGTCTTTTTGAGGGAAACAAAATTTACACGACGTCATTTGTTGGAGACATCAGTGATGCAGACCTGCTTAAAAAAGCTCAGGGGGCAAAAAGTGTAGGGATTCCTTACGACTATCAGTTGCCTGAATATCAAAGTTTAAAAATGATTGATGAGGAAAGTTTTGCGGCCCCATTGTCAAAAATCCAGGAGGCGATTGAGTCGACTCAGGAGCGTTTGAGAATGTTTTCCAACGAATTTGTCTTCAACGGAAAATTCGTTCGCTCGATAAATACGGTGATGATTAAAGACGATAAAGGTGCTGTGCTGGAAAAGAAATTCGGCCACAGTCACTGGCATTACCTTTTTAAAAGAGTAGGCTCACCTAATCTTCTGGATGGCTTCATTGCCGGAAGCGGAAGAACTTTAGACATCGCGGACGTCATGGAAAGAAATATTCCTTACATTGCGGCCTACAAAAACGAGATCAAATTCCAGAACGGCAAGTACCCGGTGCTTTTTGTTGAAGGTGGAATACTGACTTATAAACTTTCTGAGTCACTTCGTGCGGATAAATATTGTGAAGGTTCGGCCCTTTACAGCGGGAAGTTGAATCAACAAATCTTCAGCAAGGATTTCTCTTTGTATGATGTTAATTACTCACCAGAGCATGGTGTGTACCGCAAGTTTGATGAAGAAGGGACTGTCAGAAAAATCGCCCGCCTTCCTTTGATCGAAAACGGAGTGATGAAAAATGTTATTTCTGATTTGAGAAACGCTAAGAAGTACGGAGTTGAAGCGACTGGAAATGGTCAGCGCTCTTACGATTCAGCTGTAGGCATAGGATTTAATTCGCTGGTGATCGGTGCAGGAAAGAGATCGACTCAGGAAATTCTTAAGTCACTTGATAACTGTGTGGTGGTTTTTATGGGAGATGGTGGGGATTTCACTGATAAAGGGGAATTCTCTACACCGCTTCAGCTTTCTTACCTGGTTCAAAAAGGTGAGATCGTCGGACGCCTTCCACAGTTAACTGTAAAAACGTCGACCGATGAAATGTTCAATACTCGTTTGATGGAAGTGGCCAGTGATGGTTTCCAGAAGGACGCCATGGGGCCGTGCATCTTCACGGAAATGGACGTCTACCTTAACTAATGAATCTAATTTTTTTATCTCCCGGGTCATCTAGAGCAGAGACCCGGGAACTTCGAAAGAAATGCGATTGCCTCTTAATTGATCACAAAAAAATTATTGGATCAAAGGACTCCTTTCAGGTTGAGGAAGAAGGCTTTGATATAAGAAAACAGCCGCTCCGACTGGTGGTTGTTTCTCTGTCGCAAATTAAACACGATTGGAGAGTCTTAAACGACGAATACAGACGCAATACGATGATCATCGCCGCTGATGAAGAGGTGAGAGAGAATCCTGAGATAGTGCGTTTTTTAGAGGGAAAGGGCGTAGCACTTCTTATGTGCCGAAGAAATAAAAAAGGCCTTCTGGATGGGGAAGGCCTTTTTAAAAGCTTAACCAGTCTCAAATTCAACACAATCCTCATAGAGGATCACATCGACCTGCTCCCTGATCTCACTCCTTTGGTATAGACAAGTCTCCAATTTGCTTTCTGACTTCTTCTGGATTAATGGCCGATCCTTTTTTGACGAGGCCAACTGCTTTATCGGGGTCATTGCGCACAAGACCTACAGCGGTCTCCTTTAGAGCACTGACTTGATTGTTGCTCATTCCACTGAGTTCCTTTTTTGCCTTTTGGTAATCTTCTTCAGAAATTTTTCCCATCTGTCTTAGATTATCGAGACTCTTTGAGATGTCATCTTTTGAAACCTGAAAATTTGATAGTAGGTCAAAATCGTCATTGGCCGAGAGATTCCCCTGAAAAAGGAAGAAGCTTAGAAGTGTTATGATGAGCGCTTTCCCAAAGACCATTGATCCTCCGTATTTTGCCTTGGCCAGAATAACACGGTGGGGATTTAGAGGTCGTAAAAACAGCTAAGTTGTGGGAATGGGGTATGAAAAGTGGGCACTAGCTTAAAGGCGAGTGCCCACAAAATGTGTTATTCAGCGAAAGAGTCGTCGTATTTAATATTGTGGTAAACCTTTGTCACATCGTCGTCACCTTCAAGCAGGTCGACAAGTTTCATTACGGTTTTAAATGTCTCTTTATCAATCTCTTTGAATGTCAGAGGAAGTCTTTCAAGACCCGCTTCATCCGCAGTGATTTTTAATTCATCTAGTTTCGTCTGGATTTGCCCGAATGCTTCCATTGGCCCTGTAACTGTGAAGTATCCGTCTTCAAGTACTACATCGTCAGCTCCGGCGTCGATCATATCCATAGTGAAATCGTCTTCGACTAATTTTCCTTGAGCAATTTCAAACACGGCCTTTCTTTCGAAGACGAACTGAAGGCATCCTGTTGTTCCCAGAGAGCCGCCGCACTTGTTGAAAAAGTTTCTTACGTTGGCCACAGTTCTTGTTCCGTTATTGGTTGAAGCTTCAACGAAAACCGCTACACCGTTTGGCCCGTAACCTTCGTAAGCGATATCTTCGTATCCTTCGTCCTCGTTACCTAAACCTTTTTTGATCGCGCGATCAATGTTGTCTTTAGGCACGTTATATTTTTTACATTTCTCTAAAGCGATACGAAGCATGAAGTTACTTTCAATTTCAGCTCCACCTTGTTTTGTTGCTTTTGTGACTTCGCGAAGGCATTTTGTGTACATCAATGAACGGATTTTATCCTGGTCACCTTTTTTCTCTTTGATGTTATTCCACTTACGTCCCATGGGTCTTCCTGTTGAAATTAATGTTTATATTTTAAAACTTTATCAGTTTTTTAACGGGGCTTCAAAATAAATAAAGCCGTCGCCGGTATGTTTTATAGTGATAGGAAAATGCTTTTTGGAAAATTTTTCCAATAGTTTCGTCATTTTAAGGTTGCTGACATGATAGTCGCCGTAAAAACAATTGATGCCGACCTTGATGGCCCTGTCGGTGATTTCATCAAAGAGCCTCATTCCCAGTCCCTGTCCCTGGTAACAATCAACAATGACGATGCCAATTTCGGCAGAACTCGAATCAGGGGAGGGCTTCACCGCTCGGATCACTCCGGCAGGAAGTAGGTTATCGCCTTTATGGTGAACGGCCACATAGGCCAGGTGATTAACCTGATCCACCTCAGTTAAAAATTTTAATTCCGCTTCTGAAAAATCCGTCTTGTTAGCAAAAAAACGCTGACGGATGGATTCAGGGGAAAGCAGGGAGAGCCCCGCTTGAATAGGGATTTTATCGTCTGGACTGATTTGTCTTATCTCAAAAAAGTCTTTAGTCATTGAGCCCCAAGTATTCATCAAATGTTTTTTCTACATCGATGATTGAACCGTCTGGTTGGATATCGATAATTCTGTTGGCCACCGTCTGCACGAATTCATGGTCGTGGCAGGCGAAGATTAAAGTTGAATCCCATTTCTTCAACCCTTCGTTCACTGATGTGATACTTTCAAGGTCAAGATGGTTAGTTGGACCGTCCATAATCAGAACGTTTGGTGCTTCAAGCATCATCTTTGAAAGCATCATGCGGACTTTTTCTCCACCGGATAAAACGTTTGATTTTTTCTGTGATTCTTCCCCGGTAAAAAGCATACGTCCCAAGAAACCGCGGACAAAAGACTCGTCTTTGTCTTCAGAGTAATTTCTTAGCCAGTCTACCAGGTTGTCTCTACCGTCAGCGAAGAACTCAGTGTTGTCAGCTGGGAAGTATGACTTCTGGGCCGTTACACCCCAGTTTACGTTTCCTGAGTCAGCTTTTGTTACACCAGCGAGAACATCCATCAGGGCCGAGCATTGTTGGTCTGACCCAAGAAGAACGATCTTATCAGATTTTCTCACCTGGAAATTAATGTTCTTGAAAAGAACTTTCCCATCAACTGATTTAGAAAGTTTTTCAACCGTAAGAACATCTTTACCGATATCTTTCTTCGCTTTGAAGTGAACGTAAGGATATTTTCTGGTTGATGGCTGAATATCTTCAAGCGTGATCTTATCAAGCATTTTCTGTCTTGATGTGGCCTGTTTTGATTTAGAAGCATTGGCGGAGAAGCGCGCGATGAAGTCGCGAAGTTCCTGCATTTTTTCTTCAGTCTTTTTGTTCTGGTTTGACTTCAGAGTCATTGCCAACTGAGACGACTGGTACCAGAAATCATAGTTACCAGTGTAAATTTTGATTTTACCGAAATCGATATCGGCCATGTGAGTACAAACTTTATTCAGGAAGTGACGGTCGTGGGAAACAACGATAACTGTGTTTTCAAAAGTCGCCAGGAAGTTTTCCAGCCAGTGGATCGCTTTCATGTCTAAGTGGTTGGTAGGCTCATCGAGAAGCAGAATATCTGGTTTACCAAATAGTGCCTGAGCGAGAAGGACCTTAACTTTTTCCCCACCGTTAAGTTCATTCATTTTTCTTGAAAGCAATTCTTCTTTAATTCCAAGACCTGAAAGAAGTGTGGCCGCTTCTGATTCCGCTTCCCATCCGTTCATTTCACCAAATAGTGCTTCAAGGTCCGCAGCGCGGATCCCGTCAGCATCAGAGAAATCTTCTTTGGCGTAAAGAGCATCTTTCTCTTCCATAACTTCCATGAGTTTTTTATTTCCCATGATAACAACTTTTAGAACTTCGATGTCGTCGTATAAAAAGTGGTCCTGCTTTAAGATTGAAAGACGTTGCCCCGGCGTGATTGAAACATGCCCGGACGTACTTGGAATTTCCCCAGAGAGAATCTTCAGGAACGTAGATTTTCCGGCCCCGTTGGCCCCGATAAGACCGTAGCAGTTTCCGGGAGTGAACTTAATATCCACTTCATCAAAAAGTTTTCTGGCCCCGTAGCGAAGTCCGACGTTCTGGCAAATAATCATAAGAAATTCCTCATTTTGTAAGAACTCTCTTTTAGACTGAATGAAAGAAAAAGTCAGGGGTTTTTCAAACGAAATTTCGCTAAGATGAAGCATAGTTTCAAAAACTTTCGTGGACGGATACTTTTTTAGGGGAGTAATACTGTCAAATACATTCCTTTTTACCGACTCACCGCACCTAAAAAGTGGAGAATCAGGGATATGAAATGGCCATGGATAATTTAAATACTGAAGACTTTCTTCCTAAATATGAACCAGCTAGAATCGCTGTCGAACGCGCCCGTAAGATTGTTAAAGAGAACAATGAAATGATCGCCCGGATGAAGTCTGAATCAAACATCGAGGATTCCGATGTGGAGTTTGACCCGTCTCTTAGGGCCGAAAATTTTTCTCACAATGACTCTTATGCATTTGATCTCTATAAGATAAAATCTTCTGGAGGCGTTAGAGATTTTATTAAAGACATTTTCGGAGTTCATTAAGTTTTATGGCCAAAAAAAATAAGCAACCTAAAAGCACACTTACTCAAGCAGAAAAAGAGATGGGAAAAAACAATGTCTTCATCATCATCGGTATGATCGTGGTTGGACTTGCCGTCGCTGTCTACGCGATGTTTTAACATTTACCCCAAAGGACATTAATGAGCACTCTCATCCCCGGCCAGCGCTATATGAGCGAGACTGAGCCAGAACTGGGACTTGGAATCCTCTCCAATGTGGAATCCAAGACCGTTAAAATATCATTTCTTGCAGCGAAAACAGAAAGAGTCTACGGTTCAAAAGGTGCGCCGATTAAACGCGTGGTTTTTGCCGTCGGTGATGAAATCACTCTGCGCTCAGGCCAGAAGGTGACAGTCGACGCTGTCGTAGACCGCGAAGGCATCATCGCTTATCAATCTGCCAGCGAAACATTTGATGAGCGCGAACTCTCTGACTCATTAAGTTTCAACAAACCTGAAGACCGCTTGTTTAACGGCAGTGTGGATTCACCGGGGTTGTTTGAGCTTCGCTTTAAAACATTATGGAACAAAAACCGCCTGACTCAATCACCCGTGAGAGGTTTTGTCGGCGGGAGAATGGATCTTATTCCTCACCAGTTTTACGTCGCTAATCAGATCGTTGATCGCCCGATTCCACGGGTTTTACTTGCCGATGAAGTGGGTTTAGGTAAAACCATTGAAGCTGGTCTTGCTCTTCACCAGTTGATTTTGTCCGAGAGAGTTAAGCGCGCTCTTATTTTAGTGCCGGACTCTTTGGTGTATCAGTGGTTCATCGAGATGCTAAGAAAGTTCAATTTAACTTTCACCACTTTGAATCAGGAAACACATTTAGAACCCAACACCAACCCATTTACCGACAATGATTTTGTCATCGTGAATATCGGTCTGCTTAAGGGCGCGGAGATGGCCCGCAGAATGATGAATGAGGCCACCTGGGACATCATGGTGGTCGATGAGGCCCATCAGTTGAAATGGTCACAGGAGCACGCTTCCCCTGAGTATAAAATCGTAGAGGCGATCGCCAAAAAGTCAAACGGGCTGTTGCTTTTAACCGCAACACCTGAGCAGTTAGGGATGGAAGGGCACTTTGCCCGCCTGAAACTCTTAGACCCGGATCGTTTTTACGACTACCCGAAATTTTTGGAAGAGACCACTCATTATGAAGAGGTGGCAAAAACCGCCCGTGAGCTTTTAAAGAAAGGCGATGAAGAGAGTGAGATAAAATTAAAAGAGCTTCAGGATCTGCATGGGCCGGGAAGGATTTTTTTCAGGAACACCAGAAATAGAATGAGCAAACACTTCTCATTCTTTCCGAAGAGAATTCTCCACGCTTACCCGCTTGAAAGTAAAAAAACATACTTTTTAGGATTGGAGGATGAGGAGACAATCGGTCCATCATTCGACATGAAGCTCGACTGGTTGACGGAGTTTTTAAGCCGTCACCAGAATGAGAAAGTGCTTCTGATCACCAAATCAAAAACCAAAGTTCTTTGCCTGGAAAAACTATTAAAGGACCGCTTTGCCGGAATGAATATCGGAGTTTTCCATTCGGGACTTTCATTTGTGGCCCGCGACCGCCAGGCCGCTTATTTCGCCGACCCGCAAGGGGCGAGTGTTCTTTTATGTACGGAAATCGGAAGCGAAGGGCGCAACTTTGAATTCGCTCATCACCTGGTTTTATTTGATCTTCCGCTTTACCCGGATTTACTGGAGCAGAGGATCGGACGACTTGATCGTATCGGGCAGGAGAGTGATATTCACCTTCACGTGCCGTACATTATGAGCTCTTACGATGAAATTCTCTATCAATGGTATCAAACAGGACTGGACGCTTTCTCTCACTCCGCTAAAGGGGCGAGCATTGTTCACCAGCAGCTGCAGTCACTACTTGAGGAGTACCTCAATAAACCTGAGCTTTGTTTCAAAGACCCTAAAGTGCTTCAGGATTTCCTGACCACCACTTCTTTGGAATTTAAAAATGTCACTCATAAGCTGGAAGAGGGAAGAGATATCCTGGTTGAGCTAAACTCATTCAAAGAAGACGAGGCGAAAGCATTAATCGGGGCGATCAAAAAATTTGATGAAGAGTCAAACTTGATCAACTACATGAGCGAAGTTTTTCAGGAACTCGGAGTAGATATTGAAGACCTGGACGACAGTGTTTTTTATATTAGACCGAGTGATAATATGTACGTCCCCTATTTCCCGGGGCTTCCGGTGGATGGGATCAGAATTACTTATGATCGCAAAGTTGCGCTCAAGCGCGAGGATGTTGAATTTCTCACCTGGGATCACCCGATGGTTGTCGGTGTGATTGATTTGATTCTCTCCAACACTTTTGGAAATATGAGTGTGATGATGAGGAAAAAGGCCGGGCAAAGCAAAACTTTTATTGAGACATTCTTCAAGCTTCAGGTGGTCGCACCAAAGAACCTAAGTCCTGAGAGATTTTTTCCACCGACGCCAATCAGGATTTTAGTCGATAGCACCGGCGAGAATTTTTCAGAGAAATTTGAAAAGGCCGATATAGATGAGAGGATCACTGGGGCCGATGCAGAGACAGTGAAAAAATCCAAAGGTCTTCCAAAGGTCGCAGTTCAAAAAGTACTTAAGAGTGCTCATGACCATGCTTTAAATGAAGCCCGCGCGCTCAAGGAAAAATACAAGGAGAACATGGTTTCTCACCTGGGTGCTGAGAAAACCCGCCTCTTAAAACTTAAGGCGAAAAATCCGGTAGTACGTGAAGAGGAGATTGAGGCGCTGGCCTCACAGATCGAAGTGCTCACTAAGGCCTATGATGAGGCGGAAGTTGTACTTGATTCATTAAGAGTTATTTTCTAAAAAATTATTCGAGAAGTCCTTCTTGTTGGAGGACTTTCTTGAAGTCATTGAGCAGGTTCAGCTCGTAATTGCCCAGTTCATCAATCATCATGTCTTTTAATGTCTGAGCGGGGCTTGTCTTGTTGGTGATGGTGCGCTTGTCGTAGTTATTCACCAGTGAAAGAATCTCTTCCTGCAGAGTGAGTTTCTTCTTTTTATTCGGTCCCAATCCACTTGAGACTTCTTCGTGGTTCATAACTAACTCTAAAATAGCGGGAGTGACGAAAGGTTTTTCTTTCAGAACATTCGCTGCATCTTTGCAGTGAAGGTAATAAACGCGTTTGTCATCGTTGCTTAAAAATTTCTTTGGCTTATAAAAAAGCTGAATGTCGTCTTTGTGCATAGTCGTCAGACCAATGTCGTGAATCAAAGCAGCGGTTCCCAGGTCGTCCATTTCCTGATCAGTGCATTTTTTGACTTCAGCAAGTTTCACGGCCAGGGCACAGACGTTAAGGGAGTGCTTGATGATCTCTTCGTTTTTCTCGGCCTTTTTACCAAAAATTTTCTTTAATGCATCCGGGTTTCCGGTGATAACCTGACGCAAACTCTTTGCTGCTTTTTCCGTTGCACGGTAAGCGCTCTCAGTCGGGTTTTTCCCCATGCGCTCAATGGCCGCAGTGGCAGCCCCTTCGGCCATGTTGACCTTTTCTTCGATATCAATCTTCGGATTAGAAAGGGTCTCGTCAAGTAAAGCATCAAGGAATTTCTGGTAATTAACCTCATCTCCTTCAGTAATGAAGAACTTCGCAATCTTCTGAGTTTTCAGCTTCTGAAATTTCTCCTCAGAGAGTTGTTCGCCTCTTTTGGCGTAACAAAGGTATTGCTCTTTGAAGAAGATATAAAGATCAAACGTCAGTTCTCTGAGCGGTTTTACTGTCGAAATGCGAAGGGGGGTAAAGTCCATGTGAATATTTTAGATAAATTCGCAGGAATTACAATTTGAAATTATGCTAAATTTTTTTTCCCTTACCAGAGTAAAACGCTCCTACTGCTACAAGCGTCATTCTTAGATTAGTGATGCCAAAGCCCATCCTCTTGGGGTAAAGTGTTTTTCAAATTTACACAGGAAGATTTCAATGATCAGTTTCAATAACGTTTCAAAACACTATGGTGGGCAGATTCTCTATGAGAATGCCTCATTCATTCTGCGCCCAGGCGATAAAGTTGGTTTAGTCGGTCCCAACGGTGCGGGGAAAACCACAGTCTTTCGTGTTTTGATGAAAGAAGAAGGCTTCGATGGAGGCTCTATCACTGTTCCGGAAAAAGTGCGAGTGGCCTATTTCTCTCAGAATATCGGAGAAATGAAAGGGCGCACGGTTATTGAAGAAGTCATGAGCGGTTCTGCAAAGGCCAGTGAGCTAGCTGCCGAAATGAGAAAAATTGAAAAGATGCTCGAAGAAGAAATGGACCCGGACCAAATGGAAAAGGTTTTGATTCAGCTTGGGGATTACCAGACTGAGTTTGAAAAACTTGGCGGGTACGATTTAGATACCAGAGCAAAAGAAATCATCACCGGTCTTGGGGTTATGCCTTATGACCACGACCGCGATGTAGGTCTTTTCTCGGGTGGGTGGAGAATGAGAATTGCCCTGGCGAAAGTCCTGATTCAACAGCCTGACGTTATGTTGATGGATGAGCCTACCAACTACCTCGATCTTGAGAGTATCGTCTGGCTAGAGCAGTGGTTAAAAGACTACAAAGGCGCAGTCCTGATGACCTCCCACGACCGTGATTTCATGAACGGGATTGTTAATAGAATTATCGAAGTAGCTAATAAGCAGATCACGACATTTACCGGTGACTACGATTATTACGAAAAAGAAAAAGAAATCAGAAAAGTTCAGCAGATCGCTCAATATGAATCTCAACAGGCGATGCTGCAAAAAGAAGAAGAGTTTATCGCCAAGTTTGCTGCCCGTGCCTCACACGCGGCCCAGGTTCAGTCGCGCGTGAAAAAAATCGATAAGATCGAACGCGTGGAGCTTCCACCTGAAGATGTGGTTATGGATTTCACTTTCCCGGTACCTCCACGTGGCAGTAACGATGTCGTGACAATGAAAAACTTAGCTAAGACCTGGACCCGCGATGATGGAACTCCCCATAAGGTTTTTTCAGGCCTGACTGCAACAGTTAACCGCCTGGATAAGATCGCAGTCGTGGGAGTCAACGGTGCCGGTAAGTCGACGCTGTTAAAAGTTCTTTGCGGACTAACGGAAGCCTCTGATGGAGAATGTGCCTTGGGCCCTTCAATTCAAGCAGGGTATTTCTCGCAGTTCTCCCTGGATTTATTAAACCCGGAAAACACAGTGCTTGAAGAAATCTCAAGCAGACTTCCTCATTCTTCAAACGGATATATCAGAAATCTTTTAGCCGCTTTCTTGTTCCGAGGAGATGATGTTGAAAAGAAAATTAAAGTTCTTTCAGGGGGAGAGAAGTCGAGAGTTGTTTTGGCGACCCTTATGTCGAGCAACAACAATCTTCTGATCCTGGATGAGCCTACCAACCACCTGGACTTAAAGTCCCGCGATGTTCTGCTAAAGGCGCTGCAAGATTTTGAAGGAACAGTTATGTATGTATCCCATGATCGCCACTTCCTTCATGGTTTATCAAACCGCGTGTTCGAAGTTGATAAAGGGGGAATCAGAGTTTTTGAAACTGGTTTCCAATATTACTTAGATAAAAAGAAGTCAGAAGCACAGTCATGAAAAAAATAGAATTCTACTTTGATTTTCTCTCTCCGTACTCCTATGTCGCCTGGACATGGGTGAGGGGCCAGCCGTATGAGTTCGATTATATCCCGGTTTCTATGCCTGGGATTATCGCCGCTTATGACACCAAGGGGCCGGCGCAGATTGAGCCAAAGAGAAACTATCTTTTTAAAGACCTGCTTCGTTACACGAAAATGCACAATGTGCCTTTTACGACTCCGATGCATTTGCCGTTTAATTCTCTCTATGCTCTGAGGCTCTCGCTTAAAAACACAGCGGGAGAAAAACAAAAGGATATCATCGACGCTATTTTCAGAGCGGGATGGGAGCACGGCCTTGATATCGGGAGTGACGATGTTTTAAAGAACGTACTGAAGGAAAAAAATCTCTACAGCGATGAACTGGTAGAGAAAATGGAAAGTAAAAACGCCCGTATCGAGCTCAAGCAAAACAATGAACAGGCCCTGCAGAGAGAGATCTTCGGCGTACCTAGTTTTGTCGCTTCCGGCGAGATGTTCTGGGGCAACGACTCCGTCAAATATCTTGAAATGTACTTAAATGGAATGGACCCATTAGATAAAGAAAAATATCAACAGTTTCTCACAAAATTTACACCGAGGTAAAAAATGAAAATGTTACTGGCCGCACTTATTGCTTTAGGAAGTTTAAACGCGTTTGCAGCTAATCCAAAAATTGTTATCAAAACAAACAAAGGTGATATCGAAGCTGAGCTTTTTGAAGATAAAGCACCTATTACTGTAAAAAACTTTTTAAGCTATGTTGAAAAAGGGCATTACAAAGGAACCATCTTCCACCGCGTGATCAACGACTTTATGATTCAGGGTGGTGGTTTTGATAAAGATATGAAAGAGAAGAACGTAGGTGCTCCAATCAAGAATGAAGCCGACAATGGCGTAAAGAACGAAACTGGAACACTTGCCATGGCCAGAACTCAAGTTGTCGATAGCGCGACAGCTCAATTCTTCATCAATGTAGCTGACAATACTTTTCTTGATCACCGCACAAAAGACGCTGCCGGGTACGGTTACGCAGTTTTTGGGAAAGTAACAAGCGGAATGCCAGTAGTTAACAAGATCAAGACTGTGAAAACTACAAGTAAAGCCCCTTACGACGACGTTCCAGTGGATGCGGTAGTAATTTTAGACATCACTAAAAAGAAATGATAGGTTAGTCGGCATCAAATTAATAATACGGGGATTTTATGCAAGTTCAAAAAAACAAAGTCGTAGCAATCGACTATAAACTGACAGACTCAAAAGGTGCAGTGATCGATTCTTCGGCAAACCACGGACCTCTTTATTACATTCAAGGAATCGGCAACCTGATTCCAGGTCTTGAAAAAGAACTTGAAGGAAAAAAGGCCGGAGACAATATTAAAGTAACAATCGCAGCTAAAGACGGATACGGCGAGAGAAACGATTCTCTTTGCCAACAAGTTCCTCGTTCTCAATTCGAATCAGCTGAAGGCCTTGAAGTTGGAATGCAATTCGAAGTGGAAACGGAACAAGGTGAACTAGTTGTTTCAGTTACAAAAATCGAAGGTGACACAGTTACTGTAGATGGGAACCACCCGCTTGCAGGTGTAGAGCTTCACTTTGATGTAACAATCAAGACAATTCGTGATGCTTCTGCTGAAGAGCTTGCTCACGGTCACGTTCACGGCGAAGGCGGACACCACCATTAAGCATGAATTATCTTAAGACTTTCCTCCCTTATTTATTCGGTAATAAAGTAGGAAAGTCTTTTGAACTTCCCCGGTCTATAGACTGGGGGAGTTTGAACTTTGAAGAAACACTAATGTTTCATACCCTGCAAGGGACACTCGAAGATTTCACCACAACCCTCACCATTTCAGAACTTACTCCCAAACAGGTCTTTCATCTTTTTAGTTTCAGGAATCATCTTGCTCGAAATTTTTTCGCTGATTTAAAAAAGCATTTTCATGCAGAGTTTGATCTCTTTACAGAAGCACTTAAGGGCGAGGTTTTAAAACCTCATGAGGTTCAGGAGCTGCTGGATTACAAAACTCACCAACTATCACTATTTGCTCTCTTCACTAAAGACAGAAGTAAACCTGGGCGACTTTTTATCAGGAAGCCTGATGGGACTTTTGTCCATAAGGACAATGGTGACCTGTGGTCGGTGAGAGTGCTTGGAACATCAGGCAGAGGGTTGCCGTTTAATCATTCCAATGGAACCACTCCTTGCGGCGTTTTTAGCGTTGATTCAGTTATGCCTGAGGCAAATAAGACCTATGAGTTCGGGGTTTTTAGGAGATTGATTGTGAATTTCCTGCCTGCTTCTCCCAAAGAGGAGAACTTAAAGCAGTTCCTGCCAAAGACCCATCATTCCCACATCTGGTGGAAGCCCTGCTTGGTGGGAAGAGACCTGGGCCGAAGCCTGCTTCGAATCCACGGGACCGGACGAATCAATAAAAATCCTTTTAGTCCGCATTTTCCAATGATTCCGAGTTCGGGCTGCCTGACCACAACAGAGCGCAGTTTCATGGGGATTGTTAAGATAAACGACCAGCGCTTACTTTTAGATGCCTTAATGTCCGCCCTGAAACTTCCACAGACCTTTGAAAATGAGTCGAAAATTCACGGTCTCTTGTATGTCATTGAGTTCGATGGTACATATCAAGCACTTGAATTTAAAAGCTAGCTAAAAGGTTTTTGCCATGTACATCTCTACAAAAAAATTTACGGGTTATCCCTGCACTCATCGTCAATGGCGCGACGAGGGACACTGTCGTTTCGTCCACGGTTATTCTCGCGAGTTTATGTTTTGGTTTAAGGCCAAAAACCTCGATGAAAAAGGCTGGGTGATGGATTTCGGTGGATTCAAGGAATTTAAAACTTTCCTTGAAGATCACTTTGATCATACTTTTCTTGCCAATGCAGACGATCCTGAGCTTCCGCTGTTTCAGGAGATGCATAAAAAAGGGATCGTAAAGCTGGTTGTGCTTGAGAGCGTCGGCATGGAAGGCACATCAAAATTTTTGCACCAAAAAATGAATGAATATTTAGATAAAAAAACCGGTGGGCGAGTTTACTGCTTTAAAGTGGAAACGAGAGAGAACGAAAAGAACTCCGGCATTTACGAAGAGGAAAAAAACGGCTTCTCGGCCGTATAGGATTTTATATGACAATGATTGACCCAAAAGCAGTATTAAAAAAAGTCACTCCGACTCCGATGAAGCCTAACGAGCTTACGGCAAAAGAGAAGAAAGAAAAAATCACAGCATTGTTTACTGAGATCATGGAAACACTTGGACTGGACCTTACTGATGATTCATTAAGTGAGACTCCACACCGTGTGGCCAAGATGTATGTTGATGAAGTTTTCTACGGACTCGACAGCGCTACTTTTCCAAAAATCACAGTCGTTGAAAACAAGTTTGATTATGATCACCCGGTGATGGAAATCAATATCGTGACCAACTCTCACTGCGAGCATCACTTTGTTCCAATCATTGGAAAAACTCATATCGCTTATATCCCGAACAAAAAAGTTCTGGGGCTTTCAAAGCTAAATCGTATTGTAGATTATTTCGCCAAGAGACCTCAAATTCAGGAGCGCTTGACGCTTCAAATTCACCAGGCATTAGTTGAGATTCTTGAAACTCAAAACGTAGCGGTGGTGACAGATGCTATGCATGCGTGTGTGAAGACTCGCGGGATTAAGGATGTCACTTCTATGACCAGAACATCTAAACTTTCGGGAGTGTTCTTACAGGATAGCTCTCACAGAGTAGAATTTATGAGTGCTATTCCAAGAGTACAAGAAGTCATTTACTAAGCTGTTTCAGATTTCTAAGTAGCAGCTTACTTATTTTCATGAGAATATTTTTTTCAAGAAAACCTAAAGAAGAATTATTTTCTGTTTTTTTTTGTCTGTGTTAAAATTTTTCTATCAAAGAAAATTTTTAACATAAGGATAGAAATGAACCTGACGCTTCCGAAGAAGATTTTGATCAATAACGCTTTCTATCTTTTACCCATCACTGTTCTTCTCTATCTAATGTTTAATGGTTTTTCTAAAGACATTAACTTCGCGGAGAAGGAGTTAGTCGGGGCCGAACTTAGCAAAGTCGCAACTTCATTGCTACTACATTTAGTAGACAATAAACAAAGTTCAGATGAGGCAAAAAAAGATCAGGAGATGATCTTGGGCAAGAAGAAAGAGTATGTCTCAGAGCTTAACCTGACCGAGGAAGCGCTAAAGTCTAAAGGAAAAGAGGGCTTGTTAGATGGAACTTTTGCCTCAACTATAAAGGATATGGCAGAGGCTAAAGAGAATTCTCAGTCGTTGGCAGCCCTTAACGATCTGATTGCTTACGTCGGAGACAGCTCAAATCTTATCCTGGACCCGGACTTAGATACTTATTACTTAATGGATGCAACTATCTATGCCGTGCCTCAGCTAATTAACAGACTCAATTCAATCAATGCTTTTTTGAAAGAAAACCAAGAAAAGCTTGATACCCTAAGCACTCAAGAGAAAATGAAACTTAATAGTTTGATTGAGATTCTAAAAAACATTGATAGCGCCAGACTCATTGGCGACATTGATACGTCAATCAAGGAAGATAGAAACTTCAATGGAGACAACAGTGGGCTACAGGCAGAGGTAAAGACAAATGTTCAAAAACTAGATGAGTCGCTAAAAAAATACTCTGCGCTTTTAGAGAAGATTAACCTCTCAGGTGGTGTCTCGCCAGATGAAATCAAAAAAACTTATGAAACGGTGAGCACGGACTTAAGGGTCTTTCAATCAAAGGCGCTGGATGTTCTTTCGGAAATGTTACACAGCAGAGTGGAGAATATTAAGTCCGGTCGTACGAAGGCGCTAGGGACAGGAATTATTGCTGTCTTAATGGCGTTGGGTATTTCATTCTATATCACTAGCACCATTAAAAAAGAGCTTGGTCAGCTTATCGAGACTCTGGGGATGAATTCAGATGAGGTAGAGAGTACTTCCAAGAAGAATATGGATATCAGTAATGAACTCTCTAGTGCTGTAACGGAGCAGGCCTCTTCAGTTCAGGAAATTTCCGCAACGACTGAAGAAATTTCCCAGATGACTCAAAGAAATAATGAAAACGTAAAAGTGTCGATGCAGGCAACTCACAAAACGGCCGAGACTGTTACGGCGGCAAATGGATTGATGAATGAATTAGGTAAGACGGTTGAAAACTTGAAAGTGGGTAATGATCAAATTATAGAAAGATCAAATTTAAACTCTCAAAATTTTGAATCCATTATCAATATTATGAAAACGATCGAGGACAAGACAAGAGTCATTAATGATATCGTTTTTCAAACAAAACTGCTCTCTTTTAATGCTTCAGTTGAAGCGGCCAGGGCCGGAGAACAGGGGAAGGGCTTCTCTGTTGTTGCGGAAGAAGTGGGGAATCTCGCCCAGATGAGTGGGAAAGCCGCTCAGGAAATTACTGATCTTCTAGATAGCAGTTTGCGAAAGGTTAGAGAGCTTACAGTAGAGGCCGACAGTGAAATCAAAAAGGTGGTGGATATTTCAACTTCCAACATCTCGACGGTAATAGATAAGGTTGTGGTTTGCAGAAACATCAACGAAGAGATCCTGGGGAATAGTGATAAGATTAAATCCCTGATTGGTGAAGTCGTGATTGCCTCGGAAGAGCAGACTAAGGGGGTGGTGGAAATCACTAAAGCGATCAACTCATTTGATGTAGTGACAGAGCGGAACTCTCAGCTGGCCAGTGAATTAAATAATTCGTCGAAATCGCTGAATGAAAAATCTAATGAGTTAAAGGACGTTATCGCCAGACTCTTGAAGATGTCTGGAGCGAGGGCCTAGCAGTCTTCGTAACGAGGAGCTGATAGCTGCTCCAGATAGTAGATCTGCTCGCGCAAGTCGTTGATCTGCCCTTCCCAATAAGAAGGGGATTCAAAGAAAGGAAAAGCATTTTTGAAGGCCGGGTCGTCAAAACGTTTGGCGATCCAGGCAGAGTAGTTAATCATTCTCAGTGTTCTTAAAACTTCCGTGAGCCTTAGTTCCTCGTAATTAAAATCCCTCATAGAGGTATAACCTTCCAGCAATTTCGATCGCAGGTTATCAGCGTATTCATCTCTTCCGGGAAGTAACAGCCACATGTCCTGAACAGCTGGCCCCACCACCATATCGTCAAAGTCAATCAGGTTAAAGACATCGCCGCGCTTAAGGATATTTCCAAGATGGCAGTCGCCATGGATCCTTTGAGTCGTGATATTTTTGAAAGAGTCTTTAGTCAGGCCGTAAATGGTCTCTAAAACAGTCTTGTAACCTAGTTCTAAATGGGAAGGAACAATTTTTTGGCCAACTAAAAAATCCAGGTTGGATTTCAGATAAATTTCAGGAGTGAGATGCAGGCGGTGTTTTGCCTTTTTCATGCTTCCCACGTTGTGGAGACGGGCCAGAAGTCTTCCGACCTGCTCGATTTCTTCATTAGTGAATTCGTCGGGGGCGCGCCCACCTTGTTTCGGGAAGACTGTATAAAAAAGTTCCGGGTCAGGTAGAGTGAAGAGAGTTTTTTCATCGAAACTCAAAGGAGCTATTACCGGTACTTCAAATTCTTTTAGGTCTAAAAGAAAATCGTGCTCTTCTTGTATTTGCTCTTTTGTCCATCTGCCGGGGCGGTAGAACTTGATAATTTTTGAGTGATCACTTGGATTGTCGGAGTCGCTCTCGATTTCGACTTCGTACACGCGGTTTTCCATGGAGTTCATCGTGAGAACTCTTCCGGTAGTCCTGAAGCCTAATTTTTCCACCGTATCTAAAACCAAATCAGGATTTAGTTCGAAGAAAAATTGAGTGGCGTTCGTACCCCAGAGGTTTTTAGTCATGAAACTCCTAGTGAATCATATGGTAGACTTCAAGCATCTCATTTCTTAGAAGTTCCATCTTTGCTGGAACATCCGGGTGGTTCACATCTTCCGGGTGCAGAAGGTAATTTTCTGTCGGAAGTTGCTTCACCATGAATTTTGACTGCCAGATATTTGATTGTGGCATGTTGATGTCTGAAGCGAACTGAAATTGCTCTCTGATCTCAGGCTTAATGAATTCCTGGATCGAGTTGAATTTCTGGTCGTTGTAGATTTTTTTACCGTTAGCAAGGCGAGTGTAACCGCGGACAACGTAGTCAACATACACGACGTCGCATTCGAATGCTTCGAAGAGGTAGTTGATGGCGTTTAGAGGGATAATCTCTCCACATGTTGCCACATCCAGGTCTACTCTGAACGTGCAGATCCCGTTAGGGTCAGAAGCGTCGGGGTAGGTGTGGGAAGTGATGTGTGATTTATCAAGGTGTGCTTTGACCGCAACAGGAATTGGCTCTCCGCCGCCTTTGATGTCTGACATAAGAGTCATTGTCGAAGCTCCAACCGGATCGTAGTCCTGGATTGAAACAGCGAGGATATTGGCCTCGATAATTTCGACGATTCTCTCGGCGATTTTTTCGATTTTTTTAGCGCTGTACTTGTCGTGAATGTACTTAACGTATTCAGCTCTTTGCTCTTCATCAAGAGCGATGCAGAAGTCGTAAAGATTAAAACTTAGAATCTTGGTCAGGTTGTTGAAACCAGATAATTTAACTGCTTGCCCGGGAGCTAATTTCGACTCAAACATTGCCCTAATTTCCTATAAAAAAAGTATTGCGTATTTAAAATTCACGAACTATCTATGTGTCACAGATTGCCTATTGTGACAATGAATTCTTTGTTTTCTTAAGTCACTTTGGCAGAGTTAAAACCAAATATTGGAGAGTTATGGCCATGGATCAAAACCCGAATGAACTACTAATTGAGAATGGCTGGTACTCTGAGCGCTATTTTCACAAAAATGTGGCCACTTCCTTCAAAATAAAATCCGTTTTGCACTCTGAAAAGAGCCAGTATCAAAAGATTGATGTTCTCGACACGCATGGTGTTGGACGCTTGTTGCTTTTAGACGGAAAAACCATGGTTTCTGACCATGACGAGTTTGTTTACCACGAAGTTATGGGGCACATTCCTTCAATGGTTCACCCTGGAATTAAAAACGTCCTGATTATCGGCGGCGGCGATGGCGGGATTGTCCGTGAATACGTAAAGCACCCGGAGATTGAAAGAATCGACCTGGTGGAAATTGATGAGCGCGTGATTGAAGTTTCTAAAAAATTCTTCCCTGACTGCACGTCGGGGCTTTCAGATAAAAGAGTAAATGTTCTTCCACAAGATGGTGTGGAGTACATCAAGAATCATAAAAACTTCTTTGATGTCATCATCATCGATTCAACTGACCCTGAGGATTTTGCTGCTGGACTTTTCACTAAGGAATTCTACGGGCACGTGTACGCCGCTTTAACAGAAAATGGCATCATGATGGCCCAGACAGAAAATCCTTTCTACGATGAGTACGGGATCAAGGCCTTCTACGATAACCTACGCTCAGTGTACCCTGTCGTGAAGTCTTTTACTGGCCCGATGCTAATTTACCCTGGAGTGTTCTGGACTTTTGCTTATGCTTCAAAAGGTCTTCAACCAACAAACTTTAATGAAAAGAAAATTCCTTTCATGAAAGAGTTGGAGAAAAACCTTAAATGGTACAACATGGACTGGCATAAAGGGGCATTCAACATTTCAAACATTCACAAAAAAGTGACAGGCTGCTAGTTGTGCTTCTATCACCAATGAGATGGACGCTGTTGTTATTCCTGGTTTCTTGCTCGACAGAGACGCCACTTGTAAAAAATGAAGGGGCAAAGTACTGTCGTGAGGATGTGGCGACGTTTTGTGCAGGAATTTCTCCGGGAGAAGGAAGAATAAGTGATTGCCTGAGGGCCAATCGAAATAAAGTCTCGCTTGATTGCCGCAATCATCTCAATTTTTTTGATAAAGAATTTGATAACGCCTTCATGGCGACAATGAACATTTGCAAAGAGCATGATGTGCTCTGCGGACATGTCAAAAGGTATGGTGCTCGAAGAATAAATTGTCTAAAACAAGTCTACCTTGAAACTCCTGAAAAATTATCCCCTGAATGCCGTGAGAGTTTCTCGCGAATAATCGATAGGGTCCCTCCCGTTAGCCGTTAGTAGCGAGATTTTTCTGGCTTATTGGACAGGAAGAGCGCTAAAATGGCATTTATGCTTATTGAAATATTTACCGCTATCATTATTTTTTCTTTCGTTCCTCTGGCGGTTAAATACACTGAGGCCACTCCGTTTACGATTGGATTCTTCCGCCTGGCCGTCGCAGCAGTGATGCTGGGAATTTTCTGGAATAAAAAAATTAACTGGAAAGCTTATAAAGAAAAATCTTTCTGGAAACTTGGAATCATCGGTCTGTGTTTTTTTGGCCATTGGATCACTTATACGTTTTCTATTAAAGTGGCCGGACCATCTATCTGCGTTTTAGGGATGGCCACTTATGGTGTTCAGCTTATTTTCTACGGCTCATTTTTTTTAGGTTATCATATCAATGGCAAGAACCTGATTTGTCTTCTTCTGATTCTTTTAGGTGTTATCCTGGTGATTCCAAGCTGGGATTATCATGACCGGACAACTCTTGGGCTGCTCCTTGCCCTGATTAGCGCCTCATTCTATTCAATCATTCCGATTATGCTTCAGAAGTCCCATGAGTTTAATCAAGAGACCAGGATTTTTTATCAATTCAGTATTGCCTTTGTGGGGTATGTATTACTTTTTCAGGAAACTCACTGGACAGGACTCACTTCTGTTGACTGGTGGGTACTGATCTTCTTAGCTGTTTTGGGCACCTTTGTGGCCCATACGTTATGGTCGAAGGTCGTCTCTCATTTACCTACAACCACTACAGGGATTATTTATTACCTGATTACACCGTCGGCGATGTTCTTCTCAAACTGGTTGCTAGGAGAGCGTTTAAGCGGCATCCAGAAGGTCGGAGGGGCGGTGATTTTAGGGGCCGCTTTACTCAATACGCTTAACCAAGAGCGCTTAAAGTATTATTATTCGAAACTTCGCGGTAGTGCCCAGAATTCTTGACTCTTGCCGATAAGCACTTTTAAGTCTAAAGAGAGTCTACGACATTATAGTGAAGGTATAGAATGATAAAAAATCCCTTGGTTAATATTCCAGATGCAAAAATTCCAGACATTCAATTAATCCGCGACGTGAATAAACACCTGTTGCGCGGGCATCGCTGGATCTTTGCTGACTGCTTTGACGGAAAAACTCCAACTGGCCTGGCCATGTTGAAATCGAGAAATGATTCACTGGCCATCGGACTTGTTCAGGCCGACACCCAACTTCGTTTTCGTTTATTATGTCTTTGTGAAGAGCCTTATGTACGTATCAATAATATTCCTCATACGCTGCAGGTTTGGGCCGATACCCAGCTTTCCCGCGCCATTGATTTGAGGATCAGTTTTAGAAGTGAAGCCACCAATAGCTTTCGCCTGGTCAATGGAGAGGGCGATGGAATGCCAGGTCTTATTATTGATGTTTATGATCATACAGCGGTTATTAAGCACGACCACCCGGTGATGGAGCGTTTTTATAATCACCAGGGAATCGCCGAGAAACTTCAAAGTGTCATGCCTTATATCAAGAACGTTTACTACAAAAGAAGAAATGATGAGGAAGTAAAAGGCGTCGATATCGTAGGCTCTCTGGCCTCAGAAGTTCTTTTTAAAGAAAACGGAAGCTTCTTTGCCAGCAATATCCGTGATGCCGCCAAGACCGGATTTTTCCTTGATCAAAGAGACAATAGAAAGCTGATTTCACAGTTCTCAAAAAACAGAAGTGTCCTCAATTTATTCAGCTACACAGGAGGGTTTTCTATTTTTGCTGCCCATGGTGGAGCGAGTGAAGTCACCAGTGTAGATATCGCTAAAGCGGCGATTGAAGCTTCCAATAGAAACTTTGAGGTCAATGAACTTAAGACTAAACATAATGCGATCGCAGAAGACGCATTTTTATTCATTGATGAACGAATCAAAAATAAAGAGAAGTGGGACCTGGTCATCACTGATCCTCCAAGCTTTGCTCCCAATCAAAAAGCTGTGGAGACTGCGACTGCGGCCTATACAAAAGTTTTCGCCAATTCATTAAAGCTGGTGAAGGGTAACGGATTTTTTGCTGCGAGCTCTTGTTCAAGCCATGTCAGCACTGAAAAATTCCTGGAAATTTGCCGTGAATCTTTTTCTAAAACCAGAAAAAAAGGAACGTTGGTGTATTTAGGCGGACAGCCTTTTGATCACCCGTATCCGTTGGCGATGGAAGAGCTTCGTTACCTGAAATTTGCCCTTTTTAGAGTGGATTAACGGAAGATAAAAGAGTTTTTTGCGCCTTCAACTTCAATCGCCTGAATTTCTCTACGGGTTTTATCCAGCTCTTTTTGAAGTTTGCTGTATTCATCAAGATCAGCTGTGCTGGTGTTGATGGTTGGTTTTAACTCTTCCATTCTGGCCGCAATTTCTTCCTCAACATCCTTTAATTCAAAATGGTGCTTTCCCAGAAGATATTTTTCTCTGAAACTTGCTTCTCGTTCGGCCGGACAAAAACTAATGTAGCGGTCGGCCCTTTTTCCCATGTCGAAAGCGCGGTTGGGAAGACAGTATTCCATCCATCCCTGATAAAATCCTTTTTCATAGGATTCCAGGTCAATAGTTGGATTTGGGCCCATGCATGTGTCACGCAGCTCATCCGTGTATTTTTTAGGAGAGCCGATTTTTCCGTGAGAGAGCCCGAGTTCTTTCATGTTTTTATTACAGTCTTTTTTGCTGATGGTTGAGCATGAAGCAAACAACAAAAAGAGAAACGAGAGAAAGAAAAAGCGCAAAGACATGATGATTCCTTAATGACAGTATTTTTGACACAGACCCTATCGGTGAATTTCTATTATATTTCAGTGTTTCTTGAAATAGTGAAAAAGGTTGATTAGCATTACCATGTTAAATAAAAAACAAATCATGGAGCGATTGCCTTGGTTATTGTCAATAAGATGTCCTTTATTGGGTTGTTGCTTCTGTTTCTTCTGGCCTCATGCGGAAGTGATAGTGGACCTTCCAGCGCTGCTGGCCCGATTGCTGGTCAGCAGGATCAGCAGGATCAGCAAGAGAATGAGGGGGGACAGGCGCAACAAGAAGAGAAAGATCTCAAGTTGCACTTTCAAGTTGAGCACCGCTATCGTTGGACCAAAAATCTTTCTGAGAGTTTGCTCCGTTATCTGGAAAGACCAGAGCTGAGTGTGCTTTATCAAAGCGAAATTAATTTAAGAGACCTGAGACTGCTAAAGTGCGAAGGCTATCGCATAGCTGGAATTCAGGAGAGAAAAAGATTTTGGGTGACCTTCATGGCCTCAATTGCCCATGCAGAATCAGGGTTAAACCCAATGACTACTTACCGTGAAAAAGACGGGACACTAAGTTCAGGATTATTACAGATTGATTTGGCGTCGGCCCATCGTCATAGTTTTTCTTATACGGCATTCAAGTTCACACAGAGAGATCTTTTTAATCCCGACCTTAATCTGATGGCGGGCCTCTATGTAATGAAGCATCAGCTGGAAGGCGGAATTTTTAATGAAAGACCGGACATTAAGAACAGGCTTTTTACTGATCGCAGTTATTATTGGTCAGTTTTGACTCTGAAGAGAGAGCTGATCATTAAAACTTTCACAAAAAATGCTCTAAGCAATTTGTCATTTTGCTAATTAAACGAAATGATCAGGTATTGAATAGATGAATTAAAAAATCCTCTCAGTTTTTCATTGGAGCAGAGAGTTTTTGTCATTGGCGAGCTGATAATTCTTCATTTGAGGCCCATTGGGGAGAAAAGAGGCGGCAAATTTTGCCTATGATAATTTTCCCATTTAAATTTTGTTGGATTTTTTTTTGGAATCTCTGACAATAAGATATGGGAAATACAAAATTAAAAGAGTCAAGACCAAGCAAAGACACTAACCCTTACGCGAAGTTCAAGGAGATAGACGGAAGTCACCCTTTGAAAAAGAGCGTCCCTGAAGCCGTCGTGGAGTATCAGGTGCGGACAAGGCATGGAGGTCAGGTAGCTTTTTTTAATTTTGACCTTGCACGCGAAATCGGACTCATCCCAGAAAATCATCCCAACGAACTCACTAAAGAACTCAAAGAAGAAATCCTAAATACATTCAGCATAGTCATCATCAACGAATATGATTTGATGAATAATTTTAATTTTCCAAAAGATGAAATCAGGCCGAATACATTTATGGCCACACGTTACCTGCAGCTGCAGCACCCGTGCAAAAAGGGGACGACTTCAGGCGATGGCAGAAGTATCTGGAATGGACAGATTTCAAAAGGCGGAAAAACGTGGGACGTTTCAAGCTGTGGAACGGGAGCGACGAAATTAAGCCCCGCCTGCAATATCAATAAAAAGTTTTATCAGACAGGTGATCCGACAGTTTCTTACGGTTGCGGTTACTCTGAAAAAGATGAAGGGTTGAGTTCACTATTTTTCAGTGAAGTCCTGGCCAAAAACGGACTGGAGACAGAAAGAGTATTGGGGATTATTGAATTTCAGAAAGGTCTGGCGATCAATATCCGCGTACACGACAATCTTCTTCGTCCATCGCATATGTTTAATCACTTAAAGCAGAACAACCTTCCAACGTTAAAGCGCATGGTTGATTACTACATTGAAAGACAGGCAAAAAACAAAGTCTGGAAAAACGTACCGACAGATAATAAAACTGTTTATGATTATTTCCTGAATCAGATCATGGATACTTTCGCCGAAATGGCCGCGAACTTTGAGGATCAGTATATCTTCTGCTGGTTGGATTGGGACGGGGATAATATCCTGATGGATGGAGGGATTATTGATTATGGTTCTGTCCGCCAGTTTGGATTGTATCACCATGAGTACCGCTACGACGATGTCGAACGCTGGTCGACTTCAATCAAAGAGCAAAAGCAGAAAGCGCGCTACATCGTTCAGACCTTCGCTCAGATCGTCGATTACATTAAAAACGAGAAAAAGAAATCGATTGATGATTTCAAAAACCATCATTCAATCCAGTCGTTTGAAAAAAGATTCTTCGACTACAAAAACAGAAACATTCTGAGAAAGATTGGATTTACTTCCAAGTATGCGGAGTTTTTACTGGAAAACTGCCGCAAAGATATTGAAGATTTCAGAGACGATTTCACTTATTTTGAAATGGCGAAATCAGTTAAAGGTCCGCAAAAGGTACCGGATGGGATCAATTGGAACGCGATTTTCTGTATGCGCGATATTTTGAGAGAGCTTCCGCAGATTTTTCTTTCCCGTGGATTGAATGGGAGAGTAAGTGAAGTGGAATTTTTAGATGTTATCAAGTCAAGTTATGCGACAAAGGCCGATTTAAAGCGCTCGCTTCGCAGGGACTTAAAAATAAGAAGCTTCCAAAAGAATTATATTAAGCTGATCAATAAAGTGGCGGCGAAGTTTAAAATCGCACCAGAGAAGGTCCTGCTTGATATTTCAATGAGGTCTTCGGTCATCAATAAATACGACAGAGTCACCGGTGATTCAATCACTACGATTGTTCAGAAGGTAATGAATCAGCGTCCAAAGCTTACAGCTGAAGAGATTATGGTGGTATTGAAGGAATTCACTGATTACCAGAACCTGAATCCGGACAAAGATAGAAAACCGTCAAATTTTGAAACTGAAAAAGAGCAGTCACGCCTGGTAAAAGGGATGCTTCAGATCGTACGCGAGTTTAGAGACGGAATATGAAAATAGTTCTCTATTCCGGGGGCGGCGAGAAGGAAAATAGATTCCTTAATAAGCGCGCTCTCGAGCTTACTGGTGCAGATGTTCCGAAATTGACCTTTATTCCATCAAGCTCCTACGACGCCGAGGAAGACTTCAAGTTTTTCGTGGACGAGTTCTCGAAACTCGGAGTTCAGCGCTTTATGCATTTTTGTGTGGATACACCTTTCACCAAAACACTTTTGAATGAAGTCTTAAAAAGCGACCTGATTTTTTTAGGTGGGGGAAATACTTTTTATTTTCTCAAGCATCTCAAGAAGAATAAAATGTTCGACCATTTCAAAAAATTCCTGAAAAGGGGTGGAGTACTTTGCGGTCTTTCCGCGGGAGCGATTGTTCTGACTCCTCACGTGCACACGGCGAGTTTTCCTCACTTTGACCGCGATGAGAACCCATGGGATATGAAGAATTTATCGGCCATGAGACTGGTGAATTTTGAGTTTTTCCCCCATTATAAAAATTCAAAACGCTACGATGCCGAATTACTTCACCATTCAAAAAAGTCAATGCTTCCCCTCTATGCCTGCCCGGATGGAGGAGGTATTATTATTGAAAAGGATCAGCTTTCTTTCTGCGGGAAAGGGCACGTCTTTTTTCAAGGAAAGAAGTTCACGATTTCCAGTTATCTTGGCTGATTGTTTATGAGAAAAATTTGCGCCCTTTTATTTGTTGTCTGCTATCTCGTCATGAGCGCTGCGGTTCATGCTGAAGTCGTTGAATTAAACGGCAGAAGCCTTAATTGTGAAGCCCGCTCGAAAGATCTTTATCATTGTATGGATGGGAAGGATAAAATCCTGGTCACTCAGAGTGATGTGGGATTTATCGCGATAAAAAAAGGCAAAAAGGACTATCCGGTTGTTGAAGTCGTCAATAAGATTTCAAACAAGGACCGGGTTTTGTATATGGTTTATCCGGAGAAGACAACTTATCAGGATAACTTTGCAAACCGTAGACGAGTCGCTGGCATTGTCGCTACAGGACTTCAAAACTCCAGAGATGAATTTGCAAAAGAATTGGCGGCCTACTCTCAAAACTACCTGAATAGCTCTGGCAATCTTAATCAACTTAACATTACTATAAATCCTGACGGCGCACCGATAAGCTGCACCAGAGGGGAAAGTAAAGACCCACAGATGTTATGTGATTTTTACTCCTGCACAGGAAAAGATCCGCAGGAGAAATTACTCGCTTTCATTCCGTCTGATGAATACTCCCTTTTTCCACCGAATCTTTTATCGATGAAAAAAGGCGAGACCCGTTTGTTTGATGGTGGATTTAAAGTTTCAAATGTCAAAGGACAGCTGATTGATGATGTTCCGGTAAATGATTATCCCAGCGATTATATCAACCCCATTCAGAATTCATGGAATATGGATAACGATCTTTTTATCCCTAAGGATCTAGAGCAATCAAAGAGCAGTTTTTATTATGTGAGAAACACTCGCAAGATGGCAAAGTTCAAAGAGATGGAGAGTCTTTGCAGTGACAAGCAAATTAAAGAACTTTTTGATGCTAAAAATAAGGCCGCGGATGAAATGGATGAGGTTCTGGCGAAATCCGATATCATCGAATACCTGCGGATCTTTAAAGGGGATATTGAGTCTGTTTATGTTGACAGAGACAAAGGGCTTGGGCTTGGTTGTGTTTATCAAAACAGAGTCCTCGACAGAGATGTTGACCTTAAATACCTGCAAAAAATTTCGAACCTTGCCTCCGCCAAAAAAGCTTTGAGCGAAAAAGAAGTGCAGGATCTTTTTATCAAAGCAAAAAAAATGAAGGACATTCCATTTGATTACAAACGCAATGGCTGTTATGCCAGGGCCCATATAATGGCCCGCCGTTTTGAAGCGATGGGGATACCGACACAAAAGGCCTGGATCAAAGGAAGTCTTTACGTTCCCGGCACTGACTTAAGATGGAACTATCACGTGGCACCGACAGTTGATGTTAAGGGAAAAGACGGTGTGATCAAGAAGTATGTTATTGACCCATCTCTTACCGATAAAGCTGTGACGCTCGAAGAATGGGTAGCGAAGATGGCAAAAAATGGAAAAGGGCCGGTTGTTTACAGTAGGTATCCGATTCCTGAGAATGTGGCAGACTTTCAAAGAACAACAGTGGCGATCTCGTCAACTGATGCATTTGGTACTTTTGATACCAGAAATCTGACAGAAGCAGAGAAAATGAGTGAGTCGAAAGCTGTACTAAAGAAGTATTCTGATGCCCTGGCCGCAGGAATCACTTTAGAGGGGGAATAATGTCTAAGTCATTTATGGCAGCGCTGTTGTTAGTGAGTTTTTCTCTTTATGCGAAAACAGATACGGAAAATTACATCGTAAAAAGTTTAAGATACGACACTGATAAAAAGCGTTATGACGTTATTCTCTCCAATCAGGACGGGATTTTCACCAGTGAAGATAAATATTACAAATGCCTGGAGAAATCACTGATGGATAAAAAATCCGCCAAGATCACTTACAACCTTTCGAATCTAAAAATCACTGATTGTTCGAATCTGCCTTAGAAGGTCTGGTCCAGATAAAAATCAGGACACCAATTAAAACCAGCGATGCAAAAATCTTAATTGCCAGTGCAATTTGAAGCATGGGAAATCTCCACCCAATCACCAGAAGAATCATGATGGTGGCAAGCCATTTCGCCTTGAGGCCAATGACTCCGTTTCGTTGCCAGTCATTTAAGGGAGGTCCCAGGTATTTGTGATGAATCATCCAGTTGTGGAGCCTGTCGCTTGATTTAGAGTAAAGAAAGGCCGCCAGAAGTAGAAATGGTGTGGTGGGCAGCACTGGCAAAAAAGCGCCGACGATCCCCAAAGCGAGGCAGATGTGACCAAGGATTAAGTAGACAACTTTTTTCATAAATCTATATCGTCAAAATAATTTGTAATATTAGTCTTCAGCTCATTATAAAATGGCGTGAAGATCTCCAGCTGTGCGATGGTCTTTCTGGTAACCAGCGAGATGGGGCGCTCCACTTTAAGCCTTTTGTAATGATTTCTTTTTATATTAAGTTCCTTGCAAAGGCCAAGGGGAATCAGCCCATTTCCCAGACCGACTTTGGCCATTTGATAGACGGCGAGAAAAGACTCCACATAAATAACTGAGTTGGAAAAAAGATGGGGATATTCTTTTTTGACAGTGGGTCCGATGCTCTTCCAGGTAGCAGAGTTTTCTTCGATCGTAATCAGCGGGAGATTTTTGTTGGGTTTGTTTTTGTTTTCCGCATGGAGCAGGGCTAGCGGTTCATCGACTAAATGAAAACTAGCAAGGTCTTTTCTGGCATCATTCGATGTGCAGATTCCGAGCTGGTATTTTCCCAGAGTCACGTTTTCCAGCAGCATTAAACTTCTGTGAACGTGAATATCAAGGCGCAGGTTTTTAATTGAACGAAGTGTCTGGTGAATGACTTGTGGCCCAAAACTTCCAGCAATGGAGTCGGAGAGGGCAAGTGAAAATTGCGAGATGTGTGTGCTTTTTGTTTCCGGGCCGATAGAGAGATTCTTTAGTTCCAGCAAAAGTGGTTTGGCCTTGCTTAAAAAGGCCATGGCCTCAGGCGTGAGTTTTAATCTTCTACCGTCGGGCTCCACCAGCTTCATATCCAACTCTTCTTGTAGGGCATGAAGCCTTTTACTCACTGCAGATTGAGTGAGGCGTAACGCTAAAGCTGCCTGACTGACAGTTTCATGCTTTTCCAGAGCTATAAGGGCTTCGATTCCATCCAACATATTCCTAATTCTACTATATTTTATTCAATTTATTCAATTTTTTCTTATGTGGTTTGACGCTAGAATGAGTTCGAGAAGGCAAACAAGGGGGAAAATCCAAAAAGGAGAGAAATTCCCCCGTGACGAGCTTTTTAAGAAGATTTATACTAGGCCATCAATACATTAATCCAAAAGGGAGACACCATGAGCAAGGTTAAAAAAACACTTCAGGTTGGTTCTAAGAACTACGCTTACTATTCACTAAAGGAAGCGAAAAATCTAGGTCTGACTGACATCGACAAACTACCAAAGTCGCTAAAAGTTTTATTGGAAAACTTGCTTCGCCATGAAAATGGAAAAGATGTAACTTTCGACGATGCAAAAGCAATCAACGAATGGGCAAAAACACAAAAATCAGACAGAGAAATCGCTTACTATCCAGCGCGAGTTCTTATGCAGGACTTTACCGGTGTTCCGGCCGTAGTAGACTTAGCCGCAATGAGAGAGGCGATGAAAAAAATCGGTGGTGATCCAAAAAAGATCAACCCACTTATCCCGGTAGATCTTGTTATCGATCACTCGGTGGCAGTAGATTTCTTTGGAAAAGCAGATTCATTCGAAAAAAACGTTGCTCTTGAATACGAAAGAAATAAAGAGCGCTACACTTTCCTTAAATGGGGACAAAAAGCGTTTAAAAACTTCCGCGTAGTTCCTCCAGGAACAGGGATCTGTCACCAGGTTAACCTAGAATATCTTGCTCAAGGCGTTTGGACTAAAACTGAAAACGGTGAAACGACAGCATACCCTGATACATGCGTTGGTACAGACTCACACACAACAATGATTAACGGTCTTGCCGTTCTTGGATGGGGTGTTGGTGGTATCGAAGCTGAAGCCGCAATGCTTGGTCAGTCAGTAACAATGACAGTCCCGGAAGTTGTAGGTTTCAAACTTACAGGAAAAATCAACGAAGGCATCACTGCGACAGACATCGTTCTTACTGTAACTCAAATGCTGAGAAAGCACGGAGTAGTAGAGAAGTTCGTTGAGTTCTACGGTCCGGGTGTAAAAGCTTTAACTCTTGCTGACAGAGCGACTATCGCCAACATGGCGCCAGAGTACGGAGCGACTTGTGGATTCTTCCCGATTGATGAGAAGACAATTGATTATTTAACATTCACTGGAAGATCTCCTGAGCAGGTTGCTCTTGTTGAAGCTTACGCGAAAGAGCAGGGGCTTTGGTTAAATGCAGGTGACGCTGATCCTGTGTTCACTTCAACTCTTGAACTTGATCTCTCGTCGGTTGTTCCAAGCTTATCAGGACCAAAACGTCCTCAGGATAAAATTGAACTTACGGGAGCAAGCGACGCATTCGGAAAAGAACTGGTAGGGGCTTTTAAAGTCGATCCAGCTCAAGTAAATAATGAATACGCAGTCGAAGGTGAAAGCTATAAACTTAAGCATGGTGCTGTTGCAATCGCGACCATCACTTCATGTACAAACACTTCTAACCCATCAGTAATGATCGCTGCTGGTCTTGTGGCCAAAAAAGCGAGAGCTCTAGGACTTAAGTCTCAGCCATGGGTTAAGACAGCTCTTTCCCCTGGGTCTAAAGTTGTAACTGATTATCTTGTTGAGTCTGGACTTCAGCACTCACTTGATGAATTAGGATTCACACTGACTGGATACGGATGTATGTCTTGTATCGGAAACTCTGGGCCACTTCCAGAAAACATTTCTAAGTCAGTTAACACTAACAACCTGGTTGTGACTTCTGTTCTTTCTGGTAACAGAAACTTCGAAGGCCGTATCAACCCGGACGTGAAAGCAAACTACCTGGCTTCACCTCCGTTGGTCATCGCTTACGCGCTTGCTGGAAACATCAACATTAACATCACAAAAGACCCGATCGGGAAAGGTGCTAATGGACAGGATGTTTACCTAAAAGACATCTGGCCAACACACGAAGAAATCAACACAATTCTTAACGGGAAACTGACAAGTGCCATGTTCAAAAAACGTTATGAAAACGTATTTGAAGGTGACTCTCACTGGCAGGCAATCAAGACTTCAGAAGGGGATTACTTTGCATGGGAGCCAAACTCTACATACATCAGAAACCCAACTTTCTTTGAAGACATCACTGGTGGAAAGATCAACACAATTAAAGTTGATAATGCCCGCATCCTGGCGCTGTTTGGCGACTCGATCACTACTGACCATATTTCGCCAGCTGGAAACATCAAGAAGTCATCTCCTGCCGGAGCTTACTTAACTGAAAAAGGTGTTCCTGTCGCTGACTTCAACTCATACGGATCACGCCGTGGTAACCACGAAGTCATGATGAGAGGTACATTCGCTAACATCCGTATTAAAAATGAAATGCTTAACGGTGTTGAAGGTGGATTAACAAAACACATCCCATCAGGTGAGCAGTTATCAATTTACGATGCGGCCATGAAGTACATCGCAGAGAAATCTCCACTGGTGGTTATCGCTGGAAAAGAATACGGAACGGGCTCTTCTCGTGACTGGGCAGCTAAAGGAACATTCCTTCAAGGTGTAAAAGCGGTTGTGACTGAGTCTTTCGAGCGTATCCACAGATCAAACCTGATCGGTATGGGTGTGCTTCCGTTGGTCTTCCCAGAAGGAACTGACAGAAAGACTTTAGGGTTATTAGGGGATGAAAAAATCTCTCTAATCCCACAAGGGGATTTCAAACCAGGAATGAAGTATGAAATGGTGATCACTCGTGGAAACGGGGAAGTGGTTAAGACGATGCTGACTTCAAGAGTTGATACAGCAGACGAGCTAAACTACATCACTAACGGTGGGATCCTTCAGTACGTTCTTCGCAATTTGAAGTAATCCTAACTATTTACCAAACTATTCGAAGGGAGTGTCTAGACTTTAGACACTCCCTTTTTTTATTTTGTCTGTAAGATTTTCTCGTTTTCCCACAAGTATCCTTAAGGACGATAGAATCCCTTATTCATTATGAATACGGGAGATCATTGTATGATTAAGACATCACTTTTAACGGCTGTATTAATGTCATCAGTTTTTGCCAATCAAGACGCAAATGCTGGTCTGGTCAATCCACTTCCAGGTGGAACCAAGACGAAACTGGATACGGTGAGGGATGTGTATGCGGGAATCAGATTTCATTACCTGGACCGCGCGGATCGTTTAATGATCGTTAACGATTTTTTAAACACTGTTGAATTAGAGTACGCTCTGCTGCCGCTCAAAGAAAAGAGAATCGGCCTTGATTTTAAAAAATTGAAAGAAGAGGCGATTGATGCGGAAATGGCCGCAGGCGATTTTACTCTTTCTGCTGCTGAAAGAAAAAATTCTGACGCCAGAGAGAAAATGTCATTTCTTCAGGCCCAAAGCAATATGGAATTCATGGACCGCATGCAATTGATCGTGGCCAAATTTAAAGACACACATTTTGGGGTGAGAGAAAAAATCACCCGTCCTTATATCTACAATGGGGTTCGTCTCTTTAGAGTTCAGGGAAAGATTGTTATCGGCTCTCTCGATAAAAAATTCCTGGCGATGATTGAGAAATTGTCCGGCACAGATATGTCGGCGCTTAAGATCGGGGAAGAAGTTGTCTCGATCGATGGTGTTGCTGTTGATAAGAAAGTTGATGAGTACAAACCGTATGTTGCGGGCAGCACTGATGAGTACATTGACATGGAAGCGGTAAGAGCGCTTACACTTAGAAATTTTAAATACGAAAAGAAAAATTTCGTTAAGATCGCCTTTAAGAGTGGACAGGTTTTCAAACTACCAGTGTTTGTAAACAACTCTATGCAGTCAACACCGAGAGTGGACGCGATCACTTACTTTCAAAAATACGGCATTCCTTCAGATTCTTCTTCTATCGGGATTTCATTTGATAAAACGACTGGCAAATGGGTAGAGGGGCCTTCTATGGCCTTTGCCGGCTACTCGGCGAGAAACCTGAAAGAGAACTTAAAAGGAGTCACAGAGATGGTGGACGATGCGGGATCACCTGCGATCCGCACCGGATACTTTATCAATAAAGGAAAGACATACGCGGTTATGCAGCTTATGACTTTCTATACAAAAAATGTAAAAACGGCGACAGCTGAGATGCCATTCCTGGATGCGATCAGAAACTTCGCAATTGATGCTAAAGAAAACGAGTTGCCGGTTATTCTTGATTTAAGAATCAACGGTGGTGGTAACGGTGGATTTCCGGCGGCAGTTCTTGGGATCTTCACTGAGGCCAATAAAGTTTATGGTGGACCTTCTCGTGGATACCGAGTGACTCCGTATATGCGCTATTTAGAAGAGCAGCAAAACTTCCAGTTCATTGAAGGGGAGGATCAGTCTGTTGGAATCACCTATGATGACCTTAGAAATATTATGGATGAGGCCCTAAATGGAGGCAAAGCGTATGCTCCAATGTTCAATGTAAGTGGAAACATTACGGCCGACCCTAAAGTTAAAGGCTTCAATCAAAAGATGGTTGTTTTGGTTACGCCAAACTGTATTAGTGCCTGTGATATGACGGCCTTTTTATTTAAGGAATCAAAACGAGCAACTATTATCGGGACATCGACAAACGGAACAGGAGCAGGGTTTAGGTCTACAAGTGACCTAAATACTGACTGGGAAGATCCGCTAAGAGTCTTCTCAAGTACTGTTCCAAACTTTCTATTTGGTCTTCCAGGGGACCTGAATGCTTCTATCTTCGGAGAAAACAGTGTGGATGAGTTGTGTTCAGAAAATAAGGCTACAATCGCAGATATTCCGTATAGTAACATGCCTATCGATATCGTGAAGGGCAACCTTGGATGGCTGCAAAAAGCTGTGGAAGTCCTAGAAACAAAATAATAACTCACATTAATTGTCGGATAATTGCTCAGTGCCGTTTGCACTGAGCAATTTTTTCTTTTGACTCCTGATCCTCTAGTTGAGGTATCATTGATTGATAGATTTACGGCTTTCAATCTTTGGAGAAAAAATGAAACGTCTGTGCCTCATGCTGGTTCTGTTACTCTCATTCAATGCTTACTCACAGGCTAAAGATCCCAAAGATCCGAGACGTGAGAAACTAATCGGAAATATTCTTAAGAACGCACTGGAAACATACCACTACCGTGGAATGAAAATTAATGATGAAGTATCTCAAAAGGCCTGTCAGGAATACCTAAAGAAGATTGATGGTTCAAAACAATTCCTGACGAAAGGGGATATTAAAGAGCTTGAGGCCTATCAATTCCAGATGGACGATGAGATGGTGAGCGGAGATTACGTTCTGATTGAAAAAGGCCTGGCGATCATCAAGAAAAGAATCGCTCAAGCTGAAGCACAAAGAAAAGAGCTGTTCAAAAAGCAATTCGATTTCGGCGGAAATGAAACTCTTGAACTTGATCCTGAGAAAAGAGACTGGGTGAGCGATGAAGGGAAGTTAAGAACAAACTGGGAAATCGTCTTTAAGCAGTCAACGCTGACAAAATATCTCTCATTGATTGATGAACAGACAGAAAAACCGGTGGCAAAAGGGGCGAAAGCTTCAACAAAGCCGGTTAAGAAGATGAAGGCCGAGAAAAAATTAACCGATGCTGAAATGAGAGCGAAGGCCCATGAATCTGTTTCAAAAAGATTCCAGAAAATTTTCGAACGCCTGGCCAGCCAGGACAGAGATGATCAACTAGAGAACTTTTATAATTCAATCTCGGCCGTATTTGACCCCCACACAGCTTACCTTCCTTCTAAAAAGAAAGAGGATTTCGATATCGATATCACTGGAAAGCTTGAAGGGATTGGAGCGGTATTACAGGAAGACGGATCATTCATTAAAGTTGTTCAGATCGTTCCAGGTGGACCGGCATGGAGAGGAAAAGAGCTGGAAGCTGATGATGTGATTCTTTCAGTTGCTCAGGGAAATAAAGAAGGTGTCGACCTGACGGATATGAAGGTTGATGATGCTGTTAGATATATCCGTGGTAAGAAGGGGACAGAGGTTCGTCTTACAATTAAAAAAGTTGATGGAACAAGAAAAATTATTTCAATCATTCGCGACGAGATTGAAGTGGCCGCTTCATTTGCGAAATCTTCCGTTCTTCAGGCCAAAGATACAGATGTGCGTGTAGGTTACATTCAGCTTCCGAAATTCTACCGTGATTTTGAGAATTCAAAGATCAACTGTACAGATGATGTGAGAAAAGAAATCGAAAGACTTAAAAAAGCAAAGGTTGATGCTATCGTTTTAGATTTAAGAAACAACGGTGGTGGGGCCCTGGAAGATGCCCGTTTAATGTCAGGACTTTTCATTGAGAAAGGACCGATTGTTCAGGTTAAAAACCACATGGGACAAATTGAAGTCCTTGAAGACGATGATTCAAGCGTAAGTTATGATGGCCCATTAGTCGTTTTACAAAACCGTTTCTCAGCTTCAGCTTCTGAAATTCTAGCGGGAGCAATGCAGGATTACGGGAGAGCTATCGTTGTCGGTGGAGATTACTCTCATGGTAAAGGGACTGTTCAGGCGGTATTGGATTTAAACCGCGGCCCACTTGTTTCAATTTTTGGCGAGACAATGGGAGCACTGAAAGTGACAATTCAAAAGTTCTACAGAGTCACAGGTGCTTCAACTCAATATAAAGGGATCACTCCTGATTTAATTTTACCGGATATTTTCAGTTATGTTGAAAGCCGTGAAAAAGACCTGGAGTATTCACTTCCATGGGATCAGATTCCGGCGAAGACTTTCTCTAAGTGGACGAAGTTCTCATACAATGTTGCTGACTTAAGAGCAAAAAGTGCGGCAAGAGTGAAGGCCAATGCCCGTTTCGCAAAAATTAACCGCAACGTAGATTATTTAAACAAAAAGAAAAAAGAGACAATCGTTTCATTGAATTTGAAGAAAGTTCAGGATGAAGAAGCTCTAAATAAAAAAATGGCCGAAGAGTTAAAGCTTGAGGACGAAGATAAAAATCTTCTGGTCACAAACTTTGAGGATTCACTGAAGGCCCATGAGAACATTCGTCCAGGGGATATGAAGAAATGGGCGAAGGACTTTGAGCAAAGAAAAGAAGAATGGGTTAAGACTCTAAGACAAGATGTTGTGCTTGGAGAGTCTGTGCAGATTGCTGGTGATATCGTAAAATCACTTAAGCTTAAGAACACTGTTTCAACAAAATAGAAGTATGCTGGACAATAGAGAAGTAAACGCGATACTGGAAAAACTTGAGAACCTGGCCGATGAGGAACTAGCAGTGAAACTTTTAAGAGAGTTCAATGCCGCCTCATCAAAGCTGGGTAAACTTTTACTAAACCAAGACAACTCTCTGGCCCATGATGAGTGGAAAAGAGAGTGTGATCAAGCTCAGGATGAGCTGGATAGGATTGTTAAAAGAATAAGCGATATTTAGGACGGATATGGTTGAAAAGAAGAGTTTCTCGGGCACGCGATCAACGGTGATGAATCATGGAGAGACAGATGTGGTTAAAAAACCAACAGCTGCCTCTGCCGAACGACTGGTGCTCGATCAGGCCAGTATCCGCCCGACCCGCACCCGCACCGAGCTTTACAAGGAACTCAACACCGGAAAAAACAAAGAAGACGATGACTATTATGAATTCTCCCCGATTCCTTTAAGAGGGGTCGCATTGGTCATCGATATCCTCTTTATTTTTATACTGGTTAATGCGCTTTTACTTCTGCCGCCATTTGAAATTAAATTAATCAATATGTTTCTGAGCAAATACCACCTGCAGTTCATGTTTGGTGATGTAATTCTGACTTATCTTCTTACAGGTTTGAATATTTTTTTCGGGCTTTTCTTTTTTGTAGTTATCCCAACCTCGTTTTTCAATACCAGCGTCGGGAAAAAGATCACGGGACAGAGAGTGAGAGGAGATTTTAAGTACAGTGTTTCTCTTACACAGGCCTTTAAAAGAGAGCTTTTCTGGAAACC
>JBEIPI010000097.1:0-10776 GCA_040377165.1 Bacteriovorax sp.
AGTGGTGAGCCTGCATCCCCTTTTCCTTTGTTGTTGATCAGGTGAGAGCGGTAAGCTCTAAGCAGTCTCATTTTTTCTTCATTTAAGATATTTTTGTTTTTAATAACTGTGACGCCATTTTTTTCCAGAAATGCCTCTACTCCCTGAGAGCGATTAGTTGTAAGCATCATCAGGACACCATAAAACATGCTTTTTTCAGGCGTCTTCTCGCGCTTGATTTGAGTCAGAAGATCCGGGAAATATTTCACACTTTTAATTTGTGAGTTGAGCATCTGTCCGTTTGAATAAATTGTCTGCAACATACCTATTGTGTTCGGATTATCTAAAGACAGCTGAAGTTTGACGTACTCTGATTTATCAGTCTCAGTCAGTGACTGAACCATCATTTTTACAGTAATGAACTGTCCTGGAAGTTCTGCATTGTTCAGGTTCTTTAGCAGGCCTTCTTCTGTTGGTACTGAAGCTTTCGCCGTAAGCGAGAATGCCGTCAAGACCAGGATTTGCAAAAACTTTTTCATGAGCTACCTACTTGATATTATATTTTTTAACTTTTTCTTTAATGATTCTTCTCATCATCTCTTCAGACTCTTTATTCATCAGGGCGAATTCAACAGTGGCATTCAGGTACCCTTCAATGTTTCCAGTATCAAAGCGCTCGCCTTGAAAGATGTGCGCGTAGACTTCGCTGTTTTTTGCCAGCATATTGATCGCATCCGTCAGCTGGTACTCACCGCCAACACCTTTAGGGATCACCTGAAGGGCATCGAAAATTTCCGGGCGGAAAATATAGCGGCCAGGAGTCGCCAGGTTTGAAGGCGCATCAGCTGGTTTTGGTTTTTCTACCATGGTCGTCATGCGCATTGTTTTTTTCGCGGAATCGATAAAATCACCCTTAACGATACCGTACTTCGATGTTTCCTGTGGATCAATCTCCATAACACCAATGACATTTGCATTGTTGTTTTGGTTGGCGATATCAATCAATTGTTTCGTCACCGGGTTTGGACCGCGGACGATCTCATCACCAAGGATGACGGCGAAAGGCTCATTGCCCACGATGTCTTTTGCGCAAAGAACCGCATGACCCAATCCTAGTTGTTCTTTCTGGCGGATCGATGTGACCTCAACCATTTTTCCAATCTGTTGAACAAGCTCCAGCTCTTTTTGTTTTCCATTTTTAATTAAGAAGTCTTCAAGTTCAAACTTGCGATCGAAATAATCTTCAATAGCATTTTTCCCCGATGATGTGATGAAGACAACTTGCTCAATACCTGACAAAATTGCTTCCTCTACTACGTAGTGAATCATTGGCAGGTTGATAATTGGAATCATTTCCTTCGGAACTTCTTTAGTGGCTGGCAAAAATCTTGTCCCTTTTCCAGCAACAGGGATGACGGCACGTCGAATCTTCATTATAATTTCCTCTTAAGCATTATTAATTTTAAAAGGAATTAGCAACATTCGCAATCAAATCAAAAAATCTTTTTTTCTAGTGACGCTTCTCATGTCAAACTTCGCTTTTGCGAAAGTGCACGAATTTGAAACCACTCGCTTGAAATCAACTGCAGGCACCGGTGTCGCCGGAATTCTGTCTGAAGAAGCTGCATTCTTAAATCCTGCAAGTTTAGCTTTCCACGAGAGTGCGAGTCTTTACCTGCAAAGAGATATGCTGCAGTTAAAAGACTCTAACGGAAATATAATCCAAAAACCAAAATCAACAGGTGTTGTGCTTTCAGATGGCAACCCTAACCTTAGTGGATCTATCAGTTATACTTTTCAGGAAGAAGGTGTTTTCAAAAGAAAAAAATGGGGTATTGCTACCTCTGCTCCTCTTTCAAAAGAATCTGCACTAGGCGCTAGCTTGCGCAAAGTTAAAGACGAAAACACTTCCGCAAAAACCAGCGTTGATTATTATCAGACAGTTTTCGGAGTTACACATTCAATTGATCCTCAAACATCTCTTGGTGTTGTTGTTTATGACGCTTTCAATTCTGCCGCAAAAGAAACCAAGGCGATTGTCGGAGCTCAACATATCTTCGTCGACTACATCACTCTTATGTTTGATCTCGGCGCTAATTACAACTCTGACGAGATCTCCGATTCCCTGCTTTACCGTGGCGGGATTCAAGTGCGCGTGCTTAACGATTTTTATCTGCGCTTTGGTGCTTTTAACGACAAAGAAAAACAAGAAAAAGGAAATGGTTTTGGCCTTGCATGGGATCAGCCGAAAATCTCGCTTGGCTTTGCACTAAAAAACACCAAACAAGAGGCCAACACAACACTGGCAAGAGCTGAAAGTAAATTGAGAGAAACTTCATTTTCCGCTTCATTTAAATTTTAATGTAGGTTTGGATTGGCAAAGAAAAAAGTTGATTTAAAAGACGCGAAAGAAGACAAAAAACGAGAGCAAGTTGTTGAACTCTACCGCACTCGTTTGACTCACTTAAAGCGCGCACAGGTTTTTGTAAAAGAGGATCGCATGGCCCAGGCCGTGGACTCATATAATAAATACCTGGGAATCCTCGCTCTTTATTTTGACACAACAGAAGACCGCCTCACCCCCACATTGTTTGACGCTGAAAAGGACATGACCGAACTGCTTTTAATCAGTCATGCCTACTGGGATCTGGCCAAAGCTTACGACCGAAGCCCGAATCTTCAGCGCGACTGCCTGAGATGTCTTGAGCAGTTTATGAAATTCTCTATCGGCTTCAAGTACCAACATGTGAATGCGCAAATTATCAGAAAATTTAACAATAAAAAGCAGGCCCATAATCCAAAAGCATTCGAGGCCGCTTACCATAAGATCCAGATCAGTGCGAAGAGATGTTATGTTGCCACGATGTGCTTTGGATTCGATGACCAGAGAACCGAGACGCTGAGGCATTTTAAACTCGCTATCGCCAAACACTCACTCGGCCTGGATTTTATCGACTTTTATTATGCTTACTCGCCACGCCTGGTAGACGCACTTGAAGCTCGTCCAAAAACCAAACGTGTGTTTAATTTTATCGTTCGCCCACTTTTATCAACCTTTGTCTCTCTCATAAGGTCCCATGTTCACCATCAGAAAACTCATTCTTAAAGAATGGCTGACATTTTTTTTAGGTGCTGTCTTCATTCTGGCGATGGTGCTCTCGCTTGGTCATATCCTGACAGGACTATTAAAAGCAACAAATGAATTAAAAAGCATCATGATCGACCTCGTCTTAGAGATGCCAAGTTTCCTGATTAAAATTTTCCCGGTCTCATGCCTGGTCGCTTCGCTTTTTTCCATTAATAAACTTAAAAGCAGAAATGAGCTCACTGCGATTTTTGCCAGTGGTTTTTCACGCAGGCAGTTCGTGCTTACCATTGGAACCATCGGCGCCTTTATTGGCGTTGTTCTGTTTTTCATCAATGGTTACCTGGTTCCTTATACAAAACACCAGCAATCAATGATGTCTGATTCACATCCAGCAATTGCCAACAAAGCAAAAACAAGCACGGTTTCTATCAATGCTTTAAAATCCGGAAAAATCTGGTTTAAAGGACAGGATTATTTTTTCTCGTATAGTTCGTTTGATGGAACGACCAACACCATTTACGATCTGAGCCTTTACTACTACAACACTGATTTCAAATTCTCTGAGCAAATTGTCGCGGCTTCCGCAGTCTTTGCGGAAGGCAATTCATGGAAACTAAGCAAGGGCATTCATGTTACAAATCTTGAGAATAAAACTTTTCCATCACCTAGTTTCTTCAGAGAAAAAACTCTTCAGTTAAGAGAGACTATTTCTGATTTTAAGAAAATCAACGCCGATATTTCGACCCTTAATATCTGGCGCCTTTATGATTACATCGCTGTCTTAAGAACCAACGGCATTAACGACAGTGAATACTATGTGACATTTCTGGATAAATTTTCTTCGGGATTTACCTGTCTGGTTCTGGCCATTTTGGCCTCTGTGGCACTCTTTAATCCCAACCGCCGCAACAGTTCATTCGGAACGAACATCGCATTCGTCCTGAGCTTCACATTCATTTATTGGTTTGTTTACTCCTACTTTATGACACTTGGACAAACCAGCAAGGTCCCAGCGATTGTGGCCACTTTTGGCGTGCCGTTCATATTTGTCGTCTATCTGGCGTTCTATTTCATTTACCATCGCAAATTGCGCTGATTTATGATATGAATTAGGAATGAAAGAGAACTTTTTAAACAATTACGAGTTAGTTGGTACAAAATTGCCAATTTTCACATACCCCGCACCTGTTTTAAAAAAGGTCGCAACTCCTGTCACTGAATTCAACGACGAACTAAGACAACTGATTAAAGACATGCTCTTTACCATGTACCACGCTCCAGGCATCGGCCTTGCCGCTCCTCAAGTGGGTGTGAGCAAACGTTTGTTTGTTCTCGATATCTGGTTTGAACGCGAAAAAGTCACCAAGTCTGACGGGTCTGAAGAATACCGCTACTCTGATTTCCAACCCATGGCCTTCATCAATCCGGTTTTTAAAAACAAGGAAGGTGAAGTGATTCATGAAGAAGGATGCTTAAGTGTCCCAGGCGTTTATGAAGACGTCAAACGAGCTGAATTCGTCACTGTTGAATATCAGGATATGTTCGGCGAGCATCACTCTCTTGAAGCAGACGAACTCCTTTCTGTCTGCCTTCAGCACGAAAACGACCACCTTGATGGTATTGTTTTTATCGAGAGGCTGAGCTTTTTAAAAAAGCAATTAATTGAAAAGAAATTTTTAAAGCAACAAAAGAAAAAATAATGACAAGAAAACTGAACGTCGTTTTTTGTGGGACCCCTGATTTCTCGGTTCCCACGCTTGAAGAATTGCACCGCAATCCAGGAGTGAATCTACTCGGAGTGGTGACCATGCCAGACCGCCCGGCCGGACGAGGGCAGGAACTCAAGTCTCCACCTGTCGCTGAGTACGCAAAAGCAAACAACATTCCGCTTTATCAGGTTGAAAATATCAACCGCGAGCCAGAAGTGCTGGAAGCTCTGGAAAAACTAGAACTGGATTTTATCCTGGTTCTCGCCTTCGCGCAGTTTTTGGGGTCGCGAGTTTTAAGCATGCCAAAGCTTGGATGTTTTAATATCCACACTTCTATTCTTCCAAAATACAGGGGAGCCGCTCCAATTCAGTACGCACTTTTAAACGGCGACACTTCAACCGGTGTCTCAATTCAAAAGATGGTCAAAGAAATGGATGCAGGTGATCTGGTTCACTTTGATGAAGTGAGTATCACGCCCGAAGAAACCGGTGAGTCTCTTTATAACAAACTAAAACTCAAAGCAGCTGTCAGTACGAACGCCCTGATTGAAAAAATCCAGGCCAATAAATTGATCTACACTCCTCAGGACCCTGCGGGGGTGAGTTTTGCTCCAACGATAAAAAAAGAAGACGGTTTTTTGAATTTCAAAGAATCTGATTTTAATAGAATCAAAAATCAGATCAAGGCCTTCGATCCGTGGCCTGGCACTTATTGTTTTCTTAACAATCAAAGGCTCAAGGTTTTTGAGGTTGAAAAACTTCCGCGAAAGCTCTCGCCGGGAGAGACCTCAATTGATCACGGACAGTTATCAGTCGGAACAAAAGACGGCGCCATCAGGCTGGCCAAGGTTCAACTTGAAGGGAAGAAAGTTTGTAGCGACACTGAACTCTTAAACGGTCTTAAAAATAAAGGTGGAGAGATTATTCTCAACCCATAGGGATATTTATGACAATTATTTCGCCAAGTCTTTTAGCGTGTGATTTTTTAAATATTGAACCGGAGCTTAACTCATTCTCCGGCGTTAAAGATATGTGGTTTCACCTCGACATCATGGATGGGCACTTTGTTCCCAACCTCACTTTCGGACATCCGATAATTGAACTCATAGTAAAAAAGTCTCCTCATAAATGCGACGCTCATTTCATGGTCACCAACCCGGAATTCCACGGAGAAACCTTAAAGCATGTGGGTCTGCATAATTTTACTTTTCACGTTGAAGCCGTGATGGACTCGCTTTCACTAATTAAAGAATTAAAAAAATCTTATCCGAGTGTAGGTATTTCGATTAAGCCCAACACCCCCACTCATAAACTCAGCGATGACATTCTTAAAGCTGTAGACTTAGTATTGGTTATGTCAGTTGAGCCGGGATTTGGCGGACAGAGCTTCATGCCGGAAGCATACGACAAAATCCGCGAGCTAAAACAAAGACGCACGAACCTTAAGGCCCACTTTCAGATTCAGGTTGATGGTGGTGTAAGTGACAAAAATGCAAAAGAATTGATTCAAGCGGGAGCCGACAATTTGGTCGCCGGCTCATATGTCTTTAAAAACGGCAAAGATACTTATAAAGCTAAAATCGAATTACTGCGCGCCAACCAGTAGAACTGAATCCTGCGTACAAACCAGTAAATCCCCATCAGCTTCACAGTTCATGTCTGTTGTTGTGAGTGATGATGAAAGAAAGATTGAAAAAAGTCCCAAACTTCTAAAGGCGCGGATCCCTGCTTTTTTAATGCTGTTAGCGTATAACGAGTTAACGATCGTAGCATTAACATTAATTTTTTTAACTGAACCAAAAAGACTTGTTGAAATCGTTGCCGGAACTTCTTTGTTGATTGCTTCAGCTTGATCCACAAGTCTCACAATGTTTTTTCCAGTTACTTCAAGAGATACGTAATTATTTGTGTCAGCTTCATTGATATTTTCAGATGTAATTGTTTCTCTTCTGCTTCCAGATACATTTTCCAGGGTAGCGACACCCGTTGCTACCTGAGAGATTTTTTCAAACTTTGTTTTGGAGATTTTTTTAAGAGTTAAAACTTCATGAGTCTTAACTGTATAGACAATTCCTTCCGCTGCAAAACCAGTTGTCGTGAAGGCCATGGCCAGGGCGATTGCTGCTAGTGTCGATTTCATAAAATCTCCTTATCGAATATTAAAAGATGACGGATCTTACTCGATCCCTGGAAAACCGCCAGACCTCTTGAATTTTTTACCAACGCCCATATTTAGTGGCTGTTTTCTGTTTAAAAATTGCTTATTTTTTTGAGAATATCAGGGACTTAGAAGTGCATTTGGTTTAGACAACTTAACGAATTACACTCACTTCATATGGCTTCAAAGTTTAAAGAATACACCCGCATGATCGGTCTTACTCCCCACCCTTCTCGCCTGAGAAACACCAAGGAGTATATCTATTCTTTACTTTTGCCCTTTGAAAGCAGCCTAACTTCAAATGACATTTGGGGAATGGTTTTTATCCTTGCTGTGGCACTCTTTATTCCGCCGCTGGCCTGGACCATCCCTATCTATGTCATCTGCAAAACCAACCGCCGGGTGGCGGCCAAAGAGAAAGAGGAGTTCCCTAAGGAGATCGAGCAAGCCGTTTTATTTATCCAAATGAACCATCTCCAATCCCTGACTGAAGCGATCGAGACCAATCCTAACCTGCTTCATGCGGTCTACAAGAAGCAATCCCTGCTTCATTGGTGCAAATATTACAATAATACCAAGGCCCTGATGGTGGTTATTCAGCTACTAAAAAAGTATCCTAAAGAAAAGGCGCTGACTGCGGCTTAATTTCCCAAAATCTGAAGCAAAACATCATTACAAACAGGTGATTTTCATTGTAGGATCAAGGCGTTTTTTAACCCTTGAGAGAGCATATGAATATCAGTCTAAACGGCCAGTCTTTAACTATTAATCAAGTTCATCAAATCGCCCACGCCAAAGGTGGCAACGTAAAATTATCCATCGATGCGAAGGCCATGGAAAAAATGAAAGCGTCCCGCGCTTTTGTTTTCGATATCGTTAAAAAAGGAAAACCTGTCTACGGAATCAACACCGGCTTTGGCGCTCTATCAAGCATGCACATCGCTGAAAAAGACCTGGCGCAACTGCAGGTCAACTTGATCCGCTCTCATTGCACAGGTGTAGGCAAGCCATTTTCCCGTGAAGTGACCAGAGCAATCATGCTCCTTCGCGCGAACTGCCTGATCTCGGGCTTTTCTGGTGTAGAGCCTACAACGGTTGAGCTGCTTCTTGAGTTTTTAAACAATGACATCACTCCAGTGGTTCCTGAAAAAGGATCTGTTGGTGCCAGTGGTGACCTTGCTCCCCTTTCTCACATCGCTCTTGCTTTAATCGGTGAAGGTGAAGTTGAATTTGGTGGAAAAATCGTCAATTCTAAATTCGCTATCGATCAGATTGGCAAAAGCCCCGCTGTGCTTGGACCGAAAGACGGTCTTGCTTTAATCAACGGTACAGCTTGTATGGCGGCACTTGGCGCCCTGGCCGTGTTTGAGGCCAGACAGATCATGAAACTTGCGGATATCTGCGCGACGCTGACGATGGATAGCGTGAAAGGAACCGACAAAGCTTACAATCCAAAAATCACAATGCTTAAACCACACAAGGGTCAAATCTCTTGTATGGAAAATTTAAATAAACTTGTCTCGGGATCAAACCTAAAAGACTCTCACCCAGATTGCCACAAAGTTCAGGATCCTTATTCGCTTCGTTGCGTGCCTCAAGTGCACGGGGCCTGCAGACAGACTCTGATTCACGCAGAAGAAGTCATCACCACAGAATTAAATGCGGTGACTGACAACCCACTTATCTTCGTTGAAACTGGCGAAGTTATTTCCGGTGGGAACTTTCACGGTGAAGCGCTGGCGCTTGTGATGGATTACCTGGCAATGGGTGTCGCAGAAATCTGCAACATCTCAGAGCGCAGAATTGAAAAAATGATGAACCCGGTTTTCTCTGAGCTTCCGGCCTTCTTAACTAAAAACTCAGGGCTAAATTCAGGGCTTATGATCGCTCACGTAACAGCGGCGGCACTGGTTTCGGAAAACAAATACCTTTGCCATCCGGCCAGTGTGGACTCAGTTCCAACATCAACAGATAAAGAAGACCACGTTTCAATGGGCGTGACGGCCGGAAGAAAATTGCATGAAGTTGTAGATAACGCTAAGTCTGTTTTAGCGATTGAGCTTCTTTGCAATACTCAAGCGCTTGACCTGCAAAGACCTGCGACTTCTTCAAAAGCGCTGGAAGGCGTTTACACACTTATCCGCAAGCATGTTGAGCCGATTAATGAAGACAGAATATTTTACAAAGATATCAACAATATTATCAAAGTTATCAACAGTGGTGAGATCGTCAGCGCCGCTGAAACTCATACAGGAGTTTTAAACTAATGAGCACTAACACAATTCCTCTACCACCAACAGGTTCAACTCTTACATGTAAAGGCTGGCACCAGGAAGCAGCACTTCGCTGTTTATTAAATAACCTTCACCCAGATGTGGCCGAAGACAGGGACAACCTGATTGTTTACGGTGGAAACGGACAGGCGGCGAGAAATCACCAGGCCTTAAACGACATCATTCACTCACTTAAAAATTTAGAGAACAACGAAACACTGATGATCCAATCGGGAAAACCGGTGGCCATTTTTCCAAGCCATGAGCACGGGCCGAGAGTTCTTATCGCAAACTCTAACCTTGTTCCTCATTGGGCAACCTGGGATCACTTCAATAAACTAAAAGATGAAGGCCTGATGATGTACGGGCAGATGACTGCCGGGTCATGGATCTACATCGGAACCCAGGGGATTCTTCAAGGGACATACGAGACTTTCATGGCCGCTGCTGAAAAACACTACGGCGAAGGTTCAGACTTAACTGGAAAACTTGTTTTAACGGCCGGTATTGGAGGAATGGGTGGGGCCCAGCCTCTTGCTGTTAAAATGGCAAACGGTGTGTGCCTGGCCTGTGACGTTGAGAAATGGCGTATTGAAAAGCGCCTTAAAACTAAATACCTCGATGTTCTTTGCAACTCTTTTGATGAGGCCATTGAACTTGCGCTTAAGTCAAAAGCAGAAAAAAAGGCGATCTCAATCGGAGTTGTTGGCAACGCCGCTGATTTCTTCAAATACGTTTACGACAAAGGAATCCTTCCAGATTTAGTGACGGACCAAACTTCTGCTCACGATCCACTTAATGGATACATTCCTCACAATATGACGGTTGAGGCCGCTTTAAAACTTAGAGCGAACAATCCAGCGAAATATACTGAGCTTTCATACCTGACGATGGGTGAGCATGTAAAAGCGATGCTTGCTTTCCAAAAAAAGGGCTCGCATGTTTTCGACTACGGAAACAACCTGCGCGAAGGAGCTAAAAAAGTCGGAGTAAACAATGCTTACGACTTCCCGGGTTTTGTTCCCGCTTACATCAGACCTCTTTTCTGTAAAGGATCCGGACCTTTTAGATGGGTCGCTTTATCGGGAGACCCGGAAGATATCCGCGTGACTGACGAAGCGATTAAAAAACTTTTCCCGGAAAACAAAAAACTTCACAACTGGCTTAACAAGGCCTCTGAAATGATCGCTTTCCAGGGTCTTCCTGCGCGTATCTGCTGGTTGAACTACGGCGAGCGTGAGAAAGCTGGACTCCTTTTCAATCAACTGGTGAGAGAAGGAAAAGTGAAGGCTCCAATCGTCATCGGGCGCGATCACCTTGATTGTGGATCGGTTACTTCGCCCAACAGAGAAACAGAAGGCATGATGGATGGAACAGACGCTGTCAGCGACTGGTCACTTCTAAACCTTATGATCAACACCATGAACGGCGCTTCGTGGACTTCTTTCCACCACGGCGGCGGAGTTGGTATTGGTTACTCTCAACACTCGGGTATGGTTATCTGTTGTGATGGAACAAAGGATATGGATGAGAGACTTAAGCGCGTTTTAAATTCTGATCCAGGAATGG
>JBEIPI010000118.1:0-8437 GCA_040377165.1 Bacteriovorax sp.
CTGACAAAATTCCAGTTATTATCGCCATAAAGCAGAAACTCTTTTCCATCCTTTGAGGTCTCTTTCATGATTTTGACTGGATGATTACAACTAATTGTCGTAAGCACTTGTGAAAAACGAGAGGCATTCTGGTGAACATTCCCCATCATTTGGGAAAAATACTTCACACCGACCATTGTTTTGGTCATGCCCGTAGTGGTCTGGGCGCTCAGATTGAAACTCAAAATAAGCATCATGCTTAAAATAGTTTTAGACATTATACCTTCCATCTAAATTGGATTGTCTCCCACTCATGGCATTGAGGGCAACGCCAGAAAAGGCTGTCTGAATTGTAACCGCATTGACGGCAGTAGTGTTTTGCCAGCGTCTGGTGCAGATTATCCAGAAGTCCTTTAGTTTGAGCGAGGGCTTCATCTTTTTTCTGTAACTCAATTAAAAGTTTAATGTATTCGACCTTCATCACTTCTGATGAATTTTTGTTGGTGTCCATCCAGCCTTTGAGTAAATCAAAAGCTTCGCCAGTCATCCCCGACTCTTTCAATAAACGCACTTTTGACAGGACAACAGATGCTGAAGTTGTTAAATCCTTGTCATTCATTTCCAGGAAGTGTTTTCTTAAAAGCTCCAGGCGCGCCAGGTAATCCTTCTTTAGAGTCTCGTCGCTACTTTTAAAATCCTCTCCAATTGAGACAAAAATAAAAGACGCGTACATTGGGTGCTCTTTTAAAATCTCAAGCAGCAAAAACTTCGCCTGGTCCAAATCCCCGCTTACTAAAAATAGTTTCAGCCTCAGGATTTTTGCCGACACTGAAGGCGCAAATCTGAAAGCGTCCTCTAAATCCTCTTCACATTTTTTGAAGTCGCCTTTTTCAAAGTACTGTTTCGCTTTCTGCACAAGGATGTGCGAAATCGTCTCGGCCTGGTTCTGGTGCCCTACCTTTGAAAGCATGATGCGGCAGTTGTAGGCCTGGTCCCAATCCTCGATGTCCTCATAGATACGGCACAGGGCCTGGATGACTTCAAACTGATCGCGGTTGATTTTCAAAACATCGCGGTAAGTTTCAATCGCTTTATCGATGAATCCACCTTTGTCAAAATCCACGGCCAGCTCTTTGAGTGCGCGCAGGCGGTGCGATTCAGAAATATTCTCACGGGCAATTAATGAGCGGTGGATACTGATCGCCTTTTCAATCTCCCCATTTGACCTGAAGAGGCCCCCTAGAGCGAAATAAGTTTCGATCGTTTCACGGTTGATATCAACGGCACTCAGGAATTCCTTGATGGCCAGGTCTTTATTTCCCGAGATCAGGTATTGAGTAGCGTTCAGGAAAATTTTTGACTGGGCCTCAAAGATGGAATTGCGGTAGCGCTTTGAAAGCTTCGCTCCAGTCTCCTTCTCGATCAAATAATGATAGACCAGCACAATGGTGATTAAAATCGCCACGACCGCTAGTAAGTGCTCTTGTATCCAGGGAAGAATTGATTCCATTTAGCTCTCTATTTATTTAAACATTAAACGCGGGGACTGATCCATCTTCACCAGCGAGTTCAGGTTCCAGTTGCTAATGCTCTCTTCCATCGACCCCATTAATTCAAAAAAACCTAGTTTCTTTTTCTTTTCGATGAACTTCAATGCAAATTCGTCTTTTAATTTCATCTCTGTGTGAATCGCGCGTCCGGCGGTCCACAAGCTTCCCATTTCATCAACCAGACCAAGATTCATCGCCGACTCTCCGGAAAAAATCTGCCCTTGAGCATGCTCGTTGATGTCGCCTTTGATTTTGTTAGCTCTTCTTTTTAAAATGTCATTGATGAATTGCTTATGAACACCGGCAATTAATGCATCCATCATATCTTTTTCTTCAACTGTTAATGCGCGTGAAGGATTACCTGCGTCTTTATAACGGCCGGCCTTCACTGTCTGCGGGCTCACTTTAGCGAACTCGTAAAGTTTTGAAAGATCCATGAACTCCATAATCACACCGATTGATCCTGTCAGTGTCCCCGGGCTCGCCCAGATTTTTCTGGTCGCTGCACCTAAGTAATAACCACCGCTCGCCGCGATCCCACCGAAAGAAGCGTAGATTGGCTTCTTCTTATCAATACGCTGAATCTCTTCGTAAATTTCCTGAGTCGGACCTACCGCTCCACCAGGAGAATCAATTCTTAGGATGATGGCCTGAAGCTGCTTGTCTTCTTCAGCAGTCTGCAGAAGTTCAATTGTATCTTTTGAATCCATGATCACTCCATCAACGGTGATAACTCCGATGTGGGCGCTATTAGACTTTTTCTGGACCAGTGAGGTCTCATTAAAAGCGTTCATAGTAATGAAAGCGAAGGCTACAAGGATGACGAAGAAAACGAAAACCATGGCAAATATGCCGAATAAGGCCTTGGTATTTTTAGAAGCGGTCACAAAAACTCCATTTTTTGATCAAACTCAATTAAATAATCCCTCCTATAGTCTCAAAAACAAAGGCGAACGTAAACAAACTTCGAGAAAAGCAGACTAAAGCCCTCAAGTTTAACAAAGACTCAACCGATGAGTCTTTTGATCCGATATGTTCGGCAAGGAGAATTGTATGAAGACAAAATTGATCACATTATCTCTTCTGACTCTAGCTTTATCTTCAATGGCCATCGCCACTGAATACAAAAGCCCGGAGGTTGGTTTTAAAAAGCACGTGGCGCCGTCGAAAGAGATGAAAACGGCCGAATTCGGAGAACACTACAAAGTGGAAACCGGAGTAATGACAGACCGTCAGATCGCTTCAGAGGAAGAATCCGACCGTGAGCCATCTTCTTTCAAGGCTAAGGCCAAAAAGAAGAAAGCTGAAATGGAAGTGAAGGAAGATCCGAAAATGGACGTGCCAAAACCATGGCTGTACAAGGCTGACGAAACTTCTCTGAAGTAAAGTTATTTGGAAAATTGCATCTCGAATGCTTTCGATTTATCGACATTCCAAAGATTCAGTTTTTCATACTCACTTTTTAATTGTCCACAAGCGGCCAGGATATCCTGGCCTTTTGTGGTTCTTGTCGTACAAACAAAACCACGCTTTAAAAGCTCTTCTTGAAACCAGATAATTTTCGAATTGCTCGGACGCTTGAATTTCGAGTCCGGGAAATCATTGTATGGAATGATATTGATTTTTGATTTGCTCTTTTCCAGCAGGTCGCATAACCCGTCGATGTCTTCCTGGCGGTCGTTAAGATCCGCAATCAGAATGTACTCATAAGTGATACGGCGGTAAGCTTTTAATGGCACTTTTCTAATGGCCGTAAACAATCTCTCCAGGTCATAGGCCTTATTGATCGGCATAAGCTCTGTTCTGATATCGTTATGAGCAGCGTGCAGGGAAATAGCAATATTGACCGGTGGAAAATCCCACATTTTTTCAATCTGTGGAACAAGTCCTGAAGTCGAAAGTGTGATCTTTCTTTGAGAAAGCCCCAGCCCTTTATCTTCCATGAAAATAATCGTCGCTGTTCTTACGTTATCGTAGTTGTGAAGTGGCTCACCCTGACCCATAAATACAATATTTGTCAGCCTTTCTTCTGTGCTCACATTCTCTTTTAACCAGTATGAAATCGCCATGAACTGACCCACGATTTCATCGGCCAGCAGGTTTCTTTTCAATCCCATTGTCCCGGTATGGCAGAAAGTACAGCCGATAGCACAGCCAACTTGAGAAGAGATACAAAGTGTCAGGCGGTCTTTGGCGGGAATGGCCACGGCCTCAACCGTTTGTCCGTCGCGCATCTTAACCAGGAATTTTCTCGTCCCATCTTTTGAAAGGCCGTTCCAAACAATGGTCGGGAGTGTTAAATCAAAATTATTTTCAAAATCCTCACGGATTTTCTTTGAGATATTCGACCACTTTGAAAGATCGCGCTCTTGGATCTTATACATCCATTGGTAAATCTGGTCGGCGGCGAATTTGGCCATCCCCTTTTCGGCAAGGTAGTCGCGCAGCTCGCTCAACGGAAGCGAGTAAAGTGAAGGCTTTTCAAACTTTGGATTTATGCTCATAGGTGGGGGGTTATAACAAAGTTCCGGCCCTCTGGCTCGTTTTAAAGTAATTTTTACAAACTAAAACGTTAGGTTTAACCTTTATTGATGAGAAAAATCGCTAATCTAATGGCCCTAGGGCTTTTTACGACAATTATTCCCCTAACCCTTGCCTACAGCGAGCCGGGAGTTCTCTATCCTATCCCTACGGACGAGGAAGTTATCGAGACTCTGGGGACGCCGACTAAAAACACCCTGCCTCCAAAAAAGCTGAAATTCCTGGTGTGGAACCTACACAAAGGAACTGAAGAGGCCTTCAAATATGAGTACCTCACTTTAAGTTTTAACCGCGACATAGTGATGAACCAGGAAGTTTACCTGGACCAGAATATGACCGATGTTTTCCGCTTTCTTCCCGATTTTTATTTCACTACCGCTACTTCTTTTTTTTCCGGCAAGGAAAAAATCAGAACCGGCGTGGCCAACATCAGCTCGGTAAAACCTGTTTATACAGAATTCATCAGGACAAAAACACTTGAGCCGGTTGTAAATTCACCAAAAGTCGTACTGATTAACAGTTACCCGATTCGCTTCTCAACAAAAAAATTAACGGTCGTAAATATCCACGGAATTAACTTTGTCTCCACAAAGAGCTTCCGCCAGGAACTACACCGTATTTATGAAAGGATCAAAAACATCCCTTCACCTCTCGTATTCGCCGGCGACTTCAATACCTGGAACAAAGAGCGTATGCTTATTCTCAACGAATACATGACTAAATTAGGCATGAGTGAGGCCACCTTCTCGCCTGATTACCGCATGACTTTTAATGGGTATCCACTCGATCATTTCCTTCACACCAAAGATATTGTCGTAAAATCTGCTAAGGTAGAAGGCTTCTATCAAGGCTCTGATCACAAGCCATTACAGGTTGAAGTTGAGTATTCTCCTCTGAGATTCGAACAAGAGGAAGATGATTCTACTCAAGATTTTCTAGCCCATCACTAGGCAATATTTCCCCGCACTGCCTTCATATTCTTACTTCCCGTAAAATAAGACGTGATATTATTGTTTTTAAATAGGCTTATTTTCCAGGAGTTTTCATTGAAAAATAAAACGATGTTTAAGATATTATTCCTATCGTTGGTTCTTTCCTCATGTGGATTGATCGAAAGATTTAAGACTCCAGAGCAACCAACAGACTCTAGCAGTGGAGCAGCGACTGAAGAAGTTGCAACATCTTCATCTTCCTCTGCTGATGCGACAGATGACCTCTTCAGCAAGACAATGGAAGAGACTTCTACCACTCAAACAGATTCTCCAAGCAATGTTTCGCATAACGATTCAGACCTGAAATCACTTGAAGATGAATTCTCTGCGAGTGGCCTGGGCGAAACGATGAAAGAAGCACCGATCGCGCTTACACCTGACCGCTCTCAGGAAGCTCCAGTCATTGTTGAGGAATCACTTCCTTCAATCAACACTCCACAAGAAGAAGTTGGTTACAGCGTAGCAGGCCAGGTAAAAACTTATAAAGTGAAAAAAGGCGAAACGTTAATGCAGATCGCTTTCAAACTTTATGGTGATATCTCGAAGTGGAAAGACCTAAAAAGCATGAACGCAGGAATCGGCAGTAACACTGCTCTTCGTGCCAATACAGAGCTAAAATACCGCGCACCGGCCACTCCATTCGTGTGGAATCCGGCAGGATCTCCTTACCTGATTAAAAATGGAGAGACCTTAGGGACAATTTCTAACTCTGTTTACTCTACTCCTAAAAAATGGAAGGCGATCTGGGAAAACAACAAGCCGTTAATCAAAAACCCTAACGTGATCTACGCCGGCTTCACTCTTTATTACACGAATGGTGGAATGGCGAACTATGTTCAGCCAAAATCTGCTCAGCCAAAACAAGAAGTTGTTGAGGAAGTCATCGTTGATAAAATGAGAGTGCCAGCTGCTGAAACTCTAGCGCCAGCTGCACCTTCAGCTCCAGCTGCTCCAGCGACCCAATCAACTGTTCAATTCACTGAAGAAGAAAACCAGCAGGTAGATGAGGCGATCCAATCCCTTTCAGCTCCTAAAAGAGGTGAAAAAGAGGAAAAAGAAATCGACTTGATTAACAATATCTCTGTCCCGCATGAAGCTGAGGAAATGGCACCGGATATCGACGAAGAAATTCAAACTTTATAAAAAAAGGCCCTCGAAAGAGGGCCTTTTTTTTTAACTAAAGAATCTACTTAAAAACCCTTTTTTCTTCCTTTCAATATTCTCCATCACATTTCCCTTCTCTAAAAGATCGCGATGAAAATCCGAAGCGAGCTGACTATTTTCCAGGAGTGTATTGTACTCCTCTACCGACATTAAACTCACACGGGCCGCATTAAGCTCTTCGCAAAGGGCGAAAGCATATTGGTTGATGTTCTCCAACGATAAAAACGGCCCGATCACTTGTGGTGGGGCCTTAATGTCACGGACGCTCTCATGATAAAAGCGCTCTTCGAAAAGTTTCAGAGCTCCTTCTGTTTCCAGAAGTCCTTTTTCATCGAGGAGATAAAGCATATAGAAATACGGGTCTGTCCCCTCTTCCGGTCTCGGGTTGTAGTAATTATAAACTCCGACAATGTATTCAATTTCTTTCATGAGAACACTCCAAAATCGACAATGACTGAACCTTCCGGAGAAAGCTCGATTTCGATCTCGTTCGGGTAAGTTTGAACGATCACATTGATCTCGTCGATCACTTTATAAACCACAAAGTTTTTCGAAAGATGCATTTTCACCTTTTTGCGGTAACTGGTCGGGTTATACAAGCTCAGTCGTCTGACTTCCTCAAACTTAAGTTCATTAGTAGAACTAGGTCTGGTTCTCCAATAGAAATCGATCCCTTCTGCGTTTAGAAGAGGAACGTGAACTAAAGAGAAAGTCTCCACCAAAGTTTTCCAGAAAGTAAGGAAATCATTTTTATCCATTTCCTTAAAACCTTCACCATCCACCAGGATCAAGCGACCTTCGCCAAGCGAGATGTTTTGAATCTGAGTCTGAAAGTGAACTTTCTCAACATTGAGATTATTCTCCAAAAAGAAAGTCTCAAAGCGCTTTAAAAACTCGTCTGAAAGACCCGAGCGGTTCAAAATCACTCTTCCGCCGTTCATAAAAGTTTTTAAAATATAATTAAAAATCGTGCGGTCCACATCGTGGCCGTGAAAGAGATGAATATGTTCCTGATAAGGAGTTTTTGTCTCGTGCAATTTCAGAGTGTCGCTTGAAATAACTTTGTAGCTCCAGCCAAAATTAGACTTCAAATAAGACCATAAGTGCAAATCATTCCAGCTTTGAAACAATGAGCTGACCCCATCAACCCTCTCATAAACTTTAAAGAACGACAGCGGCTGAAAAGTCGCGATATCGTCATGATCATAAGCGGAGCTGGCAAGCCTTGAAGGCAGATAAGAGTTCGCGACCAAATCGTTAAGCTCCCTGGTCAACACACCTTTTTTCAGGCGGTGAGAGAGCAGAACCGACGATGGAATGATGTCTTTTCCCAGGGCTTCGTAAAGTTCGCTGGAATAATCGACAGTGGAAACAGTTCCCGAAAGGCGCTTTAAAAAGTTCCTTGTCCCCGCTCCCAGAAAGGCCACATCAAGTGTCCCTTCAAAATTATCCTTGATCGACTCTTTCGCATTGGTTTCGTACAAATTCTGAATTGTTTTATTGAATTCAAAGGCCAGCTGGCGTTCCTCAATCGGAGAGAAGGATTCATCGCCGCTTTTTTTCGTGGCAAGAAAACGCTGGAAAGCCTGCTCAAAAGTTTTCGAAGAGTCTTCAAGAAAACTTCTATACTGTCCGTCTTTAAAATACCCGGAGCGAATCCCCCAGACGTCGGCGTTGATACGATTAGATGAAAAATATTGACCCAATTTTTTTACAAAACGATCGAAAGCTTCAAAAACTCTCGGATCAAAAAAAGAATAAATTTTGACCAAATGGTCGTCCGCATCAATTACCCCGTAGGCCATGTGCTCATTGTTTAGCGCAAGGCTTCTCGCAAGTAAGTGCGGAAGTCCTCCATTGGAAATAAACGGTGCCGGCGTCAGAGGAAGAAAAAAAATAACAACTTTGCCCACTTCCTGGGCAATTTCCACTAATTTTTTAAGATTTGTCTCTGGTCTGTGGTCATCAAAGTCAAACTGATCACCAGTTTCGCTATGAAAAGACCAGTTGAGAGGAATAATAATTTTTGTTCCAGGAAACTCCTGGAGCTTAGTTTTCCAAAGCGAGGCGGAGGTTTTCCAATAAAAAAACCAATTTTCCCCGGGGAAAACCGTATCCTGGTCGCGTGGAACTGGGGTGGTGAGACTCACTACTAACACCTCATGTCTTACAGTGTTAAGAGAAATTTGTTATAAATTTCCTTCTGTTTTA
>JBEIPI010000011.1:0-43931 GCA_040377165.1 Bacteriovorax sp.
CAGGAGTGAGAAATTAAGATCAATGCGGCCCAAAACCTCATCCAGCCCTTTTGCTCCCATCAAATAATCGTGATTCCCGATCGCCACGGCATCATAACCAACCTGGTTATGAACCTGAAAGCTCTTAAGCCCTTTGTCGGCCATGTAATATAAATTTCCTTCAAGAAAATCCCCACCGTCTAAAGTAAGAGTCGGTATTCCTTCTTTTTTTGCTGTGTCTTTGTAGTAATCGATCAAGCTCTTAAGTCTTGATGAACCACCAACTTCTGAATCGTGATTGGTATTGTTCAAAAACGAGTGAGTGTCATTCGTATGCAGAATTTGGACGAGTCTTGCTTGTGCCACTCCTAAGGTAAGTGTCATCCCTAATGTCACACCGAAAAGTTTTGTTCTAAGCATAATCCACCTATCAAATATTGGGTTGTATGCCTGACTTTTCGGATTTCTAGGGACTTGATAAAGCTTTTTACTTCACCCTCCCGCCTGATTAAATTGAACAGGAAAATACTGCTATCCTTCCTAGCGTCATTATGTTAAAAATGCGCTATTTATAGCTCTTTTTGCCTATTAATCAGGACTCTCAATATGCTCAGTTCAATGAACACAGCTCCTCGCTGCACATTCGCTATCATCTCTCACCCGGATGCCGGAAAGACCACTATGACTGAAAAACTGCTTTGGTTTGGTCAGGTTATTCGTGAAACCGGAAAGGTTAAGGCCAAAGACGGCAACTACGCCAAGTCTGACTGGATGGAAATTGAAAAGGAACGTGGGATTTCCATTTCGTCATCGGTGATGAGTTTTCCTTACAACGAAAGAGCGATGCACCTTCTCGATACTCCAGGACACAAGGACTTCTCGGAAGACACATACAGAACACTGACTGCAGTTGAATCGGTTCTCATGATGATCGACTCTGCCAAAGGGGTTGAGGCGCAGACAATTAAACTTATGGAAGTCTGCCGTATGCGAGACACTCCGATTGTCACTTTCATGAACAAATACGACCGTGAGGCGATGGACCCGTTTGCACTCTTAGAGAACGTTGAAAAAATTCTCAACATTCAATGTGTGCCGATGACCTGGCCGATTGGCTCGGGTGTGGATTTCAAAGGTGTTTACGATTTAAGATCTAAACAGATCATGTCTTTTAAAGACGCTAAAGACCCTTTTAATCCAATCATCATCGCGGCCAGCGATCTCGATTCAGCCGAGGTTAAAAACTTTGTCGGCGAAAGATTATTAGCTACATTAAAAGAAGAACTGGAACTGGTGAGCACGCTTATCGGTGACTTCAGCACTGATGAGTTTCTGGCCGGCATTCAGACTCCAGTCTTTTTTGGTTCTGCTTTAAACAACTTCGGGGTCAAAGAAACTCTCGATATGATTTCAAGCCGCTCTCCAGGGCCTAAGCCTCGTGAAGTAAAACTCGCTCCTTTTGAATCGGATTCACCGACACAAATGGTGGACCCGAATTCAACGACCGAGTTCACTGGTTTTATTTTTAAAATCCAGGCCAACATGGATAAAAAGCACCGCGACCGCGTGGCCTTCATGCGCGTTTGTTCAGGAAAATTCGTGCGCAACCAAAAAATCTATCACGTGCGAACTGATAAAGAACTAAAGATCCCGACTCCACTTATGTTCCAGGCCCAAGACAGAGAGATCACCGAGGAAGCATTCCCGGGCGATATCATCGGTCTACACGACACCGGAAAGTTCCAGATTGGCGATACGTTCACTGAAAAATCAAAATTCATGTTCACCGGAATCCCAAACTTTGCCCCGGAAATTTTTAACAAAGTTATCCTTAAAGACCCGATGAAAGCAAAACAACTTGAAAAAGGTCTGCAACAGCTTTCTGAAGAAGGAACTGTGCAGCTCTTTACCCGTCACACGACAGGCGAGAAAATCCTGGGTGCGGTCGGGGCCCTGCAGTTTGAAGTTGTAAAATACCGTCTTGAAGACGAATACAACGTCAACGCCGACTACGAAGCTTATAACTTTGCGGGGGTGCGCTGGCTGAAATTTGATAACGATAAAGACCAGGACAAGTTTATGGTGGGTAACGCTTCAAACGTTGTCTATGACCACAAAAAGCGTATCTGTTTTTCTGTGCGATCTGAATGGGACTTAAAATTAGTTATGGAAAAAAATCCTAACGTTCACTTTTATAAAAACTCGGATTACCGCTAATGAGCACAAAAGCATTAAATGACATTATCACTGACCCGGTAGTTTTTTTAGAAAAACTCTTTGGGATGATTGAAGACATCGACCTGGATGTTGAGAAATTCTTCCTGGATCATATCTGCTACCGCGTGGCCACTGAAAGCGAGTACCATATAAAAAAGGCCGAGCTCAATGAGCACGGAGAACTTTTGATTGAATCCATGGTCAATGGCCGCATGATTGCGACTTTCAAGCTTCACTCTCCTATTATTTTTAAGAATAGAAAAATCGACGTGATCGAACTTCCGGCCCCAAAACCAGGACACTCTTACCAGTCAGGGCTTGAGCACGTGGAGTTTGTGACAAAAGACCCGCTTCAAAAAATCGTAGACCGCTACCCGCAATACGCGTTTGAAACTTTCGGCATCCATAAAAAAATCAATGCCGATATCACTTTAAAGCTTGGTGAGTACTGCATCCGCTTTCATAACCAGACGCTTGAAGATGTTATCAAAGAAGAAAAGAAGCTCTTAAACAAAAGAAAATAATTATGTCTGACTTAAAAACCATTCAAAACCGCTTAGAAAAAAACTACAAACACTTAAAGAAGTGGGCGGCAAGACTTGGAATTGAGGCCTACAGGATTTACGAAAAAGACATTCCTGAATTCCCCTTCATTATCGATGTCTATAAAGACCATGCAGTGATTTTCGAAAAGCGCGACGAGGAAATCGACGCCGACAAATTCAATCATTTTGAATTCGTCATTACTGCCGTTAAAAACGTCCTTGGTATTCCTGAGGAAAAAGTGGTGATCAAGTCACGCTTCAGGCAAAAGGGTTCTACTCAATACACAAAACTCGAAGACAAAAACGAGTTCCTGACAATTAAAGAACATGAGGCAAACTATCTTGTGAACCTCCATGACTACCTTGATACTGGATTATTTTTAGATCACCGCCCATTAAGACAGATCATCTATATATCCGCTAAGGATAAACGCGTACTGAATCTGTTTTCTTACACCGGCTCCATCAGTGTGATGGCCGCTTTGGGCGGAGCTCAGAAAGTCACCAGCGTTGATATGTCTGCCACTTATATGGACTGGGCGAAGAAAAATTTTGAGGCAAACAATATCGCGCTCAAAGACCACAACTTCATCGTCGACAGTGCTATGGAGTATCTTGAAAAGGCCTCAAGCCGCTTTGATATCATCATCCTTGATCCTCCAACATTTTCTAACTCTAAAAAAATGGAAGAGGATTTCGAAGTAGAAAAAGACCAGGTCTTTTTAATCAAACACTGCCTGAGACTACTAGACCCTCAAGGTGTGCTTTACTTCTCCAACAACAAAAGAAAATTCAAGATTGACCCGGCCGTCTTAGAGATGGGCGCGGTTTTAGATATCACTCCCAAGACAATCCCAGAGGATTACCGCGATCCAAAGATTCATCACTGTTTTAAGATCACCCACAAGGAAAAGAAATGATCCAGTTTCCAGAAGTGATTCAAAACAACCTGGCCGACATGAAGATTAAAACCTTCACCAAAATCCAGGCCGATGCCATCCCTCTGATCATGGAAGGCAAAAATGTGATCGGTCTTTCAGAGACCGGAAGTGGTAAAACCCTGGCCTTCACTCTTCCACTTGTCTCGAAGCTAATCGGAGCGGCCAAGCGACCGACTAAAGTTCTTATCATCACACCGACCAAGGAGCTCTCTGAGCAAATCCTGGCGGTAGCAAAAAAATGCGCGCAAAAAACGAACATTATCAGTGTGAGTTTATATGGCGGAAAAAGCTTCGACACTCAGGTCAGAGAGCTAAAAAATGGAGTCCATTTAATTGTCGCCTGCCCGGGACGCTTAAAGGATCACATTGAAAAAGAAACTATCGACTTAAGTGGGGTTGAGACTTTAGTGCTCGATGAAGCTGATCAACTGATGGACATGGGCTTTCTTCCCCATTTAAAAGTCGCACTTGAAGCGACTGCCAATAGAAAACAAACCCTACTTTTTTCGGCAACTATGAGTGATGAGGTTAAAACGCTTACAGAAGAGTTTTTAACTGACGCCACTGTCATTGAACATGAGGCCAACAAAACCAAAGCGGTGATCTCTGAATACTTTTGCCCCATAACTTCAGAGCTGCGCTACCCGTTTTTGCGTTTTCTTTTAAAACACCACAAAATCAAATCATGTTTGATCTTTACCAAGACTAAAGAAGAGGCCCGCGCACTCAATCTCTTTCTCACTGAGGATAAGTACAAATCAGCAGTGCTGGAAGGAGATATGACCACTCACCAAAGAAAAAAGTCGCTGAATGGCCTGAAAGAAAAAACCATCAACATCCTGGTGGCCACAGACATCGCGGCCAGAGGGCTCGACATTCCCCATGTCACTCACGTGATTAATTTCAATCCTCCTCAAAACAGCGAATCCTATTTGCACCGTGTGGGAAGAACAGCGCGTTTTGATAAAGACGGAATGGCCATTACCATTTATCTCAAAGGCGATGAAGAAGACGAGATGAATGAAATCCTGAGTGCTCAGGAAAAGGTATTAAGTCCTACAAAATATAAGGATTTTAACTACCAGTTAAAAATAGATAAAAAATCCCTCAAAATCGTATAAACACAGCTTTTTTGCCATAAATTTGGGCCAAAAAGACCCTGTACCGGCAAAAAATATTAAAAAATCTTGCCGGCTGACATCTCCATTTTTTTTTATGCTATACTAGAGAGTAATGAGAACGTTGCTTTTGGACTGCAACTATTTCCCCGTAAAAATAATTAACTGGCAGAAGGCCATGATACTCCTTCTGACCGGTCGAGCGGAAGTTGTCGATGAGTACGAAGACAAACTCATACGGACCGTCTCCAATGCTTACCGCCTCCCCAAGGTCCTTCGTCTTTTCCAGAATCACAAAATCTCCCTCAACGTCAAATTTACCCGCATGAATGTTTTCTTCCGAGACCAATTCCAATGCCAGTACTGCTCCATAAAACTTCCCGCCTCAGAACTCACCTTCGATCACATTATTCCAGTTTCACAAGATGGTCCCACCAATTGGGAGAACGTTGTTACGTGTTGCAGACCTTGTAATGGAAAAAAAGGATCAAAGAGTTTAAAGACCTCGGGGATGGTACTTCTGAAGCCGGCAAAAAAACCGCGGTGGTCCCCGGAGCTCTGTCTGCGCTTATCCGAAGAAGACCCAGACGAATGGTGGAATTTTTTTCCAAATACCACAAGAGTGGCTTCTTAATTCAAATTTTTTGATAATATGTTATATTCATCTTATGAAAAAAATAAGACATCAGTTTCTTTTATTTCTTTTATTAAATTTAGCCCCTATTAGTCCTGCTCGAGCTTTAGTTTGCCCTGATAGAAAGGCAGCCCCTGAGTGCCCGACATCAGGAAGTACTATTCTGGATGAAAGATACCCAACTCAAGCCTATGTCATTTCAAATCAAGCTTTTCACAAATCTAAAGAATCAACAAGTGTCACTCAACAGTTTATTTCAAAAATTATAAAGGCCCATAATTATGAGTCCGTTCCACAAGTCATCGTTCCTGTTGCTACAAAGGATGAATTCAACAAAATTGTCTCTTCTGTTAAAGACCAACTCAGAGCAAGTGGAATTGCCAAAGATCAAATCGAAAAAGTAGCCAACCAAATCACTTGGGTAAACTTGCCTAATTATACTTGGCAACAAGATTGGTTCGAGTCTTTCTTTGATCCAAAAACCGGTGCACCAGTGATCAGGCAGATAGGCAGTTATGACCGTGTTTCACGAGGGGCCAGTGCCAAGCTCACTTCAACTTCAAAAGAATGTGACATGAAAGAAGGTTCACTTATCACTGAAAATTTTGGTTCACCAAAGAGCCCTCAAGATATAATAGATCACTCACTTTCATTTGGTGGTGGTGAGATGGGGGGAAATATTGAAGGGGCTCCAGGCGGCTTTTGTATGGTTGGAGACAACGCTGGAAAAGAATTTACCAAACAGTTTTGTGGTAAAGAAGAAAACATAATCCAGCTCCAAACTTCCTGGCTTTTAGTTGGGCATGTTGATGAGATTTTCAAAATCATTCCGACTAATTTTAATGATGGACGCCCAAAAGAATGTGAATTTTCTCTGATGTCTGCAAGCCCCAGAAAAGCGCTGGAAATTATGTCTCATCCACAAAGAGGACAAATCCCCTTTGTCGATCTAGATGTGAACAATGGGGAAAAAGACCTAAACGAAGTTAAACTTAGCCGCTCAAATCAGAACTGGGGGCCCAATAGGGCCATTTGTTTTTATATTCACAATGCCGTTCTGAAAAACCCAGCAAGAGTCAAAAGTCTCCCAAGCAGCTCCAGAAGTGTTCTCATTAAACTCTTTTTTGGTAACTCAGCTTATGCTGACAGCTCTCAATTTACGATAAACCAAAACAGGTCACATTCAGATTTGTTAAATAATTGCGTAAATAACCTAGATTCAGTTTCAAATTTTGAAATGAAAGAAGTTATGGAAGCTGATCCTAATTTTTCAGAATATAATGAGGCCATACAGATTTCTATCGATAGAGACCGTGCGCTTATCAGAGAAAAAATTCTTTCTCGTCTTCCACAATGCAAATCATATTACGATGAGCTGGAAGTCCCTAATATTTTTTATGGTGGCTTGAGCTACACTGACTCAAAGACAAAAAGTCTTGAACTAATCAAGCCGGGTGCTGGTAATTCTTTTTTACCTAACCCGACTAATTCTGTACTGATGAACAAAACTGTGACTTTTCCAGACACTGGCAATAATGCTTTTAATCTTTACCTAAAAGATGAAATGGAAAAAAGAAAATTAAAGCATGATTTTATACCAACATGGGAATATGCTCATATCGGAAATGGAAACATTCATTGTGCAAGTCACTCGATCAGCTATTGTCGTCCAAAAAAATAAAGGTGTACTTATGAAAATTTTCTTATTCTTTGCACTTTTCATCACCTCTTCTCACGCCAGAGAAGTTTATAATTATAATTGTATACTTAATTCAGAGCTCAACTTGGAGCTCTCAGTTCTTGATGAAAAAAATCCAAGCTTAGGTCTCTTCTATAAAAACTCCAAATATGGAAGTTGTAATCTCACCACAATTGAGCACAACAAGAAAGACCCTAGGGCCGTAGTAAACGAAGCGACGTGGAACTTAAGACTTGATGCCTGCACTTTTTATGTTGAAAAGCATAAAGAAAAAATAAAGTTACTAAACACTCTCATCTTTAAAGATGGAGGACGCCAAGGACGCTACTTAGCAGCCGTTGCTCAAAAAGATGCTCTCTTCTGCCTACCTCTGCAAAAATAAGTAGAGCCCATAAAAGTGGCCAAAAAAGCATAAATTCACGATCAAGAAATCATCATAAATGGCTGTAATTAAAGAGATTGAATCTAATTACTCACTATAAATAAAAAGTGCTCTATAATAGTGAATTATGAACATCGACAACAAACTCCCACTACTTAAAAACTTCATGAGTGAAACACGCCTCAACAATGCCGGGGTAAAAACCACACTCAATGAGTCTGCAGTGGCCGCTTCAGAACAAAATAACGTCGACCTGGACCTGCAGCTTGAGGGCAACGGCCAGGACGGAAAATCAAAGAAAAAGAAAAAAGCAAAAGCGGAAACCAAAGAACAAAAAAGCAATGTGATTGAGCTACCGAAAATATCCACAGAAGAACTCAAAACCACCAACTTGAAAAAGTTGAACCTGCTTTAGATATGAAAAAACTCTTCCTGATTTTTTTCATTGCTTCCACAGCTAACCTTTGCGCTGAAACAATCATACTTACGGCCGACAGATGGTGCCCTTTTAATTGCGACCCGACGTCGGCACAGACGAAAGAGCAAGGTTATATGATCGAAGTGGCCAAACTCGCTTTCGAGCGCAAAGGACATAATATCGATTACAAAGTCGACACCTGGACCAACTCCATCGATGAAGTAAGAAAAGGGAAGGCCACTGCCATTGTTGCGACGACGATTGCTGATGCGCCGGACTTCATCTATCCGGAAAAAAGCATGGGAAGCAACAAAGAGTGCTTTTACGTTAGAAGCCGAGACCCTTGGGAGTTTCTGGATGTAAAAAATTTAAAAGGCCGAAAAATCGGAATTGTTGAATCCTACGCTTACTCGCCTGAGCTTTATATGTTCTTTCGCGATCATCCCGAACAGGTAGTAAAAGGACAGGGTTCTTCGCCTCTACAGGCGAACTTAAAAAATCTCGACGAGAAAAAGATCGACACACTAGTGGAAAACCCTTTTGTGTTTAATTACCTGACTGAATCCAAAAAAATACGCGATAAATATGAGGAGGCCGGCTGCACAGAAGGCGATCCTCTCTATATCGGCTTCTCTCCCAAGAATCCACGCTCCAAAGAATTCGCAAAAATACTTACAGAGGGCATTGAGGAATTGAGAAAGGACGGAACTATCGCTAAGATAATCAACAAATATTCCCTCAAAGACTGGAGCCCCTGAACATGAACTACTGGCTGATGAAAAGTGAACCTGATGTCTTCTCTATCGACGATCTTAAAAAGAAAAAAAAATCAGGTTGGGACGGAGTTCGAAATTATCAGGCCAGGAATTATATGAGAGATGATATGAAGCTGGGAGACCTGGTTTTATTCTACCACTCCAGCTGTGAAATCCCCGGTGTTGCAGGCCTTGCCCGCGTCTCTAAAACCTCACACCCCGACCCCAGTCAATTCGACGCTAATAGCGAATACTACGATCCAAAAGCGACCAAAGATGAGCCGCGCTGGTTTATGGTTGAAGTGGAATTCGTAGAGAGATATGACGAGGTTGTCACTCTGAGCACGCTTAAAGCGACCAAAGGCCTGGAGAAGATGCCATTGGTGCAAAAAGGCTCACGCCTCTCCATTAACCCGGTCAGCGAAAAAGAGTTTAAGATCATTACCGGATTAAATTTTTAATCTTCGACTTCACTTAAATAAGTGTAAATTTTTATTGTGGTCAAAAGAAACACGATGGTGAGTATCGCCTCTGGAATTGAGAGCAAGACCCTGAGACCGAATTTCCATTTTAGGTCGGCCACATACAACACCAGGCCAAAAAGGCTCGGGATAACCAGCGCGCAAAGATGATTGATGAAAACCAGCAGGATGTCTTTTCTGGTTAATTCGCGGCTTCTTTTGAAAGTCTCCACCGGTCCCCTCTCTTCAAAAACCGCCACCAATGGAGAGAGAGAATAAAACATCACCACATAAAAAAATGGCGCCAGAAGCGGCATTCCTAAAATAAGCGCTGTCACATTATCTGTGAAATTGATCTCCAGCATGAGTAAAACACTAAGTGGGTAGATCAGCGCCGCAAGCATCGCCATACAAAAGTAATAACTGCTGTAAAGAATGTTCTTGGCCAGGACTTCCTTATATTCAGCGGTTCCATCCATACGCACTTTCACTATGTAGAGAATCTTGCTTAAAACCAGGATGGGAATACCAGAGAAAAGAAACTGCGACAGCACTCTCGGCCACCACTGCTTCTGCGGAATATAAGTGTCGGCAATCGTCTGCACAATTGAAATCATGATAAAGAAGACAATATAAAGTGAGTAAATTTTTGAACTCGACTGAAAATCTTTTCTGGACTCATTCAAATAGTGAGCAAACCGACCTAAACTTCTGATCATTATTCACATCTTCTGAAAGAGGCATCGTGATTTTTAGCACCAAGACAGAATTTTTCTGTTGTCTCTCGTTGTGGCTGAAAAATCCCGGTAAACTTTCCATTCTGGTATCTGCCTATCGCGACCACTTCTGCCTGCTCACTCCCGCATGGGTTAACCAGGCTCCCACACCACACGCTGGCCTGTTTGTCATCGGTGGGATTTAATCCGCAGTCGGCGATGACGCCTTCTTTTTTTGTGGCATTATAGAAAAAATTCAGGTTGAAGTTATGTTCAATATCATTTAGCTGATTTTTAACTTTTTCTTTTTTCAAAGTCACTTTTAAGCTAGCCGTTGTCCTGATCAGAGCTCCATCTGGAAACGTGTTCAGGTTAGGCTCATCGATTTTAAGCGTGACATTTTCAATCATAAGACCTTTAAACTTCTCATTTCGTGAAATCAGTTTTTTCTTTCTCGCCATACCACGTGAGTCGGCCTGCCAGAGCTCCACTGCCGTGATTTCTTTGCTGTAATCCTGCGTGGAGAAAATAGTCCCCTCCAGACTGATTTTGCAGGAGCCAGGATTCCCCATAAGAAAATGGGTCTCTCTGACTAATTCATTATAGTCATTCATTACCACAGCTTCATTTTGAATGCTCTGGCTGTTCTGCCCGATTTTTGTGACAAGCAAAGCAACTCCTGCCAAGGCCGCCAGGACCACCATAATTTCAACTAATGAATAACCCTTTTTCATGGCCCTCTCGCACATCTGGTCAAGAATAAAAAATTGATTAAGCTCTCTACAAAAATTATAATGGAGCGTATTGTCCGAAACAAGGCTTTTATTGGGGAATGAAATGAAAAATCATATTAAAGTCAGTCTGATTCTTAGTGCGGTTGCTTTATTAGGTACAGGAATTTATTTCGCCAAAAAACCCTCTCAAAAGACCATTCACCTCTTTCTTGAGTCACCTTTTATCTCTGATACCGCACGACAATCTGTTCCGGCAATGGAAGCATTACTGACCACAAAAAACGTCAATGTTAAAATCAATCTGGTGCAAAAGCGCCTGATAGATGCGGCCACGGAAGGAATGAGGCTGGATGCCGGTGTCTCCAATGTAGGACAAATCTTCAGGATTATTTCTATGAATGTTAATGTCACTCCAGTCATGGCCATCTCTCCCGATCCAACTAATGAATGTATTGCTGAAACACAAGTTGATGTCCTAAAAAACTCTCCGATAAAAACCTTAAAACAGCTTCAAGGAAAAACCATCGGCACAACTAAACGCGCTCAACGCACGATGTATTATATTTTTCCTGAACTGACAGAGATGGGATTAAAATTCAAGAAGATCTACAATGCCCAGGAGCCGAATTGGATTTTGGAAAACCTGAGGAATAAAACAATCGATGCGGCCATCATTCATCACACGTACATCGTTGATAAACCCAAGGCCAAGAGTGACCTGGGTCAGCTGGCCTTGGGTGTTTATGAAGATCCGGATATCAACGTAAGAAGCATCAAAGTCACTGATTTCAAGATCCCCTGTCGATTATTATTCATCGACCGCGGACTGGATCAGGCACTGCAAAGAGAGTTCCTGAACAACTTTAAGGACATTCTTTCCAAGCAGGAGAACATGACGCTTTTTAATGAAGTAGCGCAGATTGGATCGATGGTTCCCCTCAGTGATGAGGAGATCAGTCGCATGAGAAAATTCATCGAAGGCTCCGCCAATATTTCTTTGAGAAGCTTTACGGAAAACGTAGAGAGCACTGAAATGAAAAGGGCCTTCAACTGAAGGCCCTTTTCATTTTCATAGGTATTTTTATTACATACGTTTTGGGTAAAGATACATTGGCTGGCTAACTTCTACTCTTCCTGCGCGAGGCGAAGGAAACTTAATATCTGTTAAAACCTTAACCATACAATTGCGGACTTCATCATTTGGGATGTCAGGTGAAATAACCGAAGGTCTATCCACTCGTCCACCCTGAACAATGAAGAATTTTAAAGTCATCTGCCCCTGGAAATCGGCCTTATTAATGACATCCAATTCCTTCTGGTAACAGTGTCTGAAAAGACCGATGTTGTCGCGAAGAATCTGTCTGATGGCATTCGGGTCAATTCCTGAAAGCTGAACTTTTTCTACCGGAACTCCGGCCACCATCACTGATCCTTTCTGAGCAAGACCATCAAATCCACGTGATGAATCGATTGTCCCTTTCGCTGAACCAGTCAAGCTTCCGATGTTAGTTGCAACTTTTGCGATGTTCGCCGTACCGTTTGGTGAACCTGTAATAAAGCCGTCACCGCCTCCACCACCGACACCATTACCAATACCGCCGCCTGTTCCGAAACCAGCACCGCCATCGTCTTTAGCGCCTTTAGCACCAACACGCTTTAGCCCTTGACCACTTTTTCTGATTGAGTCAGTTACGTTAGTCATATCAATTCCTTGATATGTATCCCCTGATCCACCTGTGTTGTTGTCTTTTGCTTTCACCTGGCTTGCCGCAGATCCAGACCCTACACTTGTTCGTGGAGTCTTTCTCACTTCGGTTCCCGGTTTATAGGCCTCTCTTTTCTTTGAAGCAGGGTCGCCTTTTTGAACATCCTGGACTTTCTTCTGGTTTTTATCACCAAGACGGTCCGAATTTTTAATCTCACGATCCGTTCCATTCTTAACTTTCTCTTCCACTGGAGGCGTTTTCACCACTTCAGACTCTGCGGCCTTCACGGTGTTTTTCACCATGTTGCTTTTAGAAGGAGGTGTCACTAGTTCCATTTTAATTGGAATCAGTTTTGGATCATCTTTCAATTTGTGAACCATTTCCAGATGAGGAAGTTTAATCAAGAAGAAGAACAAGTGAATAATGAAACTTCCGATGAAAGCGCGTTTATTAAAGCGCTTTGTCTCGGCTTCCATATTGCTTTCACCGGGAGTGATTTTCGTTTTTTTAAGTGCACCCATGATTCTTTCCTGCTTAAATTACTTAAGTCTTCTTGAAGCGTCTTCTTCAGCGGCAATCGAGAAGTTTTTAGCTCCAGCACTCTTTGCCACATCCATGATCTCTACCGCTTTACCTAAGAACGCCTGTGTGTCACCTTCAAGGATAACCGAGTCCGTTTTTAGTTCAGCAAGTTTTGCAATCATGGCCTCACCAAGTTTTGTTTCATCAACATACTTGCCTTGGAGTGCAACTTTTCCGTCTTTATTAAGCGTGATGATCAAAATCTCATCCTGCTTTTTCTCATTGGTGATCGCCGTTTTCGGCAACTCAATATCAAGACCAGACTCAAGTGCTGCTGTACTGGTTACCATGAAGATAATCAGAAGCACGAGCATGATATCGATAAGCGGAGTAAGGTTTACTTCCGCCATGATGTTGTCATCACCGTCATTGTTGTTATTTACGTTCATTGCCATAAGGCACTCCTACAGTTTAATATTTACTTTTTGGCAGAGTTAAAGTGCTCAGCTAGATCACCAATACCATTTCTGAACATCGCCATAGACTCTCCGATTTTTACCAGAATGTAGTTGTAAAAAAGAAGAGCAACAACCGCTACCAGAATCCCTGCTGCTGTCGCGATAAGTGCTTCTGAAATTGAAGCAGATACGATCGCAAATCCCGCTTTACCGGCAGCTCCGATTTCTTTAAACGACCCCATGATCCCCCAAACCGTACCAAATAATCCTACGAATGGAGCAGATGAAGCAACAGTACCAAGAACCCAAATATTTTTCTTAAGGCCCATTGATGTTTCATTCATACGACGTTGCATTCTTGATTCCCATTCTTCAGCAGAAGAAGCTTCTTCAAAAACTGCAGAGTGAGGCTTAGCAATAATTTCAGGACAATTTTTATATAGCCATTCCATTTCATTGAAACGTTTTGACTGGATGATTCTCATTCCTTCATCGTAGAAAAACTTTGCTTGTTTGTTGAAGTTCATTAGAAACCAAATTTTTTGAATAGCAACAGTCCATACAGCTACTGAAAAAATTAGTAGCGGCCACATGATAAAGCCACCTTGCTTAAATAATTGCATCAATTCCATTTGCAGACTCCTTGATCTGTGATCTGTAAGTATCTATATTTTGTTCGACTCATTCGATTATAAAACCTTTACGGCTAATTTAATTAATATTTTAGCGTAGTTTTCATTTTTTCAAATAACCTTTTTACTCCGGTATAATTATCTCTATCTAGTGCAATTAATCCCATTTCCTAGTACAATTTAGTATGACAAAAAAGCGACCACTCGTATTCGCTCTCTTATTCTGTAGTCTTTTTCTCGGCTTTAAGGCCGGAGATGATATCGAAATCATGGCGGATTTCCTCAATGCCCGCTCCAGCACTAATTTTTTAAAAACATACAAAAAGAATATCGTCGCTAAGCTTAATAAAGGCACCACTGGAACAGTGACTGAAGTAAAAAACTTCACTGATAAGTCCGGTAAGCCAACCGGGAATTCGGGGGTGAAGATCCTCGTGACCTCCGGACCTAAAAAAGGACAAAGCTATTGGGTGTACAATAATAAAGACAACCGCTCATTAAAGCTGGTCGATAAGGCCAGCAAAAAAGAGATACTGCCAGAAGCTGTTAGGCCGGAAGGAAAAACAGACGCCACTGTTATCCGCGACACCGAGGCCATCCGCGAGCCTGCTGAGACTGTGGTAAGAGATGCTGCCGAGCTGGTTGAAACTGTTATTAGTGAAGGAGTGACACCTCCGCAAATTCAGGAGGACTGTCCTCCCCAAATTCCGGATCCGCCAAAACCGAATATTCCCTCTTCCATGCAACAAACTTACTCTCCTGAGGCTGCACTCGCCGATTTAAATTCCGGTGAGCTGAAATTTGTCGGCCGCGACCTGCTTCCAGGCTCCGGACAAAACAGGACTTGTGTTTATAAAAACGATAAAGTGTATGTGTTTTATGGCAACTGCATGTCGAATAAAAAAGAATCTGTCATGGACATGAGAATCGTCGCAAATAATGGTGAGAGCATCCATTTCTACATGGAAGACTTTAAAGGGCGAGCTCCAAGCACCATGAAGCGTGAGGAATACAGCGGAACCTGGCGAGTAAGCTACAACAAAGTCGAGCGCCCGGCGCAGATGAATATGTCCCAGGTTAAGGATTACGTGGAGGCAATTGAGAGCAGCATCACTGGTTGCTGGGTCTCTTCAGATAAGGCCGATTGTTACGGCGAATTAAAGGCCCAACTTTCTGACTGGGGGCCAGCTGCTGAGAATTTCTGGCAAAAACCTTCCAATGAATGGTATTCAACACAGCAAAAAATGCGAAAAGTCATTCAGGCAACCCGCTTCTGATAGATTTTTTTCCTTTTAAAACCCGAAACTATATTCAACAATACTTCTAACTTTCACCCGGGATAGTTATGAAGTCTTTAGTCTTTCTTTCATTGTTTTTCTCAACCAGTTTGTATGCCGATTTTGATGAGACATTGATTCAAGCGCCATGGCGTGAATCCAATGACGAATCCCTCTATTCCAGCAGCTGCAGAACCCGCGACCACCTTCGCTGGGACGTCTGCTTCAATGTAGATAGGGACGCCAATTACTCCATCAAGAGTTTTAAATTCCAGAATGCCGGTATCAATAAAATTGTTCCAATGGAAGGTTTCGGAGTCGGCCGTGAATATGAATTTCAATTTGAAGGGCAGGCCAGGTCAGACCTGGGTCTTTTGGTTTGGGATTCACCGGATGAAAATGAAAGCCACGCTCACTTAAAAATCATGATGTTCTTCCCTAAAGAAATCCTGCCGGCCATTCGTTATGAATCCAGTAATGAAAAAGACTTAGTGATTGTCACCCTTCCAACCAAAGAAGAAGTTGTCTACAACGGCAAAACCAAAGAAATCATCAGCGGAGTCCTTACTGAAGGTGTCTTGAGACAAAACGCAAACGGCGTCGCAGTCTCTCCGGATGTTCAATACAACGGCAAAGGTGTGGTGATTGAGGCCAGCGCTGTGGCCGACTGGCCGGTGGGATTTAAAGGCAATCAGGCCTCCAAAATTGTGACTGTAAAAAAGAAAGGATATAAAAACTGTCTGATTCCCGGGAAAGAATTGTGGTTCACTGACGACTCAAAAGGCGGGAATGTGTTTTTTAATAAAAAGCTCATTTCCAATGAAGCATTCGATGCTTTTTTAAAGAAACGCTGCAATTTTTCGATTTATTAAAATTTGAACCCATCTTCTTCAATCGCAGTTGTAGCGTAGACGTATTTCTGCATGTCGCTTTTTCTAATATAGACATGAGAGTTCGAATCATCGCAGACCACTTTTGGATTTCGCAATAGCGGCGGAAATTTTTTTCGGCATGACATAAGATTATCGTAATACTGCTGTGGACTTCCCGTTGTGCTCAACTCCTTAAAGCACTTACTATAACCAGGATTTTCTTTCTGGTAATGTCCGCAGCCATATCCCCAGGAATTTCTTAAAATATACTCAACTTCACAGGTTTGTGGGTTAAAGCGCTTACCAACAATACTTGAAGCGTGTCTTGAAGATTTTCTGTCCACACCATTTAAAAAGTCAGAGTAATAAAGCACCCCCACTGGAATGCCACGGTCGAGATGATTATCAAGTGACTTCATCATGTCTTCAGTCTTATGACCACCTTCAACGTTGTAGTTCACTGTTTTAGGCCCGCCAAAAAAAATTGGCCTTTTCAATTGGCGCTTACAAGACGCCTCCACTAAACGAGTCAGGGCATTTTCCCTTTCAGAATTGGTAAGGATTTCATTAATGGTTTTGAAATTCAGCCCAGAAAAAATTCTGCCGATATTAGAGAGGTCCTGGCAGCTCACGTTGGGTTGTGAAGACTCGTAAATGATATTGAGAACCTCGGTGATCTTGCACTCGTGCCTGAAAGCACAACGACTGTCTTCTACGAAAGAGTAATCCTCTGAGGAAGCGTCTTTTTCAAAACAAAAACCATGATCTTTGATAATATCCAGGGCCTCATTTAGGCCTCCGGCCTCGGCCACAACTCTTTTCTTTTCTTTGTTTAAATCAACCAGGCTTTTTCCGCGGATGCTTTTCATGTAATCCGGGTTTTTCACCTTATTATAAAGTGTCGCCACCCCTAAAGCGGAAATACTGTAATCCTTAGTCTTGAAGTCCATTGGCTTTCTAACAATCCCTTTTACTGACTTTGGATTTTTATAAAGGTAATGGCCCATCAGATCCGCGGCCACAAAACCATAACACCAGCCAATGCTGTCCTGGTCTCTAAGCGGAGGCATCTCTCCCGACAAATCCACGCTCTTGGTACTCTTGTCGCCTGATTTAATGTTACTGCACACATCAGCGGCGATCAGCTCAGTGCTCACAAAAACCAAAATAAGTAGAATACACTTAATCAACATATTTCACTTTCTGCGCCAATGAAGCGTTATCGATAAAAGACCCGTCACTAAACAAACAACGGCTATTTGGGTTCCATTTATTGTCGGCCCAATATTCAATGATCTGAGGCGATCCGTGGAATTTTTCACAAATCTTAAATCCCAATGAGCCAGTTTCTCCCGCAATTTCGCTCATCTTCAATTCAATAGTTCCAAGATTCTTATTTTGGCAAACCTTGTTTTTTTCACAGGCCTTACTGGAGATCAAAAACTTTATAGAATTGTCGTAACAATAACCTTCATTGTTAATGACTTCTTTTCCATGGTGCTGGTATTTGATTTTCCCCTCAATGCACCCGGCGTGCACAGTGGTCATGAAGATAGTTGACAGTATTGATATGGTTATTTTTTTAACATTCACTCAATCATTATGACAAAAAATTACAATTTCTGTCAGGCGGAAAAAAACAACTTTCTTTTACTTTCCCATTGGAAAAGCGTCATTTTGAGCGCACAATAAACCCGACCAAATTCATCTACACCCAACCATTAAAGGAGAAGTTCATGAGCCGACTGGATAATATCTCTCTGGGAAAGATCGTTGTTATTAGAGAAAAACTTTTAAAAGCGCAGAAGGACGGTCAAAAGATCTACCGTTTCGAATCAGGTGATCCAAGCTTCGATGTTCACCCGAATGTGAAAGCAGGAATCGAGAAGGCACTCGAGGCCAACAAAACCCACTACATTCCCAACAACGGCATTCCTGAACTTAGAGAAACACTCGCTCAAAAACTCAACAACCAAAACAAAATCCCGGTTAAACCGGCCCATATCTCAATCACCAATGGGGCCATGCACGCTCTGTATGTCTCGTATCAATGTATCGTGGAAGAAGGTGATGAAGTTATCGTCCCGGACCCGATGTGGACAGAGGCCGTAGAAAACGCCCGCCTGGCCGGAGCAAAAACTATTGGGATCGAATTAAAACCTGAACACAACTATGTTTACCGTGCAAGCGATATTGAGGCGGCCATCACCAAGAAGACGAAAGTCATCTTTTTAAACTCTCCTCAAAACCCTACCGGTGCCATCATTCCGGTGGATGAATTAAAAAAAATCGCCGACCTCGCAGTAAAAAATAACCTGTGGCTCATCAGTGATGAAGCCTATGAACACATCCTGTTCGATGGTGGAACTCATACATCTATCGCTTCATTAATCCCGAACTACGACAAAGTGGTCTCGGTTTTCTCTTACTCAAAATCATACGCCATGAGCGGACTGCGTTTGGGTTATTTCGCCTCTACTAATGAGCTTTTTAATGACAGAGCGGCAAAACTTCTTCGTTGTACGGTCAACGGGATCAACAGTATCTCTCAATGGGGCGCGATCCACGCTGTGAAGGACACTCCGGAAGAATGGTACAATGAGATGAACGCCGAATACTTAAAAAGAAGAAACCTGTTTCTCGATTCACTAAAAGGTCAGGATATCCTGACTCCTTATGTGCCGAAGGCCGCTTTTTATCTTTGGTGTAAAGTGAAGCCGGGAATTGATGTGGAGAAACTCTCTGAAGACCTGGCCCAACAGGGAATCGGAAATGCACCGGGAAGTTGTTTTGGTGATTCAAATGAAAGCCGTCAGTCCATCAGACTAGCTTTCAGCTGCGACACTAAAATGATTGTTGAAGGCGCAGCTCTGCTCAATAAATTTTTAAAAGATTACAAATAAACTATGTCCAGCCCGCTAAAGTCACACTTGCCTCTCTTATTGATCCTCGGAAGTGTGACGGCGTTTGGACCGCTTTCCATCGATATGTATCTTCCGGCCTTTCCGGAAATCTCCCGCCAGTTCAACACTTCCATCTCAAATGTAGAACTCACACTTGCGGTCTTTTTTCTAGGACTCGCCACAGGACAAGTCATTTACGGCCCACTCTCCGATCGTTTTGGAAGAAAAAAACCACTCTACGCAGGCCTTATCATCTATACCATTTCCTCTTTTTTATGTGCCCAGGCCCAGGACATAAACAGTCTTATCGTCTTTAGATTTCTGCAATCGCTTGGCTCCTGTGCCGGCATGGTCATTTCAAGGGCCATCGTGCGCGATATGTTTCCTCCTCAGGACTCGGCGAAGGTTTTCTCCACGCTCATGCTCATCATGGGTGCCGCCCCCATCTTAGCTCCCATTGCCGGAGGAGCAATCACTCAATACTTAGACTGGCACTGGCTTTTTTATTTCATGTCGGCCGCAAGCTTCTGTTCATTATTAGGGATGCATTTTTTTCTCAAAGAAACAAAAGAAGACGATCCTGGTTATGAATTCAAAAATATTTTAAAGACCTACACTCTTATTCTAAAAGACAAAAAATTCCTGGGTTACGCTCTGGCCGGAGGGGCAGCACAAGCGGGGATGTTCGCTTATATCACAGGCTCTCCTTTTGTATTCATCGAATATTTTGGCATTCCCTCTCAATACTACGGCCTTATTTTCGGCACCAATGCCTTCGCACTTATCACCTGCTCACAAATCAATGGCAGAATGGTTAGCAAACATTCGCTGAAGACTATCCTGAAGAATGTCTTTTTCATCATCATGCTGCTTGCTCTTTGTTTGATTGCTTCAGGATATATCGGCGGCCACTTTCTGGTGGTGGGAGTTCCACTCTTTTTCTACATCGGGCTTCTCGGAATGGTCTTCCCCAACACGACAGCATCTGCACTTTCGGATCAGGGAAAACACGCAGGCAGCGCATCCGCTTTAATCGGTACACTCCAATTCTCACTGGCGGCACTGGCCTCAACGATGGTGAGTTCATTCCACGCCACTGACGCCAGAGTCATGACATCAATCATGGGCGGCTTCGGCATGCTCGCTTTCTGCGCCTACTATTTTATCGTCGTAAAAAAAGTTAACCGCTAGTACTTTACCGCGCATCCATAAGGCTTAGAAGCCGCCACTGCAACCGGTTTATTGTTCATTGCTGAATCAAGAGCAGAGGCCACATAATTTTTTGATTTTTCAATCACCATTGGATCCGGTGAACTGTTGTCATCAATAGCTCCGGCATAAACTACTTTCTGCTCTGGTGAAATCACAAACATGTGCGGAGTTGTTTTTGCTCCGTAAAGTTTTCCTACGCTTCCGCTGTTGTCAGCAAGCAAGTAAGACTGACTGGCATTAAGATTTTTAATTGTGGCCTTTGCTTCCGCCGCTTCCTCGTAACCTTGCTTGCCTTTTGCTGATGAGTTGATCGTCAGCCAGATAACACCTTTGCCGGTGTAGGTTTTCTGCAGCTTCTGCATATTAGAGCTTCCGTAGTGCTTACGGACAAAAGGGCAGTCTTTATTAAACCATTCTAAAACGACCCATTTTCCTTTGAAGTCGCTCAAGCTTCTTTCCTTTCCTTCGACATCACTTAATTTAAAGTCCGGCGCCTGTGACTGTGGGGCCACATCTGCAAAAGCAAAAGTGCTAAGAGTGAATAAAACTAATGAAGAGAAAATTTGTGATTTCATATATGGCCCCTTATTAAGAAGATTTTTTTCCTAATAAAAGCATAAGGGAAAAAGGGAAATTTAGCTATTTTTCACCGTAGGGACTTCGATAACAAAACGAGTATTCGGACAATTTTTATCAAGAAATAATTTTCCGCCGTGCATTTCCACAATCCCTTTTGAAATGGAGAGACCTAAACCTGTTCCCATTCCCACTTCTTTGGTGGTGAAGAAAGGTTGCATGATTTTTTGCGCAACTTCTTCGCTAATACCACCACCTGAATCGGTGACATTGATTCTAATAGAATCATTATATTCAGTGACATCAATATGAACCCATGGTGACTTCATGTTGACGACCGCATCGTGAGCATTGTTGACCAGGTTTAAAATAACCTGAGCAAATTGAGTTTCCTGACAGCGGATATTTACTTCCAGCGCTCCTGAAGTTAAAAGCTCTACGCCCTGATACTTGAATCGTTCGTGACAAAGTTCAAGCACATCGTCGAGAATCGTTTTAAATGGCACAACCTGAAAAGGATCTCCTTCACCATGACGGGAAAAAGTTCTGAGACCTTTGATGATTTTTACAATCCTCAAGCTATTGTGTTCGATCTTTGAGACTTCTTTGATTAAAAAATCAACGTCAACATCCTGAGCTTCTAACTTCTTCAGGATTTGATAGGCCTTTCCTTTGATGATCGCTAGAGGGTTGTTAATTTCGTGAGCGATCCCGCTGGCCATCTCGCCTAGTGAAGAAAGTTTCGCCGAACTGATCATTCTCGCCTGCTGATCCTTGATTAATTCTTCCTGCCTTCTTTTTTCGCCGATATCCTGACCGATGCCGATAATCTGCCCGTCATTCAATTTAACATTCGTCCAGGTAGTGTGAGTGGTTTCACCATCTTTTTTCACCAGCGTGAACTCACGCCATTCAGGTGGTGCTTCCAGCATGAACTTTACGGCCTCATCCTGCATTTCCTTTGAAGGGAAGAGATTAATCGCCATCTCTTCTACTTTTTTCATGTCATCAAGTGTCCACCCCAGGACCTCAGTCCAGTAAGGATTGATCCACTCAATGTTTCCGCTCCTGTTATAGAACGTGATCATGATCGGGATATTATGCAAAATGGTTTCAAAAATCTTATCCTGCTCAACACGTTTGGTGATATCCCAGTTGATCCCTGTCACTCGAAGGGCCTTGCCAGCTTCATCCCTTTCCACATATCCTTTGGCGGCGATATGGCGGACTTCTCCTTTTGGGAGTACTACTCTGAAGCTGGTATCGAAATCCACGTCTGTGTTGACAGTCGCAAGCAGGGTGCTCACCGCTTTTTCCTTGTCTTCCGGATGCAGTGTTTTTTCCCAGGCCTCATAATCACCGGAGAAATCCCCTCTGGCCACGCCAAAGAGTTCATACATACTTTCATCCCATACTAAGGCGTTGCTTATCAGGTCCCATTCCCAGACACCGAACTTAATCGCTTCCAGGATTAACTTGAAGCGGTCGTTGAGAACACCGCGCTCCTCTTCAAGCTCTTTTAAATAGGTCACGTCAGTGTGAGTGCCGGAAAATCTCACCGGTTTTCCGTCTCTGTACTCAACGACTTTCCCCTGATCAAGAATCCACACCCAGTGGCCGTCGGCATGTTTCATTCGGTGCACATTTCGGTAGTAAGAAGTCTTGCCACTCAAATGATCATTGATGTCTTTATAAGCACCGGCCTTATCATCTGGATGAGCGAGCGCGTCCCATGTGGCCAGCTCATGTTTTACTTTTTTTACGTCGAGACCAACCAAAGAACACCAACGGTCATTGAAATAAACGTTGTTCGTTTCCAGGTCCCAGTCCCAGGTCCCGTAGTTTCCATTTTCGATGATCAACTCGTAAAGAGATTTCTCTCTGATTTTCAAACTGACATCTTCAATTTCTCTGGCGGTGATAAGAATATTTTTTTCCGAGGCCAGAACCGTCGCCGTCCATTCAAACCATAATGGATGCCCATTTTGATGAAGCAGTCGGCTCTGCATGCGATAAATCTTGTAAGTGGGGTCTTCGAGTAATTTTTTAAATTCCTGTGAAATGGTCTTTTCATCGTCAGAATGCGCTAGTCTTTTGCAATTCTTGAACAATTCTTTTTCACTATAGCCGAGAGTCTTTTCCCATGAAGAGTTAACCGCCACCAGCTCTCCTGAAAAATTAAATACACACAGGAGCTCTGGAGAGCTTTGAAAAAATTCGCTACTAACTATAGACATAATTATCCAGGATTAATGCACCAGATACCAATCTTAGAGAAAGCAGAATCAAAACTCCAGACTTTTCTACAAACGAGAAATGTATTGCAGGATTTTTTGAGTCTTACCCAAATTAGTTTTTGCTTCGATGATTAAGGCGATCGCCTCTTTTTGCTTTAGTCTTCCCTGCGCCATTTTCGCGCAGACAACTGGCTCTAACGGATCAGTAATCTCATACACTGACTTATGCTGCGGCCAAAGATTAACAGCATCATTTGATCCACCCGCACACAGAGGGATTAAATGATCGATTTTAAAATCAACTCTTGGAAGTTTCGCGATCGAGTAACCAAACTTTTGGTCGTACTCATTAATAATAATTTCTTTTGTCTCATAACTGACATCGCGATCGCAGTAGGCGATTTTCTCTGGATAGCGATACTTTACCGGCCTGTCACAAAGTTTTCCCATAGTGATGCTGGTCTCCGGCCCACTGGGAAATTCCGAAGCGGATATTTCTCCTCCGGCGGCTAGAGCGATAAGAAAGGCAAAGGCGATTTTCAATGTCTTTTTCATGGAGAGGGTTATAGCGGATAATTATCATTTTGATCAAAATGAATGGGCCCTTTGAAATATTTACACTCCAAAAAGGCCCAAAAACTCAATAAATTTTAGTCATTTATAACAATTGATTCGCTCAATGAGTTACTTAGAGTTGGTGTGTTTAAGGCACCTTTCACATCGACACTCTTGAGCGCGGCCAATGTAATGTTCAGCGTATGTTTTTTAGTTGAATCAAAAGTTACCATCTTAGCCAGATTCAACGTGATCTTAACCATCCCATTGCCTAATTTCTCAGCTGTGTAGTCTGAGTTTTTTAACTCGCGAAGAAGCAGCACTTTATCTTTTAAAAGCAGACGATTTCTTGTCAGTTTCACCGATAATTTGTAATTGCTTGCTTCCGAAAGATCCCCGGTGACAAATGAAACAATTCCATCAGAATGCTCCAGAGAGTTCAGTCCGCGCTTTAGTGCGTTTAATCCCTCAATAGAGAAAAAATCCAACTCAATCTTCATTGATCTTTCTTTATCTCTGCCCTTCATTACTTCTTTGCGGTTAAACACTTCACCTTTTACGATGGCATTCATACAACGAGCGTAGAACACCTCAGAAGTCGCGGCCAGGTTCACACCAAGCGCGCAGCCATTCAAATCAAAGTTTTTTGAGCGAAGTGACTTCACGACGTCGATTTTCGCATCCACAGAATAATCATGAACATGCTCAATTCTTCTGGCGTATTTAGTACAGCTATAGGCTTCAGAACGATAAATTGGTTCATCACTACAGATCTCCTCTGTTACTTCATCCCAGCACTCTTCGCCGACGCCTGGAACTTTACGGCAGCGTCTTTCAGATCTTCCCGGAGAACAAACAGTGTGCGAACCAATCTGTATATCTCTATAACAAGTTCCTTCATATGGATCATAAGTGACAACTTCTTTGGTAATGCTTTGTGAGGCCTTCATTACCATCGTATCGCTTCCTCCAAGATCAATTTCATCAGAAAAAGCATCGAAAGAGACCAGCAGTAAAATCACTACCCCTAAGAGAATAATCGCCAGATACTTAACATGGACAAATTTACTGTTCATAAACACTCCTCTTCATTTTTATAAAAACGCGACAAAGTAAAATGAAGAAATAACATTGGCGACGGCCCGAGCGTAAATTTCCCCGAAAAAGTGGCGTTTGTAAGAATTTTCCTGGAAATGTAATATTGTTAATCCTCGGGTGGTTTCAAATAGACCTCAAAACCACTGACAACTGCAGATTTTTTCATCATAATAGATAACATGAGAAATTCACAAGCACGTATGACATTTATTTTTGTTACCATTCTCCTTGATGCCATCGGTATCGGACTGGTTATCCCTATTCTTCCTGAAGTTATCAGACGTTTTGGTTCAAATGAAATGTTCGTTAATACTTATTACGGCTACTTCATCTCACTGTACTCATTTATGTTATTTTTTGCTTCCCCTTTATTGGGCTATCTCTCCGACCGATTTGGCAGGCGCCCTATCCTGCTCGTCGCTCTCTGTGGAGCAGGTCTTGATTACCTCTTAATGGCCTTTGCGCCCAATTTAACCATCCTCTTTATCGGAAGGGTCATCTCAGGTCTCACCGGGGCAAGCATGACTGTGGCCTTCTCTTATATCGCCGACGTCTCGACCGATGAAAACCGCACTACCAATTTCGGTATGATCGGTGCGGCCTTTGGAGTGGGGTTTGTGATCGGACCTGCGCTCGGCGGGCTTTTAGGCTCTTACGGACACAATCTTCCATTTATTGTAGCGGCCACAATGTCGCTTTCGAACTTTCTCTTCGGTCTGTTTGTTCTGCCAGAATCACTTCCTGCTGAAAAAAGAAAAAAGACCATCAACATCGCCCAACTCAACCCCATCAGGTCGGTTATCACCGCCCTTTTTTACTCCCCTGCGGCCATCCTGGTCTGGGCCTTTTTCCTGATCAACCTTGCCGGCCAGTCTCACCCGAGCATCTGGGCGCTCTTTACCCATTACAAATTTCAGTGGAGCCCGCGCGATATCGGACTTTCATTAACAGTAGTAGGAATTGCGTTTGGTATCGGCCAGGGTTACACCACAAGATTAGTCACGCCAAAAATTGGAGAACTTAAGTCCGTCATCTACGGTTCGATTGTTTTAGTGGCGAATTTTCTTCTTTATGCCCTGGTGACAAAATCGTGGATGTTATATGCGGCCACATCACTTCTGCTATTTACCAGCATCGTGATGCCGTCACTGCAGTCGATGATCACCAAAGGAACTCCAACTGAGGAGCAAGGTGAGCTTCAGGGAACACTTATGTCCATCACCAGCCTGACATCGATCATCGGGCCACTGCTTTACACGGAGCTCTTTACATTCTTTACTCAAAAAGATCATTACCCGCTCCCAGGCGCACCTTACATGGCCGCGGCACTCTTCACATTTATGTGCCTGATGCTCGTACTTAAAGGAAGAAATAAAATCCGAGAGCAGTCGACGAAGTAATTAAACCGACAACAGGATTTTGTAGCCAAGGGAAATTCCCATTGCCAGAAGAACCACCCAGGAAAATCCATAGACGCTCATTCTAGGCATGATTTTATTGCTGGTTAAATGGATAACTGAATGGATATAACGGAGGGCCACATACAACCAGGCCTCCCACAATAGGATGCCATCCACATTTTGAGTGATAAGTGCAAAAGCGCACACCATATAAAAAAGCGTCGGCACTTCAAAAAGATTAGTGAAATTTCTTGAGGCCAAAAGCATAGGAATCGGAAGATCTTTCGCCTCATTATAAGTTTTGAAATAACGGAAATCGACTGTTCCTTTTTTCACAGCGCTCGCGCGGGTAAGAAACATTCTTACCAAAACAATCGCTGATAAAAGTAATAGTGCCAGGCATGGAAAATAGATTAAATTTTGATTCATACATAAATTTTGTCCTGAAACATCCACCTAGGCCACCAAATTATATTGGCAGTACTTAGAGTACATTTTAAGATGCCTCTTTTCTAACTAACCGAAAAGATAGCGACTAAACAAACTTCTTTATTCCATAACGACTTTCTACGTATCATTACCTAATTCTAAAATCGTCACAAAGGGGACCTTCGAATGCAAAAACTCCAACAGGCCTTAAACCAGTCCGTTAGTCTGCTTCAGAACTCCTACGAAAGTATGCCTTGGGACAATAAAGAATTTTATGCCAACTACCTAGCTCAAACTTTCTATTACGTCAGGCACTCCACCCGTCTGCTTGCCACCAGCGCAGGAAGACTTGATTATGAAAATCAGCAACCACTCCATTTAAGGTTCCTGAAACATCTAGGAGAAGAGGCCAATCATGAACGCCTGGCCATCAACGATTTAAAGGCCCTGGGTTACACAGTGGAGGATTTCAAGGAGCTCAATTCCACTCGTTTTTTTTACGAATCACAATACTATAAAATCGAACATAAAAATCCGCTGGCACTGATGGGCTACATCCTCTATCTTGAAGTTCTTGCGCAAAATATTTGCCCACCGCTTGCAAAAAAACTCACCGCCCTCTACGGAAAAAAGGCCGCGACTTTCCTCCTGGTTCATGGTGAAGAAGACCCACATCATGTGGAAGAGGCACAAAAACTTCTTGCGGGCCTCGCTCCTCCTACTCTGGAAATTATCACCGAAAATTTAATTCAATCATCATGTGCTTTTGATCTCATGATGAGAGAAATAAATGACACAATTCAGGTAGAAAAACTAAAAAGAATCGCTTAGGCCCAAGAGGACTTATGGATAACAATATTGAAACTGTCGATTTTGACAAGATTGATGTGTATTTGCTTTTTGGCAATATAAAACATAACCCGGAAAACCTTCGCCTAATTTATCAGAAGGCATTCCGTTGCTGGTACGAGACCTGGGATGAGTTTTATCACAGCGAACACCAAAGCTCGATGAAACTCAACTCCAACGAGTTCACCAGACAGGATGAAGTGCTCGCTCTCTTCTACGAAGGGAAATGTTTTGCGGTAACTTTCTTCAAGGAAGTTCACTGGAGTGATGAAACAGCGGCACTCGACGCCTATTTTAATCCCTGGACACCCGAGGCGCTCACAGGCCTTAGGCAAAAAGGTGACACTATTTTAATCTGCAGCCAATTTACTGTCTCCAAAGATTTCAGAAATAGAAAGTCAGACATTCCCTGGAAATACATCCTTTCAGGTTTTAATATGAAACGCTTTCTTGAAAGTGATGCCGATGCGATGACCGGAACGATGAGAGTGAAAAAAGGTATGGGGCGCATGTCAGTCGAGGCCGGAGCGACTCCCCTTGCACTCAACGTTGTCTGCAAAAACCACGAAGATGAACCGGCCGACCTGGTAGGTTTTTTTCACGAGGAAGTACAAAAAGTTTACGAACAGAACCCTCATCACTCAAAGGTCGATGCTGTCTGGGAGAGGCTCAATGGCAGATTGTATTCTCAGTTAAGGCTTGTGGCCTGATCTCTGTGGACAACAGCGGGCAGACTTACCTTGATACGGGTTCCGCTTGCTTCTTTGTTCTGGCTTGAAAAGGCCGAGACACGCCCACCAAAGATCTCGGTGTAATTTTTTACTAACGGCATACCAAACCCTGTTCCTCGTTCACCGCTGGTCCCCAGCGTAGTGAACGAGGCTTCAAATTCAAAAAGATTTGTCAGGAATTTCTCACTCATTCCTACTCCGTAATCCTGGACTTCAAAATGAACGTGATTTTTATCCTCGTAAGTTGTCACTACAACTTCTGAGTTTGGGTATGAGAATTTGAGCGCATTGGAGATAATATTCGATGCAACAGAATGGATAAAAGTGACTTTGTCTACGTTAATGACAATGTCTTTTGAGACACGGTTAATAAACTGCAGGCGGACATTTTTCTGTGCGAATCTCTCACTGAAGAGTTCTTTTATTTCCAAAAAACACTCTTCCATCGAAACCGGGTGAAGCTTTCCTCCACTGGAACGAAGATACTCCATTTCCTTAACATGTTTTGTAAGATCGCTGATTGAATCCAGGTTCTTCATCATTCGCAGAGAAGCCTCTACGACCTTCGGATCTTCAGAAGTTGATAGACGACTCGTTTGTAAGATAAGCACTTGAAGAGCATTTGAGATATCGTGAACTACCACGCGAAGAAGTTTCTCTTTCTGGATTTTTGAAGCATACAATTCAGCTGTTCTTTCTTTTACCAAAGACTCCAGCTTCTCAGTCTTCTCGCGATTTAATTCTTGAATAGCAAAAACTGGAAGAATGATTGAAGCGATGATGTAATTAAGGAAAGCACTTCCGAAACCAACCAGTTCCGCTCCCGGAGTCATGCGAGAGACAGCATAATGAAAACAACAAAATATCCCTGAAGTGAAAACCACTCCGGCCATAAATTTCTGCACGAAGGTGGCATCTTTTCGTTTTTTTCCGAAAGTTATATAGATGGCATGAATCAGCGGAAAAGCCGAAACCAGAGTGATTGGGAAGGCCAAAACAAAAAATGGAAGATCAAATTGATTTCCAAAGATGGCCATTAATATAACTACCAATGAGGCGGCCATATATTTTTTTGGATTGAGTGCCAGACCGTAAGATTTCATCAGGAAATTGGCCATGATAAAAATAGGCGGCAAATTCACTATAAAGATAACACTTAAAGCAAGCTCTCCACTTTGGACACCACCTTCAATGGTAAAAACAATAAGCACCAAAAGCCAATAGACTGCAAGTTCACGGAACAATTTCTCCTTCATCTTCCAATGAAGAAATAAATAAGTTGCGAAGTTAATGAAAACAAACATCGCAAAAAATCCGAATAGAATAAGAATGTCTTTAGGCATATGGGCAGTCATACCGCACTTTTTAACCTAATTCTAGGATTATCTCATGATGCATAAAAACAACAGTATTAGATATTTGCCGCTTTTCTACTGATATCAACAACTTCCGTTTATATTAACCCCATCGTGATTTGAATCATAAATATTCAAACTGAATACTAATAAACGAAAAGGCCTAGAGGGGACAAATTCTCATCCAACTCCACCTCCATTTCCCTCCGATAATTCATTGAACTACCTGTACTGGCATCGCTGCAGTACACTTTCACCCACCCTTTAAAAGAAAGCCTTCCAGAGGCATCAAATACATAATGGCAGTTTGAAACTTCTACCCCAACATAAACCTGACTCTTTTGAGGGCAGGCCACAGCGCGAACCAAGGCCTCTGAAAGGTTCTCCGCTTTTTTATTACTTGTCCTCGATATAATGACGACTTCTCTAATCGGTGTCTCTAGGTTGGTGATTGAAAAAGAAACTTCTCTGTCTTCTTCCTCACTTCGATAATTATAAATAGCAGTATTTTGTCCGGCGAAATCCCCTAGTTTTGCTCCCAATATATCCAGCGCTTCATGAGAAAGCACACCACTTTGGTGCCCAATCTCATGAATCAGGATTCTTATCATCGCGCTAAACCCGATCACTGGCCTTCCTTCATGGCCGTAAAGCAAGTCCCTGTTGATAAATATTGGTGAATCTGCATTCAATCCGGTTTTGGCGATCCTATGATTCTCAAAATTACCCGTTGTAAAAAATCCCGGGTGCTCTTTTTCTGAAATAAAAACCAACCTGTCTTTCTTTTTCATATTCTTAAGGGCAACAGTTTTTATCTCCGCCAGTATCCTGCGATCTTCTTCGTCCACCCGGCAAAACACCGATAGCTCACAACTGCTAAGAATTTTCGGAAGATTAGAGTATGCTTCCTGAAAATCGCTCTCCACAATACCTGCTCCGTTGCCCACCACTGTGCCTCCGCCATTGCCAGCAAAAGACGGATGATAAAAGAGACTCATGAAGAAAATAGCTAAAAAGAATTCTTTCATTGTATTGTCCTCGGCTGACCAGTATGGGAGAAAAATTGCACATTCAATTGAGATATATTTTCCGCATCCTGATCGTAGAAGCGGTCATTAAAATCTTTTACGAAATCCAGAATAAATTTCTTGGCCTCAGCATTTCTTTCTCTATCGAACTTCAATGTAAGTCCATTAAGATGTCTTTCACCGATCTCATCTTCATCAATAGACTCAAGGGCCCTGGAGATCATTCCGCGGTGATGCTCCCTGATTGCTTCACTGAAAATATCATGAGTGGTTTCAAACGGGGCTTCGTCCTGAGAATTCATCAGTTCGCCGGTCAGAGTCCTGCGCTTGAGCATTCCGGATTTTATTAGCGTCTCAATTCCTCTCCTGACTTCTCTAGGCGTCACTTTTCTTTTTAGAAGATAACTGATCTGGGTATAATCCTCTTTAAAGTTCGGGGCTGTCACCAGCATATGCAAGACGAGATTGTACCACTCCCTTATGGAGTTAAAAGCGGCAATATCGATGGTTTTGTATTTTGATTTCCGGTCTATTTTTTCAAGTTTTTCGATGAGCCCTGCGGCCGGACGGTTTTTCTTTATGCGCTTTTCGATATCAAGCCTCAGCCTTATGATCTGCCTTTCATCCTGAGCAATCCCCCATTCTTCAAAAAGTACTTCTAGTATATCACTAGAAGGGAGGCGCTTTCCGGTCGAGATCATAGAAAGTAGACTTGAGGATTTGTATCCTATTTTTTTGGACAATTCGTTTAAGGTAAGGACTTTTTCTCCATTAGAAGAAGTGCCCATCTTTTTGATGTGATAATTAAAAAAATCTTTGAAATCAGAGAATGTTACTTCATTCATTCAAGGCCTCAAAAGCGGGAGCTTTCGCTCCCGCAAGAAATTATTATTCACAGGCCGGAAAAGTAAACCATGAAGTTCTCTCACTTGAGGCCTCTCCGTGGTTTGTCACTGTCATGATCTTGATTGTAGATGGAAGAAAATCATCAACCGTTCCATACTTTAAACACTCACCATGAGAGCCTTCGTTGATTGGGGCCTGAACCAGACATACCGTGCGCTCGAAGGCACGAGAGTAAGTAAGATTTTTTGTTTCCCAGTTAGCACATCTCCACTCTGTATGTGAACCAATCTCACCACCATTATTGATAGTCACTGGAACTAACTTTGTGCAAACTCTCACTGGGTTGATTGATTTTACTGCGCTCTCTGTTACGCAAGCGTTGTGAAGTTTGATTGATCCTAATACTTGAGAGTAACCATGTGTTACTGTCGTATTAGCTGCGAAAGCTGAAATTGAAAGCATCATCGTCATCACTGCAGTTAACATTTTCATAAAAATCTCCTCAGATTATTAGCGAGATTATGCTCGCTGGTTTAGTTGTGATTTTTATAAGTTCAGAAAAATTGACTGTCAAAACAGCTCACAATAATTAAATTTATTATTCACAAAAAGTCATTACCATACTTGAACGATTCACTACGCACAAGAAAACTAAATTCATGTTTTTGCAAAAAATGACTCGCGATTTTTTAAAACATAAATTTATTCTCAAGATTCAAAAAGCAATGCGTCTGCACTATCAACTTGTTTTAACTTATTTAAAGTGATTAACTATTTCTAGTGTTCCTCACTTGCTTTCAAAAGGTGAATTAATGAGTGAAGAGGTACTGAAGGATTTAGAAAGAAAAAAAGGGTTCAAACCTCTCAAGCGAAAAATGCTCTTTGCGGTGATTGCCGTGAGTACAATCTTCACCTCAATAGTTGTCTTTCTCCACTTTAAATTAGAATACAATGATAACGTCTCGGCCTTAGATAAAAAGATTCTGCAGATCAACCAGTCAATAGTCCCTTCGATGATCACTGCTTCATGGCAGGAGGACCGCGGTTATTTAAATGTCCAGGCAGAAAGCATTATCAGTATAAGGGACATCATCAACGTAACTATCAAAGATTCATACGGCAACATTATAGTGACAAAGACGCAACCAGACCAAAATATTGATATGGATAACAACACCGACTTCAAAAAGTACAGTTTTCCACTTATCCACAAATATGCAGAGAATACAAAAGGTGAATTTCTTGGTGAATTGTCCATTATTGCCTCAACTGCAAATATAAAGACAGATATCTACAAGCGTTTGGCCTTTTTTGTCCTTGCTCAATTCGTTAAAACATTTTTGATCTCTTGGGTTATTCTTTTAATCTTTCACCATTACATCAACAAGAACCTGCAACAAATTGTCGACTTTTTTCAATCTTTCAATCTTAACTCGGTTGAAGAGAAATATCTGAAGATTCGACGCCGCAGCCGATCTCAGGATGAGATAGACCTCTTGGAAGACTCCATTAACCGGATGATTAAAAAAATCCGTTTTTTGAATCTTGAAAAAGAACAGAAGATCAGCGAGCAGCAAAAAAAGATCGAAGTCCAGAAGATGTCGGCCATTGCCAGCTCTAAAATGGTAGCGCTGGGTGAAATGGCCGGAGGGATTGCCCATGAAATCAACAACCCCCTGACTGTTATTCATACAAAAACTAAAACAATAGAAAAAATGATTGAGAGAGGAATTCCTGACAGTGAACTTTTCTTAAAAAACACAAAATCCATCATCGGAACAGTTGACCGTATCAGCAATGTCATTCAAGGCCTAAAAAATATTTCCAAAGATGCTTCACATGAGGAAAAGAAAGACACTGTAATCAGGACCCTAATTGAAAATATCCTGACTCTTTGTGAAGAAAAATTCAGAAACCACAACATCGACTTGATTTGTGACCTGGAAGCTCCCTACTTTCAGACTCACCTAAACTGCTATCAAATCCAACTCTCCCAGGTTTTTTTAATTCTACTTAACAACTCTTTTGATGCTCTTGAAAACAAGCAAAACAAATGGATCAAGATCGATGCTTCTCAAAACAAAAAATGGTATTTCCTGCATTTTATTGATTCAGGGGAAGGTATACCAAAACATGTGGTAGAGAAAATGTTCCAGCCTTTCTTCACCACTAAAGAGGTCGGAAAAGGAAGTGGTCTCGGTCTCAGCATGGCCTATGAGATCATCAACAGACATGGCGGAGAGATTTACTACGACGACCATTACCAGAACACCTGTTTCACCATAAAACTCCTGCTTAAAGAAAGAAAATCAATCCTGGTGGTGGACGACGATATCGATATCAGAGAAGCGATCTGCGGGTATTTAAAACTTGAGGGTTATGAGACTATCGAGGCCAGCAATGGGAAAGAGGCCCTGCAAATTGTTAAGGATAAAAAAATTGAGTTTGTCGTCAGCGACATCCGCATGCCGGATGGTGGTGGGTTGTTCCTGGTTGATGAGCTCCGAAAAATCGACCGGATCATACCTTACGTTATCCTGGTCACTGGTCAGGCCGACATCACCAGAGAAGAAGCGATAAAAAGAGGCGCATTGGATCTCTTAAAGAAGCCATTGGAAATGGATCGCATTGTGGGTTTGATTAAGTTTATTGAAAACTCCTACGATGATTTTATCGAGGTTTAAGATCGAGGATATAAAGAGAGCGGAATCTTTTGCCTTCAGGAATGGAAATTTTCTCTTTCAGTTCATAATGTTTAGTTAAATTCTCTGATTCCAAAAAACTCACCAATACTTTCTCATCAGTTTGTGGCGACAGCAAAAGACGTTTGCATTCAATCAAGTGTGTATCTAATAAGGGCCCTACGATATTGCGAATGGTAAGTCCGCCGACTCCGGCCACCAGGAAAGTTCCAAGAATCTTTTGCTCTAATCTTTCAGCGGGTAGACAGTGAAGAAAGTATGGAGTATCCACCTGATTATAGCGAAGCACCTCTCCTTCAAGTTTTTTCATAATGTGCGGTACCTGATCAACAAAGTGAACTTCACTGAAAGCACCACTTTTTATTGCGCCCATTCCAATGTGGCCATGATCACAACAGATATCCCAAAAAGGAAGTCCAGGCAGGGCCTTTTCTATAAAAACTTTCATGCGAGGTGAAACTTTCATTTTTCTAAATCGAGCTCAACAAAGGTGCTGAGTGCGGTCTTCACCGGAACAATCACTTTTCTAGCTTTAAACCCAGGAATTGAAATGGTCATTTCCACTTTCCCAACGATTGAAGATGTTTTTTTAGAGTCGATATACCCTGTGTGGTACATACGGAAATCCCCTGTATCACTCCACCTTGAAACTTTATTATAAAGCTCAACGTCTTTATCGATCTTAAGCCCAGTGCTTAGAGATTTAAAGGAAATGGTCATTTTCTTTTTATCAATCTGGTGCCCGTGAGTGTTCATTTTTAAATCAATCGCAAAACTCGTCAAGTCTCTGACAAAAGCAGGCTTGCGCTCCAGACCAAACAGATGCTCCACCAGCATCGGGTAAGTCGGATGATCGCAATCGAGATAACTAATGTCACTGCAACGCTCAGGAACCTTGGCGATCCCCGGGAATTTTGCTTTTTGTGGGAATGGAGAAGCATGGAAGGCGTTGACCACAATATAATTGTCATCGTCGATGAAATCGGTCTTTTTAAAATCCGCTTCTTTTACATCTCTCATGTGAGCATCTTTAGCATCAGTGTAATAAATAAAATCAAGTCGCGACGAAGGAATCGGCACAGCGGTGTCGTCTTCATAGCGGTTTTTTCCAGTCACAAAAGGCGCCAGGACATTAAGCCTTTCAGTGACTCCTGAAAAAACCAGAAAACGACCTTGCCCCTTAATACGCTCTAATAGCTCTCTATTGTCAGGGTTTATTAAAGTCTCTCTCATTTGTGCACTAAAGTCAGAGGCCAGCTCCATATCACGAAGCTCGTAATCACCCAATCGTTCGGACAATGGAATTCTCAGGTAAGAGAGAATCGGCATCATTCTGTTGGCAAAGATCGCAATCTTTGCTCCCCAGTACGGAGTTCCCATAGAGACAAACGCATCCAGGTGATGCTGCAGTTCCGGGTGATAACTTTTATCATTGTTAAAGGACTTTAAAAGAAAATTCAAACCTATCAATCCCCCCTGTGAATGCATCACAAGCGAAAATTTGTCATCGGATTGCAGACCGCCATTCTTACTGAATTCATCCGTAATGAAATCACCTAACTCACGAGCGAAGACCATGACGTCTTTAGAATCATTGCCTGTCTGATAATTGAAGTTAATGAACTGCCAATCAGTATGAGGGTCAAAACCTCTCGCTTCGCTTTGAAGGGCCTCTTTCATTTCACCAAAAGTTGAGGCACCTGCACCAATGCCATGGACTAAAAAGACGTAATGCTTTTTATCTCCAGCGAAGGCCAGAGAACTAAAAATGGTTAATGCCAATAGAACTAAAAAAACAGACAATTTCACTTGTGCCTCTCAGGTTGCTGAGAGGCTTAACGGATTCTCGAAAAAAATATTGAATCAAAACAGTTCGATCGGAGAAAGAAAACATAAATGACCGACCAAAAAACTAAGAATTATGGCATAATTAATTAAAATTACTACTAAGCAAAAATGTAAATATTATACCCCTTAACCAGTTCTCAGGATTTTACGGTATAACTCTCCAATGAGATTTTTCATTTTTCTAATTATCCTCTTTTCTTCAGCACTAGCTCAGGCGAGTGTAAGTCTTCGTGAATTTAAAAGTCTGGTAGAGATCTTTCACAAAGAATACGACCAGGAACTGGCCTCTCAGAAATCAGTTTTCAAAGTCAATCACACAGCACCCGGTGCTAACCCGGATATGTGGTGGAATCTTCCAAACGTCCACGCTTCCTACAGCAGTCACACTGAAAATGGCATCAGAACCCACTTTATTTTTCTCTTCGGTGGTTATGCCAAAATAGAAGGCATGACGATTGAAGGAATCGCTAATACTCTTTGCCATGAACTCGGCCACGGCATTGGCGGAGCTCCTTTCAAAGATAAAGTTGAAAGCTACCTGGTTTCAACTGAAGGGCAGGCCGATTATTACGCAACTAAGGTCTGTTTAAAAAGAATCTTAAAACACCTGCCGGTAAAAAGAACTCCTGCTCCCCTTGACGGTTTTGTCGATGCAAAATGCAGGCAGTATTCAAAAACACCAGCAGAACTTCAGATGTGCTACCGCTCATTTGAGACACTCGAAAATGAAAGATTGTTTTTTAGAATCGAAGAAGACGGCAAAGACACATTCTACGACCGTCCTGACTTATCAGTAGTCGCTAAGGTGAATACTGCACCTGATTTCTACCCTGACGGCCAATGCAGGCTAGATACTATGGTCAACGGAGTCTTAGGTCTTGAAAGACCAAAATGCTGGTACAAACCTTAGAACTGTTTACTCCACTCATCCATATATTTGAAAACATCATCGGCAGAAAGCCCAACCGCGGCGGGATTGGAGCTTTGAATGAACTCGATTGGACCTTCTTTAAACAAGAGCGGGCTTCGCTGATTTAGGAAACGAAACACCTGGTCTCTTTTGCTCGATCCCTCATATTCTTTGGCCCTCATTTTGGCAACAAGAGCGTCTTCGATTTTATCTGCACTTTTATACTTATCGAGGAACTTTCTCGCCACTTTTTGATAAGCTTCCATCTGACCTGCACAGCTCTTATTTTTGCTGCAATTAATTTCAGCAATGGCCGCAGCCTTTCCTTCGACGTGAGCATCTCCTCCGACATCTCGACTGAACTTGATTTCAGTCTCCTTAGGCATTAGTCCTCTCGACTCCATTCCTTCTTTTACCAGAGCGAGTCGTTTATCAGCTAATTCCACAAGTTGCTTTTTCATTTTTTCATAAATAGCTCCTGCTCCCGGATTAAGATCAATGAAATCTTCAATGAGCATTTCAACCATGTTAGGGTCTTTTTTATCAGCAGCTGGAATTTTTGCGTAAGCATCCAGAAGCATATCAATCATTTTTTTATCTTCTGCTGTGGCGACCACTTTCATGCTGGCAAGAACCTCTTCGGCCGTATTGTGAAAACTTCCAGCGCGCGGAGAGACCTTTACCGGAACTCCTCCAACGACTCTGATCTCTCCTGCCGAGGTGACAACAGCACTGCCCTTCTCGCTGAGTTTATTATACAAACCTCTATGGGTTCCCAGGTATTGATCTCCTTCTTTTACTCCGGCAGATAAATCAGGAGTACGATGAGAGATCACCATATTGCCTTTGTCATCGATAATGTAAACATAAACACCGTCGCGTTTAAACAACTCGGTCGCATCCTGTACTTTTCCAGCTGGAAGAACTGTGCCCGTTGATCTCAAATCATGCGGATCAAAAGCTTTCTTCGGTGCTTTGAATTTCATCAAATCACTTACTTCAGAAGCCGCTCCTTTTACTTTTAAAAGATAGCGTGTGGCCACCGCCGGAACAAAAGGCAGAGCATTCATTGAGGCCATCATTGCCCCGGTCACGCACCCCTGATAGTTTGCGACTAAAACCTGCTCCGGACTTGAAAGAGGTGCCGGGCAGACATTCGATGAACTCACTTTTTCTGGAGTAATAGATTCAAGTTTATTTAACTCTTTTGAACAAAATGAAATTGCCTCATCAGCGCCTTTGCCTAAAAAGGCGACATCTGCCACCAGCATGGCCTTATGGCCAACCAAAGCGGCGGCCTTCACACCTTGCCCTCCAGCTCTGGCCAGAAGTCCTGTTCCCCCAGTTAAAAGAGTAAACACAGCATTGACCGAAAAATCGGCCGCAAATGAATTAAACTCATTTTTCAGCCCTTTGAAATTGTCCATGCATTGATTGGTGTTATAAATTTCTGTTGCGGCCTGATTCTTTAAGCGGTTTGCACCGTTTTTTTCAAAGAAAGACACGTCCTCATGGGCCGGAACGCGCTCGAAGTTATCATTGAACTTTTTGCAGAAGCTGTCATCGCCGTAGACAATGCAATTATTCATATCCACGTTTTCACTTAACTTTTTGGCCACATTCTCGCGGTTTTCTACTAATTGTAATTTAACGGCCGATTCTATTTTTGATCTCGAAGGAATCTTTCCTCCTTCAGTCTCGCTGGACATAAAGGAACTTAAGCTTTTTCCTTTTAAAATTGGGAACTGGGACTCAATAGATTTAATCTTGTTAGTCAAATCTTTTAAGGCCTCTTGATTTTCCGGTCTTCTCAAAGTGCGGGTCTTGCTGAATTTATCTGAAAGCTCTTTGTGCGATTTTTTCAGTGCAATGATTGGCTCGATCGCATTTTCATAAAGCGTATTAGTGTATAAGGCCAGCTCTCCAGCTGATTTGCACTTTTGAGTTTTAAGGTCCTGGCAGATTTTTGCATCCTGGGGCATGGAAAATTCCCCACATGGAAGACCTGTCTCCAGCGGCTCGCCAAGAATCGAATTCAGTCTTTTGATCTCCTCGGATAATTGGCCAGTGCTTTTTTTAAGGCGGTTTAAATAATCATAGCCCATTGTCACAATCATTTTTTTCTGGGTGTCTGATTCATCGGCCTTTAATTTTTTATCTGCGGAAAAACACTGCTCCACTCTCGAAGAAAAAAAATCGTTTCTTAGGCCCAGCGCAGTTCTACTATTTTCCGATAATTTTTTTTCTAATTCTTTTAGGGAGATTTCCTTTCCTGAAGTGATAGATTTTTTGCAAGAGTTCCAGGGAGAATCACTGATCATTCCAAAAAAAAGACCTGTGCTTTTATCTCTTTCAAAAAGGTTGAAAAGCTGAGAGCAACTTTTTACTTCATGGACAAGAGTCCCGCAGACGTAAGTTCTGTTAGGCCCCGTGGTTTTATTCACAGACCCCAGCACCGATTCATAAAACATGACATCGTCACGAAGCTCGCTTCTTCCCAACCCCGGCAATGCCAGAATGATAAAAAAAAGTATGAATTTGTAAGCGATAAAATTAGGGGTTCCCATTGGGAAACTTATCGGCAAAACAGGCAAAAGCAGTAAGGAATTTTTATCCAAGAGCTTCTTGTTATTTCATATGGTTACACTTAAAGAATGCTCTGGAACCAATAGAGATCTTGCTGCAACGAACGGTGCAAGTTGACTATTTTAATCAGTGACAGTCTGGCCCTGATGATTTCCTTCTGCAATTAAGTTTCATTCTCTTGATGCACTTCTCACAAAAATTTCTTTTGGCCTCACCTTTGCTTTACGCCACTTACTTTATTTAAATTATCTCGAGGGGGGATAAAATGAACCGGTTTATCAAGGCCAGCATACTCTGCTGTCTGCTTCAAAGCACTTTCCTATTTGCCGACACATCCAAAACTTTTAACTATGACAAACAACCTGAGGAAGTTTTCAATCTGGAGAACTACCTTAAAGAAATCAAGATGGTTGATCAGGAAGTAAAAGACACTTGTGTAAAAAAAGTTCCTTACGAAGAGAATGTTTGCAGAAACGTCACAAAATACAAGAAAGAATGCAAAACCATCCCTGCCCACGAAGAATGTAAACAAGTCAACAACCCTATCTGTCACACTGAAACTCAAATGGAAACTGAATGCCACAGACTTCCAAGCAGGCAACAATGCCGTACGGTTCCTGATAGAGAATGCGGCTACGAAACAAAATATGAAAACGAGTGCAGCACAACTCCTGATCGTCAGGAATGCAGAAACGTGACAGAACAACAATGTCGCAATGAAACCCGTTATGAGAATGAATGTAGAACAGTTCCAGGTGAGCAACAATGCCGAGTGGTTGTTCGCTACAGACAAGAATGTTCGACTTCAGGAGGAGGCCGTCAGTGCCGTACAATTCCTGGGGATGTTCAGTGTAGTATCGTAAATGGAGAAAACCGTTGTACAAAAATCCCACCTAGAGAAGTTTGTGAAGACAGACCAGGGCAACAACAATGCCGTCAAGTTCCTTACGAAGAAAGAGAATGCTCACAAGGCCCTTCTCGTCAGGAGTGCCGTCAGGTTCCAAAAACAGAGCGCGTATGCGAGAACGTAAATCGTCAGCAGTGCACCACTGTCCCTGGCCGTTATGAGTGTAGACAAGTTCCACGTCAGGAGTATGTTTGCCACGATACAACCAGACAAGAATGTACGACCATCCCAGGTGAGCAGGTTTGTAATGAAGTTCCTCGCCAGCGCGAAGTCTGCGAAGACAACTACCAGACAAAATGTGAAATGATCCCGGCAAAAGAAGAATGTAAGAACATTCCTTACAAAGAACAAGTTTGTAAAATGGAGACTAAATACAAAGAAGAAAAATACGAATGTACAAAAGTCATTCAGGTTCCACAGGAAAAACTTCTAAAAACCCACAAGGCATCGGTGAAGGTTGAGTTTAAGACCCTTTCTGAAATCCTTGGACCTGAATTCACAGTTGACCTGGACACTAAAGGGAACGTAGAGCTTAAAGCTGAATCTAATGATGGTGAGTATTATAACTACGGAACGAAGGCCGCGGTCTTCGTCAAAAAAGATGTGAAGGCCAAAGACGCCGACGATGTCAACAATATCGAAGCTGGGTACAAAGTGCTTATGCTCGATGTGAAGCGTGACCTTGCTTACCTATCTACTCCAGGAATTGATGGTACTTTAAAGAAGCACTCATTCACATTTATCCTGAATGGAAAAGTTGATCCAAAGAGAGCTGCGCTTACTTTAAAGATCACCCGTAAAGACATTGTGGAGATCGATAAGACTATCAACAAAGCAAATATCAAGTATGAGTATGTTGAAAATGGAAACTTCACTCATGTTACTGTTGACTTGAAAGCAGAAGGTGCAAAAGTCGGATCAATCCTGACTGGACCTAAAACGGAGTTTGCAACGGTTGTCACTTTCACCCAGAACTACAGTGATGCCGGCGAAATGATCCTGTCTAAAGTCAACGACTTCAGCTGGAGCAAATCAAAGGTATTGTTTCTTGAGAAATAATTAATCCAAAGGAGCTCAGGTCAATTAAGACCTGGGCTTCTTTTTTAGTATCACCACACTCATTTCGCCTTAATAACACTCTCAAAGTGAAAATGTGTTCGGTCAGTCCCGGTCGAGAGCCACAGTTCATTATGATCGATATTGATATCAAAACTCATAGTTTTTTCAACCAATGCTTCAATGTCATGTCCATCAGCGATTGAAAGATGAGTGACATTCAAATGATCAAATCTTCTAATATGTGGCCGAATGGACTCAAACCAATTCAAGGCCTGATTGCCGTGATAAGTAAAAATGGAAACTTCCTTCGCTTTTGAACAGGCCTGCCTCACTCTCTTTTCTTCAGGGATTCCGAGTTCAATCCAATGGTCAATTGACCCATCGTAATTAATCTTCCATAAATCCGGCTCTTCATCAGTCGCAAGCCCTTTGGTGAATTCCAATCCTTCCTGACACAAAAGAGAAAAGGCCAACAAGCGATAGATCATTCTGGTGTTTGTCTCGGAAGGATGTTTGGCGATGGTCAGGTTGTATTCTTCGTAATGATGAATATTTAGATTGGCGACAGAGAGCCTGACTTTATAAATTGTTGCTTTTAATGCCATAGACTATAGTTATAGGTTATTTCTTGTCTCTTTCCCAGCTGAATTTTGTGACTTCCAAGTGTCTATTAATTTGACAGGGATATTCTTTTTACGGCCTTTCTTCATCCTCCCGCTTCGAGTGATACAATGAAAGGAATTATTAACGAGGTTATTATGAAAAAATCATTCATCGCTGTCCTGTTTGCAATATTAAGCTTTTCGGCCATAGCCGACGAACTAAAGGGACAATGTGGTGATGTGGCCGCAGTTTACATCACAAATAGAAATGGCAATCAGTTTGATTCAAACAACGCCTTCGCTGCAGAATACCTCAACAAAAACGCTCTACAGGCCTTAAAAGATGAAGGATACAAACACATTCTTGGTGGCCGTAACTGCTACTTAGAAAATGGCCTAAGCCTACAAATCATCATTGCTTCAGCAGGAAAAAAGCCACAGGAGCTTATTGATTTTGGGCCGTTGACAATTTACGGAGCTAAATTTCAAATAACAGGTGCAAGCGAGCAAGACATCTATGATGGACTTGTCTTCACAGGGGATTCAAAGCATTCACTTACTTCTTCTAACGGCAGTGCCATGTCTCTGCAAACTGGCAGAGGATACGGCAAAGTAAAAGTCATAATTCAATACAACGATTACAATGACCGCTTAAAAAATAATCTATAACAAGCGACCAGGCAGGCACTTCACGCCTGCCCTATTAAAAACTTAGTTAGGTACCCTTAGACTCTGAAACTTACCTACTTAAGAAAAATAAAAATTCTCCGACAAGATCGTATGAAACTCACTTTTGTGCTCCTATTCTCAACTTTCGCTTATTCCGCCATCGCCAGTAAATGCGACATCCTCTATAGCGAAAATGATATCAAATACCAGTTATTCAAGGATGGAAAACCTGTAGGACAACGCTCTACTGAACTAAAGGACATTCTAGATCTCAGCAATAAAATGGTGTCCGAGAAAGAATGCGAGCCGCTCGAACCTGAATTCTGTGACATTTTCTATGAATACCTGTTTTACAATTACCAGCTGGTTAGAGGTGATAGGGCGTTTGGAATCAGGACCAAGAATCTTAAAGACTCACTGATATTATTAGATGAGCATGAAAAGAATCATCTATGCAAAAAAATCCCGCCAGAATCAGTGGAAATAATGCACTTGAAGATCAATAAAGACAGGCCATCTGAGATCTCAAAACAACTGCCGGTTTATGACAGTTCAAAACCTAAAGTGATTGAGAGTGATTATTCAAGTGGGGCTATCAATCCCTCAAAGGCCTTAGACAAATAATTATACTATTGAGCTGGAGCAGGTTTTTTCTCTTAAAACACGACCCCCATTCTCTTTCTTGCTTTACGAAGCCTCTGCCACTACTGATTCTACTGCAGGATAATCTACTCCATGCAAGACTGCTTTTAACTGCAAAATCATCGTTAACCCTTTTTCACTTTTGGCTACGCCCAGGACATATTCAGATTTCATGAAAAAAACTGATTCCTCTATCTTACTTATATCCTCAGCTTCAAACGAATTTACGGCATCGACAGAATCAACGATCACACCTAAAGAATGAGTTTCAGAATCAAAATCGAGAATTATAATTGTCATCTCCTTAGAAGTACCTTTTTTGATTGCCAACTTCGTTCGCAAATCAATTACCGGAATGATCTGTCCACGTAAATTCATGATACCTTCATAGTAGTCTGGTGAATGCGGCACTGGCGTAATCTCTATATTCCCAATAACCTCTTTTACCTGCGACAATGGAATCGCAAATTTTTCATTTCCTAAAGTAAAACAAATAAATCTTCCGGCCAGTTCAGTATTTTCATTAGTCATACATCCCCACTAGTCATTGTTGTAATTAAACATCTGAAAATCTAGGATCCTCCGCTGATGGAAATATTGACTCTTTTTTTACAGAGATCTTAGGTGTTTCTTTTTTGGCAATTACAGTATTATTTAATTCAATTTTCTTTTTAACTACTTTAGGAGCAAGCATTGTATTTGTTTCTATTTTTTTTGATAC